>NZ_JAGPXU010000038.1:0-52884 GCF_018070385.1 Micromonospora sp. C97
GGCCGCCCTGGAGCCGGCCGTGCGCGCCCTGCGCCGCACCCGCCCCGCCCACGCCGAAGCCGCGCCCGCTCCCGCCGGGGAGTCTGCCGCTGGTGCCGCGACGTCCCGCGCCGCCGCTGCCGGCGAGGTCCCGGCCGATCTCGCCGCGACGGGTACCCCCACCGCACGCTGACCCCCCGCCGTCCGCGTCCCCGGCCCTCCGCACCTCGGCCCCGCCGTCCTGCCCGGCCTCGCCGCACCGCTACGCCCCCCCGCACGCTGACCCCGTGCCGCCCCGCCCTGCCGCCCGCCGCCCCGCCCCCGCGCCCCCCGCGCCCCAAGATCGCGCAAGATCCTGGATGTAGTGGCATCCGGGGGTTTCGTGGCCACTACATCCAGGATCGAGCGTGACCTTGCGGGGGTGGGCGCCCCGAACCCCGCCCCGGTCGGTCGCTGCTCGTCGTCGAGAACCGCGCAAGGTCGGGGGAGGGGCGTGGATCGGCGGTGCGGCGTGGGGTTAGGGGGTGGGCAGTGTGTCGGCGGTCCTGGAGAGCAGGGCCCAGGCCGCGTCGATGTGCGCCTCGGTGGTCTGCGGTGCGCCGACCGCCAGCCGCAGCGTGTACCGGCCGGCAACCCGGGTGTGCGTCAGGTGCACCTGTCCGGTGGCGTTCGCCGAGGCCAGCAACGCCGCGTTGGTGTCGTCGTCGGCGCGCAGCCGGAAGCAGACCAGTGAGAACGGGTGCGCGGCGGCCACCTCGAACCGGTCGTCGGCGCGGACCCGCTCGGCGAACCGCTCGGCCAGCGCCACCCCGGAGCGGATGTGCGCCCGCAGCCCCTCGACGCCGTACCAGCGCAGCACGAACCACAGCTTGAGGGCTCGGAACCGTCGGCCCAGCGGCACCTGCCAGTCCCGGTAGTCGATCACCGCACCGGACTCGGAGGCCGCGTTGCGCAGGAATTCCGGCAGTACGGTCAGCGCCTCGATCAGCGCCGCCCGGTCGGCCACCCAGAACGCGTCGCAGTCGAAGCCGGTGAGCAGCCACTTGTGCGGGTCGAAGCAGTAGGAGTCGGCGTACTCCAGGCCGGCGTGCGACCACCGCAGCTCGGGGCAGACGGCGGCGGCGCCCGCGTACGCGGCGTCCACGTGCAGCCAGATGCCGTACTCGGCGCAGATGGTTCCGATCTCGGGCAGCGGGTCGATGGCGGTGGTGGAGGTGGTGCCGATGGTCGCCACCACGATGGCCGGTACGTCACCGGCGGCAAGGTCGGCCTCGATCGCGGTCCGGAGCTCGCCCGGCAGCATCGCCTGGGTGTCCGGGTCCACGGCGATCGACCGGACGCCGTCGTCGCCCAGTCCGGCGAGCCGTGCGGCCTTCTCGATGGACGAGTGCCCGTGCACGGAGGTGTAGGCGCGGTAGCGCCGGTCGATGCCGGCGTGACGCCACCGGCCGTCGCTGGCCCGGTGCAGCGCGGCCAGGGTGGCCACCAGCGTCGCCGACGAGGCCGAGTCCTGGATGACCCCACCGCCGGTGCCGGCCGAGTGGAACCGTTGTGGCAGGTCCATCAGGTGGGCCAGCCAGTCCATCATCACCGTCTCCAGTTCGGTGCAGGCCGGGCTGGTGGCCCAGAGCATGCCCTGGACGCCGAGCCCGGCGCTGACCAGGTCGCCGAGCACGCTCGGCCCGGAGGTGTTGGCCGGGAAGTAGCCGAAGAAGCTCGGGTGCTGCCAGTGGGTCAGCCCCGGTACGACGATCGAGTCCAGGTCGGCGAGGACCGCCTCGACCGGTTCGCCGCCGGTGGTGGGCGGGGCGCCGGGCAGGGCGGCGGCCACGGTGCCCGGGGGAGCGGTCGGTGTGACCGGTCGTTGCTCCACTGTCGCCCAGTAGTCGGCGATCCAGTCGACGACGGCGTGCCCGGCGCGACGGAATTCGGCGGGGTCCATGTGGTGAGGGTTCACCGGCACGAGTTGACCAGGCATCGATCGTCCGGGCAAGACCGGAAGCTCAATCCAGAGCGAGCGACAGGCGTCGATGTTGCGTGTCGGAAAGCGCTTGCCCTACGATCGCGGTGAGTCGGATCCGTGAGTTCCAGGGCGTTTCACCCCCGATCAGATCGCCGTCCGCCGCCGTCGCGGTGGGGTTGGTCCACCGTGCTTCCCCGGGCAGGGCCGGTGTGCCGCAGCGATCACCACCGGATCCCGGAGGCAGTGCATGCACCCGTCCAGACATCGGCTGATCCTGCTCGCCGCCACCACGGCGGCCACCGTCGTGGCCGGCACCCTCGGCACGGTCGTCGCCTCGGCCGCCGCCGTCGGCTGCCGGGTCGACTATCAAATCACCAACCAGTGGCAGGGCGGCTTCGGCGCCAACGTCACCGTCACCAACCTCGGTGACCCGGTCAGCGGGTGGGCCGTCACCTGGTCGTACCCGGCGGGCCAGCAGGTCACCCAGGCGTGGAACGCCACGGTCACCCAGTCCGGTGCCCAGGTCACCGCCCGCAACGTCGACCACAACGCCGCCATCGCCACCAACGGCAGCACCTCGTTCGGTTTCAACGGTTCCTGGACCGGCAGCAACCCGGTGCCGGGCAGCTTCGCGCTCAACGGCACCACCTGCACCGGCGCCCCACCCACCGGCGAGCCGACAACCCCGCCCCCGACCACCCCGCCACCCACCACGCCACCCCCGACCACGCCCCCGCCGGCGGCCGGGGTGGTGCAGATGGAGAACCTGGACCGAGGGTTGATCAGCGTCCGCTCCGGCGGCGGCAACCTGGTCTCCTGGCGGCTTCTCGGCACCGAGACCTCCGGGGTGGCGTTCAACCTCTACCGGGGCTCCACCAGGGTCAACGCCAGCCCCATCACCGGCGCCACCAACTACCTCGACAGCGGCGCGGCGGCCGGGTCGACGTACACGGTGCGGGCCGTGGTGGGCGGCGCCGAGCAGGCGGCGTCGGCACCGGCGTTGCAGTTCGGCGCGGGCTACCTGGACGTGCCGTTGCAGGTCCCGGCCGGGGGCAGCACCCCGAGCGGGGAGAGCTACACCTACAGCGCCAGCGACGCCTCCGTCGGTGACCTCAACGGCGACGGCAGCTACGAGATCGTGCTCAAGTGGGAGCCGTCGAACGCCAAGGACAACTCCCAGTCCGGCTACACCGGCAACGTCTACGTCGACGCGTACACACTCACCGGCACCCGGTTGTGGCGCATCGACCTGGGCCGCAACATCCGGGCCGGCGCCCACTACACCCAGTTCCAGGTGTACGACTACGACGGCGACGGCCGCGCCGAGGTGGCCATGAAGACCGCCGACGGCACCCGCTCCGGCACCGGTCAGCTCATCGGCTCGTCGTCGGCGGACTACCGCAACTCCAGCGGCTACGTGCTGTCCGGCCCGGAGTACCTGACCATGTTCAACGGGCAGACCGGCGCGATCGCCTCCACCGTGAACTACGACCCGCCGCGCGGCACCGTGTCGTCCTGGGGTGACTCGTACGGCAACCGGGTGGACCGGTTCCTGGCCGGCACCGCGTACCTGGACGGGCAGCGCCCCTCGCTGATCATGGCCCGGGGTTACTACACCCGCGCGGTGATCGCGGCCTGGGACTTCCGCAACGGCACGCTGACCAAGCGCTGGACGTTCGACTCGAACTCCTCCGGCAACGGCGCCGCCGCCGGTCAGGGCAACCACCAACTCTCCGTCGCCGACGTCGACGCCGACGGCCGCCAGGAGATCGTGTACGGGGCCGCCACCATCGACGACAACGGCCGGCTGCTGCACTCCACCGGCAACGGCCACGGCGACGCGCTGCACGTCGGGGACCTCGACCCGGGCCGCGCCGGACTGGAGGTGTTCAAGGTCGACGAGGACGGCAGCAAGCCCAGTTCCTACTTCGCCGACGCCCGTACCGGTCAGGTCCTCTGGTCCACGCCGGCGTCCGGCGACAACGGCCGGGGTGTCTCCGCGGACATCTGGGCGGGCAGTCCTGGCGCGGAGTCGTGGTCGTCAGCGGTCGCCGGACTGGCCAACACCAGGGGGCAGAACGTCGGCCGCAAGCCGTCCTCGGCGAACTTCCTCGCCTGGTGGGACGGTGACCCGGTGCGGGAACTGCTGGACGGCACGAGGATCGACAAGTACGGCACCGGCGGCGAGACCCGGCTGCTCGACGGCAGCGGGGTGGCGTCCAACAACGGCACCAAGGCCACCCCGGCACTCTCCGGCGACATCCTGGGCGACTGGCGCGAGGAGGTGATCTGGCGGACCACCGACAGCCGGGCGTTGCGCATCTACAGCACACCCACCCCGACCAGCACCCGGATCTACACCCTGATGCACGACCCGCAGTACCGGGTGGCCATCGCGTGGCAGAACACCGCCTACAACCAACCGCCGCACCCGGGGTTCTTCATCGGCAACGGAATGGGCACCCCACCGACGCCGGACATCCACCTACGGTGATGCGAGCTCTGGCGGTCCCGACCGGGGTCGCCTAGGGTGGCAGGCACCGGGCCGCAGCCGCGGAATCCGCTCAGCTCCGGCCCGGTGCGCCACACCGCGGCATTCCCAACCCGTCCCGACCGGGAATGCCGTACCACCACCGGCACCAACATTAGGCACCGTCCGGGTCGGCGGGGTGACGCTGACGTGAAGATCGTGTTTCACGCCCGCTGGCGCAGACCACCCGCCACCTGCTCGGCGATCAGCTCGTACGACCGCACCCGGTCCTGCACGTCGTAAACCAGCGTGGTCAGCATCAGCTCGTCCGCGCCGGTGCGCTCCTGCAACTCGGTCAGCTGCCGACGTACCGTCTCCGGCGAGCCCATCGCCTGACCGTCGCGGCGTTGCAGCACGAACTCCCGCTCGATCTCCGTGTACGGGTAGGCCGCCGCCTCGTCGGGCGTCGACAGCGGCTCCGGCCGCCCGGAGCGCAACTTCAGGAACGACAGGGCGCTCGGCCCGGCCAGCCATTCGGCCCGCTCGTCGGTGTCCGCGCACACCGCGTTGACCGCCACCATCGCGTACGGCTTGTCCAGCCACTGCGACGGCCGGAAGTGCTGCCGGTACAGGGCCAACGCCGGCAGGGTGTTCGCCGAGCTGAAGTGGTGTGCGAAGGAGAACGGCAGGCCGAGCAGGCCGGCGAGCTGGGCGCTGAAACCGCTGGAGCCCAGCAGCCACACGGCCGGCTGCTCACCGCGACCCGGGGTGGCGACGATCTGCCCCGGCTTCTCCCCGCTGAAATAGTTCATCAGGTCCGCAAGCTCCCGGGGGAAGTGCTCCGCCGACAGGCCCTCCATGGTGCGCCGCAACGCCAACGCGGTCATCTGGTCGGTGCCCGGCGCCCGGCCGATGCCCAGGTCGATCCGACCGGGGTGCAGCGCCTCCAGGGTGCCGAACTGCTCGGCCACCACCAGCGGCGCGTGGTTGGGCAACATCACCCCACCCGAGCCCAGCCGGATGGTCGAGGTGTTCGCCGCCAGGTGCGCCAGCAGCACCGCGGGCGCGGAGCTGGCGATCGCCGGCATGTTGTGGTGCTCGGCCACCCAGAACCGGTGGTAGCCCAACTCCTCGGTGCGGCGGGCCAACTCGGTGGTGGCCTGCAGGGCCGCGCCAGCGGTGGCGCCCTTGGCGACCGGGGCAAGATCAAGAACAGACAACGGTACGGTGATCACAAGGTCAGCCAACCCGGCACCGACCGGCTTTGTTCCGACATCCGGGTTTTCGTCGGCCAGCTCACCCGCCGCTCAACCCATCCCGCGGGCCTGCTCGAAGATGAGACTGGTCTGGGTGTGCTGCACCACCGGGTCGACCGCCAGGTGGTCCAGGACGAAGTCGCGCAACGCGTCGCCGGACGCCGCCCGCACGTGCAGCACGTAGTCCTCCGCACCGGCCACGTGGAACACCGACACCACCCCGGGCAGCCGCACCGACCGGGCCCGGAACGCGTCCACCGCCGCCCGCTCGTGCGCTGTCAACCGCACCGACACCAACGCCTGCAACGGCAGGCCGAGCGCCGCCGGATCCACCTCGGCGTGGAAACCACGGATCGCACCGCGCTCGCGTAACGCCCGGGTGCGCGTCAGGCACGTCGACGGCGCCACCCCCACCCGCTCGGCGAGCGCGTTGTTCGGCAGCCGGCCGTCCGCCGCCAGCTCGGTCAGGATCGCGCGATCCACCTCGTCCAGGGCCGGGTACGGCCGCACATCATTCGGCTCGGGGGGCATCCCCGCATCCTTTGCCGAATTCTCTGCCGAAACAAGAGCTTTTCACAGAATAGTTTTCCGAACTATTGCCGTCATAGCATCAGATGTTCGACGCTACCGCCATGACACCGATGGACACCCGGGCCGTGCACGCCGGCCGCGACGACCTCCGCACCCTCGGCGTGCACGTACCGCCCATCGACCTGTCCACCACCAACCCACTGCCCTCGGTCGACGACGGCGGCAACGCCTACGAGCAGCTCGCCACCGGCGGCACCCTCCCCGCCGAAGGTGGCGCCGTCTACCAACGGCTCTGGAACCCCACCGTCGCCCGCTTCGAGAGCGCCCTCGCCGAACTGGAGGGCACCGCCCAGGCCGTCGCCTTCGCCAGCGGAATGGCCGCCCTCACCGCCACCCTGCTCGCCGCCGCCCGCGACGACCGCCGGCACGTCGTCGCCGTCCGACCCCTCTACGGCGGCACCGACCACATCCTCGCCACCGGCCTGCTCGGCACCACAGTCACCTGGGCCCACCCCGACGAGGTCGCCGCCGCCATCCGCCCGGACACCGCACTGATTATCGTCGAGACACCCGCCAACCCCACCCTCGACCTGGTCGACATCGCCGCCCTCGCCGCCGCGGCCGGCGACATCCCACTGCTGGTGGACAACACCGTCGCCACCCCCGTGCTGCAACAGCCCGCCCGCCACGGCGCCACCCTCGTCCTGCACAGCGCCACCAAGAGCATCGGCGGGCACGGCGACGTCCTCGCCGGCGTCGTCGCCTGCGACGACACCTGGGCCGTGCGCCTACGCCAGGTCCGCGCGGTCACCGGCGCGATCCTGCACCCCCTCGGCGGCTACCTGCTGCACCGTGGCCTGCAGACCCTGCCGTTGCGGGTCCGCGCCCAACAGGCCACCGCCGAGAAACTCGCCGGCTGGCTCGCCGACCACCCCGCCGTACACCGGGTGCACCACCCCTCGGTGCACGACCCGGCGGCGCTGGTCGGCCGGCAGATGGCCGGACCCGGCAGCCTGCTCGCCTTCGAGGTACGCGGCGGGGCGCCCGCCGCCGCGACCGTCGCCGGTGCCTGCCGGCTCATCACCCACGCGGTCTCGCTCGGCGGCGTGGACACCCTCATCCAGCACCCGGCCTCGCTCACCCACCGGCCGGTCGAGGGCGACGCCAAACCCGCCGCCGCCCTGCTGCGCCTCTCGGTCGGTCTGGAAGACCCCGAGGACCTGCGCGCCGACCTCGCCCACGCCCTCGACACGATCGCCTGACCGGTCAAGACTTCGGACCGACGTGGCGGTCCAGGGTGACGACCGCGGCGCGCCGGGCCACCGACAGCGAGTTGCGCCGGTTCATCCGCCAGGCGATGCCCAGCAGGTCGAGGCCCCACTGGCAGAGCCCCATGATGTCGGCCGACTCGTTGACGAACATGTAGCGCGGGTAGACGTACGCCTTGCCGCGCACGGTCACCCGGTTGGCGACCCGGCAGCCGTCGGAGTGGAACAGCCCTCTCAGAAAGTCGCCGGGGTGCTGTTCGATGATCGGCCGTTGCCAGTCGGCGAGGACGATCGGTCGCTCGTGCTTCTTGCCGGGACCGTGCTGCGGGAGCAGGCAGGGCCAGTGGAGGCCGTAACTCTGCACGCCCACGCAACCCTGCTTCTGGATCCGTTGCACCCTGGAGGCCAACACGGCTCGCATGGCCACGTCGCACGCCTCGATCAGCCCGGGCCAGGCATCGGAACAGTAGATGCGTAACACCGGAACACGCGCCGTCGTGACCAGGTGGCCGTCGCCCAGGTAGAGACCGAGCAGGTAGGCGTAGGCCCCGGGGTCGGTCGGATTGTCGACATCCGGCCGACATCGGAAGCAGCGCAGTTCCGTGCCACGCCGCACCGGTTCGGGTCGATCGACGCACCAGTGCCAGACGGTTGCGTACGGCAACGACAGCTTCCGAGCTACGGAATGAATGCTGTGTCCGCGAACGCGGAGCGCGCGGGCCTGTGCCCGCATCTGCGGTGGATGCACGTCCACATCGTCGAACAGGCGTATGACAAGAGTGCCGGGAGCGGGATTCGAACCCGCAAGCCCTTTCGGGCAGAAGTGTTTGAGACTTCCGTGTATGCCGTTCCACCATCCCGGCGGGTGGCGCCTACTGTACCCGACTACTCTCATGCGGGAGCATGGGTGGTAGCCGTGCAGTGATCGATGGTGGGGGTAGGGCTGGTGGCTGAGACGCCGACGGATGCCGAGCGCAGGCGCGTACTGATCGCCGAGGACGAGGCGCTGATCCGGCTGGACCTCGCCGAGATGCTGGTCGAAGAGGGTTACGAGGTGGTGGGGGAGGCCGGCGACGGTGAGACAGCCGTTCGCCTCGCCGAGGAGCTGAAGCCCGATCTCGTCATCCTGGACATCAAGATGCCGATCATGGACGGGCTGGCCGCCGCCGAGCGCATCGCCGGCGCCCGGATCGCTCCGGTGATCATTCTGACCGCGTTCAGCCAGCGTGATCTGGTGGAGCGGGCGCGGGCGGCGGGCGCGATGGCGTACCTGGTGAAGCCCTTCCAGAAGAGCGACCTGGTCCCGGCGGTGGAGATCGCGCTGTCGCGTTACTCGGAGGTCGCGGCCCTGGAGGCGGAGGTCGCGAACCTGACCGACCGCCTGGAGATCCGTAAGTCGGTGGAGCGGGCCAAGGGCGCGCTGATGACCACCTACGGGATGACCGAGCCGCAGGCGTTCAAGTGGATCCAGCGCACGGCCATGGACCACCGGATGACCATGAAAGAGGTCGCCGAGCGAATCCTCGCGGAGACCGCCGGTGGCGAGGTGTCGCAGCAGCCGACCGTCTGAGCGGTCCGGGGCGACGCCGGGCCACCGTGTGCGGGCTCTGCTGGTTAGCATCGACGGGTGTCCGTCCGACGGGTGATCGCGGTGTTCGGCCTCTTCGCGCTGCTGCTCGCCGGGTGCGACGGGCCGGCCGCGCCGAGCGGCGCGGGGTCGACGACGGCCCCGGCGCCGCCGCTGCGGCCGGGTTGGCAGCCGCTGACGTTGCCGGCGCCGCCGGGTGGCGAGGGTCGTCCGCTGGTGCGGGACGCGGCGTCGTGCGCGGGCCGGTGGTTCGTGGTCGGTGGTGTCGTGGACGCCGACGGTGGCACCCGCCCGGCGGCCTGGACCAGCGTGGACGGTACGACGTGGAGCGTGCTGCCGGTGCGTCCGGATTCCTTCTACGGCCGGCAGAACGTGTTCCTGTCGGCGGCCTGCCGGGACGGGCAGGTGGCGTTGATCGGCGCGAAGGTCGGCGGTGCGCACGGTTACCCGCGGGTGAGCACGTGGCGGCAGTTGGCCGACGGCACTCTGGTCGAGGTGCAGGCGCCGTTCGAGACGTACGGCGGGCCGACGGCGGTGAACGTGTCCCGGCTGACGGCCGGCCCGCCGGGTTGGTTGATCGTCGGTAACCGGTCGGCGGGTGCGGCGTCCTGGGTGGCGTCGCCTGCCGCGGCGGAGTTCGCGCTGGTCGAGGGTGCACCGGAGCTGGCCAGTGACGCGGCGGGGGTGACCTGGGCGTTCGACGCGGTGGCGACGTCGTCGGGGTGGCTGGCGGTGGGTGGCCTGTTGCCGGCTGGCCGGATCGATCGTGACCCGGCGGTGTGGTCGTCGCCGGACGGGCGGTCGTGGCGGCGCACGGTGCTGCCGGGTGGGCCGGAGTACGAGGAGTTGCAGCGGGTGGTGCTGGTCGACGGCGTGCCGGTGGCGGTCGGGCTGCGCGGGGGGACGTTCGGCGCGTGGCGGCAGGAGGCGTCGGGCTGGGTGGCTGGCGGCGCGTTCGGGCGGCGGGGTGGGGCCGGGGTGCCGGGGGTGGGCTCGCTGGTGTCGTCCGGCGGCAGTCTGTTCGCGGCGGTGACGGATGGGGCACGGCACTCGGTGTGGGTGTCGACCGACCGGGGTGGTTCGTGGCGGGAGGCGACGATGCCCCTCGATGTGCCGGCGGGCGTTGACCGGGACGTGACGCTGATGGCGGTGGGTGACCGGTGGTGGTTGGCGGCGGACGACGGCACCCGGGCCGGGCTGTGGTCGGCGACCGGCCTGGGCGCCTGATCGCCGCCGGTGCGGTGAGGGTTCACCCCGGCAGCTGACCCGAGCGGGCGTTTGCGCAGGTCAGTCGGCTTTTCGTCGGGTTCGCGCGGGCGGGGTGGGCGCTGCTGGACGTCGACCGGGCGTGGTTTTAAGGACCGTCCGGCGGATTCACCTGTTACGGACATCGACATGATTGCCCACGTCTTCGTAACGGTTTCGCAGACCCCGCCTTCAGGCCTTCCGGGACGGTATGTCGTGTCGGTACGCTCCGCCATCACGAGCCGTAACGCAGGGGGCGTCCCTGCGGGGTGGGTGGAATTGCGGGTCTGCTGCTGTCGCCGTCGCTTCGGGTCAGCCGCGTCCGCATCTCGAGGAGGTCAGGAAGCCGTGAGGCGAAGCTATGTACGGGCGCTGGGCACCGTAGCGCTCGCCGCGACCCTGGTGGTCGCGGCTGGTTGCCAGGATTCCGGTGGCGGCGACGGTGGGACCGCGTCGGGCGACTGCGGTGGCAAGATCGCGATCTTCGGCGCGTTCACGGGTGACAACGCGGGTCTGGTGATCCCGTCGCTGAACGGCGCGAAGCTCGCCGTGGAGCAGTTCAACACGGCGAACCCGGACTGCAAGGTCACCATGCAGGAGTTCGACACCCAGGGTGACCCCGCGGTGGCGACCCCGTTCGCGAACCAGATCGCTGGGGACAACTCGTTCCTCGGTGTCATCGGTGGTCACTTCTCCGGTGAGTCGGACGCGACGATGCCGATCTACCAGGCCGCGGGCCTGGCGATGGTCAGCCCGTCCGCGACCCGGACCGACCTGACCCAGAAGGGCAACACGTCCTTCTACCGCGTGGTCGGCAACGACGGCACGCAGGCCGGCGCGGTGGCGAGCTACCTGAAGACCCAGAACGCGCAGAAGGTCTTCATGGTCGACGACGCCAGCGCCTACGGCGCCGGCATCACCGACGAGCTGGGCAAGCAGCTCGGCCCGCTGGTCGTCAACAAGGACAAGATCCAGGAGCGGCAGACGCAGTTCGACGCCACCGTTTCCAAGATCAAGGCCGCTCAGGCGGACTTCGTCTTCTACGGCGGCTACACCCGTGAGGCCGCTCCGCTGGTGAAGCAGATGCGTGCCGCCGGTGTCCAGGCCAAGTTCGTCGGCCCGGACGGTCTCTACGACACCGCGTTCCCGAAGGGTGCCTCCGGTGGCGCCGAGGGCGCGATCATCACCTGCCCGTGCCTCCCGGCCGACAAGGCCGGCGGCACCTTCTCCGCTGACTACCAGAAGAAGTTCGGCATCCCGCCGGGCTCCTACGGTGCTGAGGGCTTCGACGGCGCCACCATCTACCTGGACGCCTTCAAGGCTGGCAAGAAGACCCGGGCGGACATCCTGGCGTTCGTGAAGTCGTACGACAAGCAGGGTGTGTCGAAGTACATCAAGTTCGACGCCAAGGGTGACGTTGACCCGACCAAGGTCGTCATCTGGGCCTACCAGATCAAGGGCGAGGCCATCGAGGCGCTGCAGGAGCTCAAGCTCAGCTGACGCCCCACGCAATGGAGTGCGGCCGGGGTGTCTCACCCCGGCCGCACTCGATTCAAGGAGACCCCCGGTGCATTTCGATGAACTGATCGGCCATCTCGGCCAGCACACGGTCGATGGCCTGTCCAAGGGCGCCATCTATGCCCTGATCGCCCTTGGCTACACCCTCGTCTACGGCGTCCTTCGCCTGATCAACTTCGCGCACTCCGAAGTGTTCATGGTCGGTACCTTCGCGGTGCTGATCCTGTGGAACCAACTCGGCGTGCAAAATAACCCGCCCATCGGCCAGGCGATCCTCTTCCTGGTGCTCGGTCTGATCGTCGCGGCGGTCGCCTCCGGCGGCACAGCCCTGGCGCTCGAGCGGGTCGCGTACCGGCCCCTGCGGCGCAAGAACGCGCCGCCGCTGATCTTCCTGATCACCGCGATCGGTCTGTCACTGGTCTTCGTGGAGCTCTTCGGGCAGGTGCTGCCGAAGCTGCTCGGTGGCGCGTTGCCGGATGTGTTCGGCCGGCCCCGGCAGATCATCGGTATGCCGACGATCATCCAGCAGGAGACCCTGTTCACCATCGGCAACACCGCGATCACGAACATCCAGCTGATCGTCTTCGTCGCGGCCGTGGCGATGATGGCGCTGCTGGACTGGTTCATCAACCGCACCCGCTACGGCCGGGGTGTGCGTGCGGTGGCCCAGAACCCGGAGACCGCCGCGCTGATGGGCGTCAACCAGGAGCGCGTGATCATGCTGATCTTCGTGCTCGGTGGCATCATGGCCGGTGCCGCCGCGCTGCTGTGGAGCATGCGGTTCGGCTTCACCCAGAACAGCATCGGCTTCGTGCTCGGTCTGAAGGCGTTCACCGCCGCGGTGCTCGGCGGCATCGGCAACCTGCGCGGTGCGCTGCTCGGTGGCCTCTTCCTCGGCATCGTCGAGGTCTACGGCGCGACGCTCTTCGCGTCCAACTGGGAGGACGTCATCGCCTTCGTGGTGCTGATCGTGGTGCTGATGTTCCGGCCCACCGGCCTGTTGGGTGAGTCGCTCGGGAGGGCCCGCGCATGATCGACAAGATTCGCTCCGCAGATCGCCGCCGGGTCGGTTTCCTGACCTCGATCGGCGACCGTTGGGGGGCCCTGCCGAAGTGGCAAAAGGCCATCGGCGTGGCCGCCCTGCTCGTCTTCGTCTACACCCTGCCGTACCTGGGCAAGCTGCCCGGTGGTCTGATGATCCCCGGTCTGAACAACCTCCGCACCGACTCGATCGCCGGCGGCAACAACTGGGCGGGCGTGCTCTTCGTCTGCGCCATCTACGTCCTGGTCGCGATCGGCCTGAACGTGGTGGTCGGCCTCGCCGGCCTGCTCGACCTCGGCTACATCGGATTCTTCGCGATCGGCGCCTACAGCGTGGCGCTGTTCGGTTCGGTGAACTCGCCGGTCGTCAAGTGGATCCAGCAGGAGTTCGACCTGCCGCCGACCTGGGCGGTGACCTGGGGGATCTGCCTCCTGCTCGCGATCGTGCTGACGATGATCTCCGGTGTGCTGCTGGGTTGGCCGACGCTTCGGTTGCGCGGTGACTACCTGGCCATCGTCACGCTCGGCTTCGGTGAGATCATCCGCATCGTGGCCCGCAACGCCACCGGGGTCACCAACGGTCCGGTCGGTATCTCGGCAATTCCGGGTCCGGAGGGTCCGCCGTCGGCGGACAACAAGGTCTTCGGTCTGATCGACGCGAAGCCCTGGTACTGGCTGGCGATCACCTTCGTCCTGCTGATGGTGATCCTGGTTCGTCGGCTGGAGCACAGCCGGGTCGGTCGCGCCTGGCTCGCGGTCCGCGAGGACGAGGACGCCGCCGCCGTGATGGGCGTGTACCCGTTCAAGTTCAAGCTGTGGGCGTTCGCCATGGGCGCGGCGCTCGGTGGCCTGTCCGGCTTCCTCTTCGGCAGCCGTAACGCGTTCATCGACCCGACCCAGTTCAACGCGAACCTCTCGATCCTCTTCGTCGCGATGGTCGTGGTCGGCGGTTCCGGCAACATGCTCGGTGTCTCGCTCGGCGCGGTGCTGCTGGCGTACCTGCCGGAACGGTTCCGGGACTTCGCCGACTACCGGTGGCTGGTCTTCGGTCTGGCCATGGTGCTGGTGATGATCCTGCGTCCGCAGGGTCTGATCCCGAGCCGGCGGCGAGCCCGCGAGTTGAAGGATCGCGCGGCGGAGGCAGAGGAGGCGCCCGCTCATGTCTGACCAGACCACCAGCACGTCCGCGCCGAAGATCCCGGCCCAGCCGGGGCCCCGGTCGGTACTGCTCGAAGTCGACGACGTCACGCTGCGCTTCGGTGGTGTGGTCGCCCTTGACAAGATCAATTTCCAGATCTACGAGGGCGAGATCCTCGGCCTCATCGGGCCGAACGGCGCCGGCAAGACCACCAGCTTCAACGTGATGACCGGGGTCTACAAGCCGACCTCCGGTGCGGTCCGGTTCCGCGGCCAGAAGGTGACCGGCCGCAAGCCGCATCAGATCAGCCAGTTGGGCATCTCCCGTACGTTCCAGAACATCCGTCTCTTCCCGGAGATGACAGCACTGGAGAACGTCATGGTCGGCACCGACTCCCGGCACAAGACCAGCGTGCCCGGAGCGCTCTTCCGGGTGCCCCGGAAGAAGCCGAAGCCGCACGAGTTGCCGCAGGTGACCGCCGAGGCGGGCATCCAGCGGACGTGGCAGGAGACGCGTCGCACGTTCGCCAAGACGTTCGGGTTGTCCCGGCACATCCTGGAGGAGCGGGCGGCCGAGGCCAAGGCGCTGGAGTTGCTGCGGTTCGTCGGCATCGCCGACCGGGCCAACGACGAGGCGCGCAACCTGCCGTACGGCTACCAGCGTCGGTTGGAGATCGCCCGCGCGCTGGCCACCGAGCCGAAGCTGATCTGCCTGGACGAGCCGGCCGCCGGCTTCAACCCGGCGGAGAAGGAGGAACTCCTCACCCTGATCCGCAAGATCCGGGACATGGGCCTGACCGTGCTGCTCATCGAGCACGACATGCGGCTGGTCATGGGTGTCACCGACCGGATCGTGGTGCTGGAGTTCGGCCGCAAGATCGCCGAGGGTGCGCCCGCGGAGGTCAGCCGCGATCCGAAGGTGATCGCCGCGTACCTGGGGGAGCCCGCCGATGACGCTGCTTGAGCTGGAGAACGTCGCCGTCGCGTACGGTCGGATCGAGGCGCTGCACGGGATCAGCCTCACCGTGAACGAGGGTGAGGTGGTGGCCCTGATCGGCGCGAACGGCGCCGGCAAGACCACCACCATGCGGGCCATCTCCGGGACCCGGTCGCTGGCCGCCGGGAAGATCACGTTCAACGGCGAGGACATCAGCAAGCTCCGGGCCGACCTGCGGGTGGTCCGGGGGCTGTGCCAGTCGCCGGAGGGACGGCAGATCTTCCCGGGTATGACGGTCATGGAGAACCTGGACATGGGGGCGTACACCCGGCGGGACTCCGCCGGCATCGCCGCCGACCT
This sequence comes from Micromonospora sp. C97, assembly GCF_018070385.1. NCBI lineage: Bacteria > Bacillati > Actinomycetota > Actinomycetes > Micromonosporales > Micromonosporaceae > Micromonospora > Micromonospora sp. C97. Next base: position 15,294 of record NZ_JAGPXU010000038.1, read on the forward strand.
GGACCGGGTGCTGACCCTCTTCCCGCGACTGGCCGAGCGCCGCAAGCAGGCCGGTGGCACCCTCTCCGGCGGTGAGCAGCAGATGCTCGCTGTCGGCCGGGCGCTGATGAGCCGACCGAAGCTGCTGCTGCTCGACGAGCCGTCGATGGGGCTGGCCCCGCTGGTGATCCGGCAGATCTTCGACATCATCACCGAGATCAACCAGCAGGGCACCACGATCCTGCTGGTGGAGCAGAACGCCCAGCAGGCGCTGTCGCGGGCACACCGCGGTTACGTGCTGGAGACCGGTCGGATCGTGAAGGAGGGGTCCGGTCAGGACCTGCTGCACGACCCGTCGGTCAAGGAGGCGTACCTCGGCGTGGCCTGAGCCACCCGAGCCGGCGGCCGGTCATCCCCTCGCGGGGTGACCGGCCGTCGGCGTTCGGATCGGCAGTCGTTGCGGCACCCCGTGCCGAAGGTCGGGGATGTCGGTGCGACGGACTAGAGTCGCTGCCGTGACAGCTACGACACCGCGCCTGCTTCTCGTCGACGGACATTCCATGGCATACCGGGCCTTCTTCGCCCTGCCCGTGGAAAACTTCTCCACCACGACGGGTCAGCCGACCAACGCGGTGTACGGCTTCACCTCGATGCTGATCAACGTGTTGCGCGACGAGCAGCCCACCCACATCGTGGTGGCCTTCGACGTCTCCCGCCGGTCCTTCCGCACCGACAAGTACGCGGAGTACAAGGCCGGCCGCAGCGAGACCCCGACCGACTTCAAGGGCCAGGTCAGCCTGGTCAAGGAGGTCCTGGCCGCGCTGCAGATCCCGGTGGTCGAGAAGGAGGGCTTCGAGGCCGACGACGTGATCGCCACGCTCGCCTGCCAGGCCCGCGACCAGGGCATGTCGGTGCTCATCAGCAGCGGTGACCGCGACGCGTTCCAACTGGTCGACGACCAGATCACCGTCCTCTACCCGCGCAAGGGCGTCTCCGACCTGGCCCGGATGGACCCGGCCGCGATCGAGGCGAAGTATGGTGTTCCGCCTCAGCAGTACCGGGATCTCGCCGCGCTGGTCGGCGAGACCAGCGACAACCTGCCCGGCATCCCGGGCGTCGGCCCGAAGACCGCCGCCAAGTGGATCACCACGTACGGCGGGGTGGAGGGCGTGATCGCCCGGGCCGACGAGATCAAGGGCAAGGCCGGCGACAGCCTGCGAGAGCGGCTCGCCGACGTGATCCGCAACTACGAGATCAACCGACTCGTCTCCGACCTGGAGCTGCCGCTGCTCCCCGAGGACACCCGCTGGACGGGTTGGGACCGCGAGGCGGTGCACCAGGTCTTCGACACCCTGGAGTTCCGCATCCTGCGCGACCGCCTCTACCAGTACCTGGAGGCGGTCGAGCCGGAGGCCGAGTCCGGCTTCGACCTGGCCGGTGAGGTGCTCACCGAGCCCGGCGCGCTGGCCGGGTGGCTGAGCACGCACGTCCCGACCGGCACCCCGGTCGGGTTGGCGGTCAAACTCGACACCGGCCCCAATCGCCGGCACACCGCCTCGATCACCGGTCTCGCGCTGGCCACCGCCGGCGGCGCGGCGGCCTGGGTCGACCCGGCGCAGCTCGACCCGACCGACGAGGCCGCCCTGGCCGGCTGGTTGGCCGACGCGCAGCGCCCCAAGGTCCTGCACGACAGCAAGCCGGCAGTGCTGGCCTGCGCCGCGCACGGCTGGCAGCTCACCGGCATCGTCCGGGACACCCAGATCGCCGCGTACCTGGCCCGGCCCGACCAGCGGTCCTACGACCTGACCGACCTGGCGCTGCGCTACCTGCACCGGGAGCTGCGGGTGGACGTCCCGGAGTCCGGCCAGCTCACCCTCGACGGGCTCGGTGACGAAGGGGTCGTTGAGCAGAACCTGATGCTCCAGGCCCGTGCCACCCTCGACCTGGCCGACGCGATCGACGCCGAGCTGTCCCGCGACGGCGAGCAGTCCGCCCGGCTCATGGCGGGCGTGGAGCTGCCGTTGATGCGGGTGCTGGCCACCATGGAGAGCACCGGCATCGCCGCCGACACCGACTACCTCTCCGAGCTGGAGGCCCACTTCGCCGCCGAGGTGAAGGCCGCCGCGCAGGGCGCGTACGAGGCGGTGGGCCGGGAGTTCAACCTCGGCTCGCCCAAGCAGTTGCAGGAGATCCTCTTCACCGAGCTGGGCCTGCCCAAGACCAAGAAGATCAAGACGGGTTACACCACCGACGCCGACGCCCTGCAGTGGCTCTACGCGCAGCAGCCGCACCCGGTGCTGGCCCACCTGCTGCGCCACCGGGACGTGGCCAAGCTCAAGTCGACAGTCGACGGTCTGCTCAAGTCGGTCTCCGACGACGGCCGGATCCACACCACCTTCAACCAGACAGTGGCGGCCACCGGCCGGCTCTCCTCCACCGAGCCCAACCTGCAGAACATCCCGATCCGCACCGAGGAGGGCCGCCGCATCCGCCGGGCCTTCGTGGTGGGGGAGGGCTACGAGAGTCTGCTCACCGCCGACTACAGCCAGATCGAGATGCGCATCATGGCGCACCTCAGCTCGGACGACGCGCTGATCGACGCGTTCAACTCCGGCGCCGACTTCCACGCCGCCACCGCCTCGTCGGTCTTCGGGGTTCCGCTCGACGCTGTCACCCCCGACCAGCGCCGCAAGATCAAGGCCATGAACTACGGCCTGGCGTACGGGCTCAGCGCCTTCGGCCTGTCCCAACAGCTCAGCATCAGCACCGAAGAGGCGCGCGGGTTGATGGAGAACTACTTCGCCGGCTTCGGCGGGGTGCGCGACTACCTCCAGCAGGTGGTCGCCCGGGCCCGCCAGGACGGCTACACCTCCACCATCCTGGGCCGGCGCCGCTACCTGCCCGACCTGGTCAGCGACAACCGGCAGCGGCGTGACATCGCCGAGCGGATGGCGCTCAACGCCCCCATCCAGGGCTCCGCAGCCGACATCATCAAGGTGGCGATGCTGCACGTCGACACCGCGATCCGCGAGGCCGGGCTGCGCTCACGGATGCTCCTGCAGGTGCACGACGAGCTGGTCTTCGAGGTCGCGCCGGGTGAGCGGGAGGCCTTGGAGGCACTGGTCCGGCGGGAGATGGGCGAGGCGTACCCGCTGTCGGTGCCGCTGGAGGTGTCGGTCGGCCTGGGCCGGGACTGGAACAGCGCTGATCACTGATCGTCTGGTTGGTTCTTGCGGGTGGTTGCGGTCTGGGTGGTTGCGGTGTGGGGGTTCCGGGGCAGCCCGACCCACTCCGGGCGGTCAGGCTTGATCCCTGCGTGGGTCGGGCTGCCCCGGAACCCCTGACCGGGTTGCCCTGGTCGCGGCACTGGGCGTGGGTGGGCACCGGATAGATCACGCGGAGCGCCCCCGGGCGCCTGCCCCCGCCCGCACCGCTCGTCCGCCTCGCATGGTCCGTTCTCGCGCGCCCCGCGCCCCGCGCCCGCATCTCGGATTCCGACGACGAATGCGGCCGCGGGAGACCGGGAGCCGGGGTTCGGGACGCCCACGACAGCCAAGATCGTGCTCGAACCAGGATGTAGTGGTGTGCGGTGGCGGGGAGGCCCCTACATCATGGATCGAGCGCGATCTTGGCAGTCGACGGGGCGGTCGGCGGGACCGTGGTGCCCGTACGGCGGACACCGCACTTGCGGCAATGTCGTGTGCGGACCTTGTGGTTGGCCCGCGGGAGCGGTCCGTCTACTTCAGCGGGTCGTGGCCCCAGTTCATGAGAGACCAGCGCCACCTGGTGTCGCGGACGTCGCCGGAGGGTCGCTGCGCCATGTGTCGGCGTACGTAACCGACCACCTTGCGCATGTGCTTGTAGTCGCCGTCGGACAGGTCGCCACGTTTGCGACGGAGCAGGTTGATGATCTTTCGGCCGGACTCGTGCCCGACGGACTCGCCTCCACCGGCGTGACCGCCCTTGTGCCAGCCAACCTGCTTCGACTCGTCCGTCTCCAGCCACGTGGACAGCTCGCCGGGCTTCATGTTCACCGCTTCGGTGAACTCCCGGTAGGTGTCCCGGCCGTCGTCACTTCTGCTCATGGCGCAGCGCCTCCGGTCGGTGGGCCACGTCGCGGCCCGTGCCGTCACTGCGGACCCGGTACTGCGGATCGTCGGGGGCCGCGTTCACCGCCCGCCCGCGAATCCGCGTCCGCTCGGTGATCGTGCCCCGCACCACGCCGTACGCGCGGCTGCCATGGGCCGACCAGGAGACACGGTCGCCCTGGTGGAATCTCTGTTCGGCCATGGCTCTCGGCTACCCGACCCGGTCGGGGCGAAACGACTACGGGGTGATCTCGGCGACCGGCAGCTTGATGTCGAACGGCTCGGCCAGCTCGATCACGTCGGCGCCGTCGGCGACCAGCTCGTACTGCCGCTCACCGCCCGGCCCCACCCGGTCGCCGATCCGGTACGCGTAGACGTGCACCGGGTCCTGCTCGATCCGCCAGTAGAACGGGATGCCGGCGGCGGCATACTCCCCGGGCTTCGCGAACCTGTCGATCCGTCGCGTGCCGGGCGACACGATCTCCACGGCGAGCACGACGTCCGCCGGCCGCAGTGTGGACCGGTTGGACGGGATCTCGGCACGGCAGAGCAGCACGTCCGGCTGCCGGCTCGTGTTGCGGCTGAGCGCGACACCGACTGCTTGGGCAGCACGAAGGTTCGCCGGGGCGTGCGAGCGCAGCCACAGCCACAGCAGGCTGCAGATGTCCTGATGGCCCAGGGTGGGGGAGGGTGTCACCTGGATAACTCCGTCGACGAGTTCGACGCGGGGGGCGTCGTCCGGCAGGGCGAGCAGGTCCTCCAGCGTGTAGTCGGCACGCTGCTGCCGCATCGGATCCGGACACCAGGGGCCAGGTGGTGTCGGGATGGGCTCGGCGCTCATGGAGTCGAGCCTACCGGCGATCGATGGATCGCAGGTCGGACCGCGGGTGCGACCCGCTCACCCGGCCGGCTTCTCGGTGACGAAGATGGCGGTGCCGGGGAAGAGCCGTCCGCGCAGCGGGCTCCACTGCCCCCAGATCTCCTCGTGTCCCTCGGGCCACTCCGGCTCCACCAGGTCGAGCAGCCGGAACCCGGCGCCCACCAGTTCCCGGATCCGGTCGCCGAGGGTGCGGTGCTGCTCGACGTAGGTGGCCACCCCGTTCTCGTCCTGCTCCACGTAGGGGGAGCGGTCGAAGTACGAGTGCACCGCCGTCAGCCCGCCCTCGCCGGGGTCGTCGAGGAAGATCCACCGCATCGGGTGGGTCACCGAGAACACCCACCGGCCGCCCGGGCGCAGCACCCGGTGCACCTCGGCGAGCAGTGCCGCCGAGTCGTCCACGAACGGGATCGCGCCGAACGCGGTGCAGGCGACGTCGAACGACTGGTCGGCGAACGGCAGGGCGAGCGCGTCGGCCTGCACCAGCGGTACGCGTACCCCGGTGCGGTCGGCGGCCGTGGCGGCGTGCCGCAACATGCCGGCGGACAGGTCGAAGGCGACCGGCCGGGCGCCCTGGGTGGCGAGCCAGCGGGCGGCGGCCGCGGCGCCGGCGCCCACCTCCAGCACCCGTCGCCCCGACACGTCGCCGAGCAGCCGCGCGTCGGCCTCGCGCAGGCCCTCGGGACACCAGACGAAGTCCACGTCGCCGAGGAACGCGCCGTGTTCGGCCTGGTAGTCGTCGGCGTCGGTGTCCCACCAGCCGCGGTTGGCGCGCCGCGCCTCGGCGTCACCCACCCGGCGCCGGGTAACCCGGCTGTCGTCATCCACGCGCCCACGCTAGGCCTCACCCGCTCGATTGGGTACGACGGCGCGTCGGAGATCTCGGTGACCGGCTCGCCGTCGGCGGCGGTGGCGCGCGCCGACCCGGCGACCCGAGTCGATCAGGCGCGGCGGCGACGAGGCGCACGGGGCTGCTGTGACGCAGGAGACAGCAGGGGTGTTTTCCGGGCGATTGTTCGGCTTTCGCAGGTCATCGTGTGGAGAGAACCCGGGAGGGCTTGCACGCTGTGGTAATGCGCACGGTAGGCTAGACGATGCGCTCGCGGATCGCGTTGCCTCGGCAGGGAGCAGGTGCGCGGTCGACGGAGCCACATCATGATCTCACTAGGCGATCGTTCGGTGTGCCCGGCGACGGATCCGCTGGCGCGAACAGGTCACTGCGACACACCAGCCTGCTGTGACAACCCACCGACCGGAGCAACCGCCCACATGACGAGCAGCATCGAGGCCCCCTCGAGCGCCACCCGGGTCACCCACGACGATCTCGGTTCCGAGGAGGCTTTCCTCGCCGCGATCGACGAGACCATCAAGTACTTCAACGACGGCGACATTGTCGAAGGCACCGTCGTCAAGGTCGATCGGGACGAGGTCCTGCTCGACATCGGCTACAAGACCGAGGGTGTCATCCCCTCTCGGGAGTTGTCGATCAAGCACGACGTGGACCCGGCCGAGGTTGTGACGGTTGGCGACCACATCGAGGCCCTGGTCCTCCAGAAGGAGGACAAGGAGGGTCGTCTGATCCTCTCCAAGAAGCGGGCGCAGTACGAGCGGGCCTGGGGCACGATCGAGAAGATCAAGGACGAGGACGGCGTCGTCCGCGGTTCGGTCATCGAGGTGGTCAAGGGCGGCCTCATCCTCGACATCGGGCTGCGCGGCTTCCTGCCCGCGTCCCTGGTCGAGATGCGTCGCGTGCGCGACCTGCAGCCGTACGTCGGGCGGGAGCTCGAGGCCAAGATCATCGAGCTGGACAAGAACCGCAACAACGTGGTCCTGTCCCGCCGGGCCTGGCTGGAGCAGACGCAGTCCGAGGTGCGCACCGAGTTCCTCAACAAGCTGCAGAAGGGCCAGGTCCGCAAGGGCGTCGTGTCCTCGATCGTCAACTTCGGCGCCTTCGTGGACCTGGGCGGCGTCGACGGTCTGGTGCACGTCTCCGAGCTGTCCTGGAAGCACATCGACCACCCGTCCGAGGTCGTCGAGGTGGGCCAGGAGGTCGAGGTCGAGGTCCTGGACGTCGACCTGGACCGCGAGCGCGTCTCGCTGTCGCTGAAGGCGACCCAGGAGGACCCGTGGCGGCAGTTCGCCCGCACCCACGCGATCCAGCAGATCGTGCCGGGTAAGGTCACCAAGCTGGTTCCGTTCGGTGCGTTCGTCCGCGTGGACGACGGCATCGAGGGCCTGGTCCACATCTCCGAGCTGGCCGAGCGCCACGTGGAGATCCCGGAGCAGGTCGTCCAGGTCGGCTCCGAGGTCATGGTCAAGGTCATCGACATCGACCTGGAGCGTCGCCGGATCTCGCTGTCGCTCAAGCAGGCCAACGAGGGCTTCGTCGAGGGCGAGGAGCACTTCGACCCGACCCTCTACGGCATGGCCGCGACGTACGACACCGAGGGCAACTACATCTACCCGGAGGGCTTCGACCCGGAGACGGGCGAGTGGCTCGAGGGGTACGACAAGCAGCGCGAGACCTGGGAGAACCAGTACGCCGAGGCTCGTCTGCGCTGGGAGGCCCACACCAAGCAGGTGCAGACCTCTCGGGCCGCCGACGCCGAGGCCGCTGCCAACCCGACTCCGGTCGTCCCGGCCGCTGCCGGTGGCGGGGGTGGCACCACCTCCTCGTCCAGCCCGGCCCCGAGCCGGCAGGCCGAGGAGCCGGCCGGCACGCTGGCCACCGACGAGGCGCTCGCCGCACTGCGGGAGAAGCTCGCCGGCGGTAAGTGACCCGCTGAACGACGACGGGCCCCGTCCCCGCGATCTCCGGATCGCTGGGGGCGGGGCCCTCGCCGTACCTGCCGCACACGAGCTGCGCCGGTCGGAGCGGTCGGCGGGTCGCCGGGTGGCGGGCGGGTTTGGCGGCGGGCTTGTGGATCCGGTTGACTGTTCGGGTGCTGAGGGTGGGGTTGACCGGCGGGATCGGGTCCGGCAAGAGCGCGGTGGCCGCGCGGCTCGTCGAGCGGGGCGCGGTGCTGATTGACGCCGACCGGGTGGCCCGGGAGGTGGTGGCGCCGGGTACGGACGGGCTGGCCGAGATCGTCGCCGCCTTCTCCGACGCGGTGCTGGACACCGACGGCGCGCTGGACCGGGCCGCCCTGGGAGCGGTGGTGTTCGCCGACGAGGCCGCCCGGCGTCGGCTGGAGGCGATCACCCACCCCCGGGTCCGGGCCCGCACCGCGGAGCTGACCGCCGCGGCGGCACCCGACGCGATCGTCGTCAACGACGTGCCGCTGCTGGTCGAGGTGGGTCTCGCGCCGACGTACCACCTGATGGTCGTGGTGCAGACGGCCGTGCCGACCCGACTGGAGCGGCTGGCGCGCGACCGGGGGATGAGTCGTGCGGAGGCCGAGCGGCGGATCGCCGCCCAGGCCGACGACGCCCGCCGGCGGGCGGTGGCCGACGTGGTGCTGACCAATGACGGCAGTCTGGCGGCGCTGCACGACGCCGTCGACGTGCTCTGGCGGCAACGGCTGGTGCCCTACGAGGACAACCTGCGCCAGCGGCGGGTGGTCCCGCCGGACCCGGCGGCGTCGGTCGGCGCCGACGCGAGCTGGTCGGAGCAGTACGAGCGGCTGGCCGCCCGGATCCAGCACGCGCTCGGCTCGGCCGCCCTGCGCATCGACCACATCGGCGCGACGGCGGTGCCCGGCCTCGCCGCGCAGAACGTCATCGACGTGCAGGTGGCGGTCGCGAGTCTCGCCGACGCCGACGGGCCGTTGGCCGACCGGCTGGCGAGCGCCGGGTTCCCGCGGGTGCCGGGGCAGTGGTGGGACGACCCGCGCCCGGCCGGCAGGGGGCGTTGGGAGAAGCGGCTGCACGGCAGTGCGGACCCGGCCCGCCCTGTTCGTCTGCACGTGCGGGTGGCGGATTCACCGGGCTGGCGGTACGCGTTGCTGATGCGCGACCACCTGCGTGCCGACCCGGATCAGCGGGCCGCGTACCTGCTGCTCAAGCGGGACCTGGTCGCGTCGGCGCCGGAGGCCGGCGATTCCGGCACGGCCCGGAACCCGTGGTTCGACGAGGAGTACCTGCGGGCCGAGCAGTGGGCCACGCAAACCGGCTGGCGGGCCTGAGGGCGCCGGTCAGCGGGTGCCGGGCCGAGGGGCCGAGGACCGGGGAGCTGCCGGTCGGGGGTTGGCAGGCCGGGGGTTGGCGGCCAGCCGGGGCACGACGGCGGGTTGGAGGTCCAGGTGTGCCCACGCGCCGACGTCGGTCCGCAACTCGAGTCGGCGCAGCGACCCGTCCCCGCGGTCGATCCAGTAGCGCAGCCGCGCGCCGGCCGGGCCCGCCTCGATGACGTCCACGGTCCGTCCGGCGGTGACATCGTCGCGTATGCGTACGGCCGCGCCCCGGTGCCCGACCGACCCGGCGGTCACCGCGGCGTCGACAAGCACGCTCAGGTCGTCCCCGCCGGGTCGGGTGACCCGCCAGGCCCCGGCCGGGGGCGGCAGCGGCGGCCGGGCCGGCGCCTCCGCGGTGCCGCCGCCGGCGGCGACCGCCGGCAGGTCGGCCCGGGCCAGACCGGCGGCGTCGCGTCGCAGCAGGGTCCGGCGATCCGGTACGCCAAGGTCGGCGACGGCGAGGTACGCGGTCCGCGCGGTCCAGCTCACCCAACCGGCGCCCCGCAGGTTCGTGTCAGTGCCGACCGGCGCGGTCAGCGTGAGCGTGGCACCGCCCTGGGCGCGGAGCCGGGCGGGCAGCCGGTCGAGCCGACGCTGTTCGGCGTCGGTCAGCACGCGGGGCAGACCGGGTCGGCCGCCGAGGGCGTCCACCGGTCGTAGTGTCGGCCGGTCCTCCCGGTTGAACACCACAGTGACCGGGCCGGTGCCGGGCAGGCGGGTCACCAGCTTGTGCAGCCGGGCGTCCTGGTCGAGCCAGTACCGGGTCTGTCCGTCCGGGGTCGGTGTCGCGGCGCGGGGGGTGCCGGGCGCCGTGCTGGCGGCCGGCGCGCCGGTGGCCAGTGGCGCCTGTATGACGTCCAGGGGGCCGGCCGGCGCGGTGTCCCGGGCGATCCAGCGCGCCTCGCTGGACGGTGCCGTCCGGGTCGGGTCGGGGCGATCGGCGGCGAGATCGAGGAGCAGGTCGAGCACCGGTGCCAGGTGCGCCCCGGGGGTCAGTCGGTGCAGCCGCCACCGATCCGCCGGTGGCATCAGTGGTGGTGCGGCGGGAGTGGGCACCGCCGCCGGGTCGGGCCTGATCACCAGCACCGGCCCGCTCTTCTGCAGCAGCCCGCGTTCGGCGCCGGCACCCGGGCCGCCCACGTCGAGGTAGAGCAGCGACCGGGACCAGTCCACCCAGCCCACCAGTTCGACGCGGGCGGCGTCGGTGCCGGCCGTCACGCGTACGCCGGCGCGCAGGTCCCGCAGGTTGGTGACCCGTACGGCGGCCAGTCGATCGCTCTCCGACACGGTCAGCGGCCGGGCTGGCTCGGGCGGGTCGGGTGCCCAGCTCAACAACCCGAGCACCAGGGCGGTCGCGGACGTCACCGCCGTCAGGCCGAGCAACAGCAGCACGGTACGCCGACGACGTCCGGCCGTGGCCGGGCCGGTGGTGTCGGTGGTGTCGGTGGTGTCCGTGAGGTCGGGGCCGGTGGTCTCGTGGTCCTCCGCGCGGGTCCGTGCGGCGGCGGCCCGGCCGCTGGCGCTCGGGCGGCGGGCGGTGGCCCGGCGGGCGCCGCCGGTGGTGCGGGCTGTCGTGGACGCGCCGCTGGCTGAGCCGCCGTCGCCGCTGCCCGGGGCGTTGCCGGTGCTCGGGTCGCCCGGCCGCGACGGGGTCGCGTGGGCGGTGTCGGGCGCCGGGGTCGGGGAGGTGTCCACGGAGATGAAACGGCCGGGGTGGCACCGAGGTGACGAGCAGGGGCGCTCGCGGCGGCCGGTCTGCGCCTCGAGCGCGACCACACGGGTGCGCACGCCGGACGAGCCGGGTGCTGCGACCGCAGTGCCGGGGGCGACCGGCCGTGATGTTGGCCTGGCCACCGGCCCGGTCGGCCGCCGCGAGCGGCCTACAGGAAGAGGGTAGTCCCGGTGACATGGGCCACACAATGGGAATATTGAAGCCGATCACGTACCTGGCGTGACGGCCGAACATGTCGGACCTGCGGCGTACCGTTGACGGCATGGCGCTCGACATTCCCCGGCTCGACAGCCGCTTCCAGGTCGTCAGTGAGTTCCAGCCGGCCGGCGACCAACCGACCGCGATCGACGATCTTGAGCGTCGGGTTCGGCGCGGCGACCGCAACACCGTGCTGCTCGGCGCGACGGGCACCGGCAAGAGTGCCACCACGGCGTGGCTGATCGAGCGGCTGCAACGCCCCACCCTGGTGCTCGCCCCGAACAAGACGCTCTGTGCGCAGTTGGCCAAGGAGTTCAGCGAGCTGCTGCCGCACAACGCCGTCGAATACTTCGTGTCGTACTACGACTACTACCAGCCCGAGGCCTACATCCCGCAGACCGACACCTACATCGAGAAGGACTCCTCGATCAACGAGGAGGTGGAGCGGCTGCGGCACTCGGCGACGATGTCGCTGCTCACCCGCCGCGACGTGATCGTGGTGGCGACCGTCTCGGCGATCTACGGGCTGGGCACCCCGGAGGAATACCTCGACCGGGCGGTGAAGGTGCAGGTCGGCCAGGATCTCGACCGCGACCAGTTGCTGCGCCGGCTGGTCGACATCCAGTACACCCGCAACGACATGGCCTTCCAGCGCGGCACCTTCCGGGTCCGCGGTGACACCCTGGAGATCATCCCGGCGTACGAGGAGCTGGCCGTGCGCATCGAGCTCTTCGGTGACGAGGTGGAGAAGCTCTACTACCTCAACCCGTTGACCGGTGACGTGGTCCGCGAGGTCGACCAGTTGGTGATCTTCCCGGCCACGCACTACGCGGCGGGCCCGGAGCGGATGGAGCGGGCGATCCGCGACATCGAGGTCGAGCTGGCCGAGCGGCTGGCCGAGCTGGAGCGGCAGGGCAAGCTGCTGGAGGCGCAGCGGCTGCGGATGCGCACCACCTACGACATCGAGATGATGCGGCAGGTGGGTTTCTGCTCCGGCATCGAGAACTACTCGATGCACATGGACGGGCGGCTGCCCGGCAGTCCGCCGCACTGCCTGCTCGACTACTTCCCCGACGACTTCCTCACCGTGGTCGACGAGTCGCACGTGACCATCCCGCAGATCGGCGGCATGTACGAGGGCGACGCCTCGCGCAAGCGGATGCTCATCGACCACGGCTTCCGGCTGCCCAGCGCGGCCGACAACCGGCCGTTGCGCTTCGACGAGTTCCTGGAGCGGGTCGGGCAGATGGTCTTCCTCTCCGCGACCCCCGGCACCTGGGAGATGGAGCAGGCCCAGGGCGAGTTCGTCGAGCAGGTGATCCGACCGACCGGCCTGGTCGACCCGGAGGTCGTGATCAAGCCGACCAAGGGCCAGATCGACGACCTGATGCACGAGATCAAGCTGCGGACCGACCGGGACGAGCGGGTGCTTGTCACCACGCTGACCAAGAAGATGGCCGAGGACCTGTCCGACTACCTGCTGGAGAACGGCATCCGGGTGCGCTACCTGCACTCGGAGGTGGACACGCTGCGCCGGGTGGAGCTGCTGCGTGAGCTGCGCAAGGGCGACTACGACGTGCTGGTCGGCATCAACCTGCTCCGCGAGGGTCTGGACCTGCCCGAGGTGTCGCTGGTGGCGATTCTCGACGCTGACAAGGAGGGCTTCCTGCGCAGCGGCCGGTCGCTGATCCAGACCATCGGTCGAGCCGCCCGTAACGTCTCCGGTCAGGTGCACATGTACGCCGACAAGATCACCCCGTCGATGGCGGCGGCGATCGACGAGACCGATCGGCGGCGGGCCAAGCAGATCGCGCACAACGAGGCGCACGGCATCAGCCCGGAGCCGCTGCGCAAGAAGATCCACGACATCCTGGACGACATCTACCGCGAGGCGGAGGACACCGAGAACTCCCGGGTCGGGGGTGCGGTGCGGCAGCTCTCCCGAGGCAAGGCGCCGGTCAAGGAGACCCGCAGCCGGAGCCGCTCCGCTGCCGCCACCACCTCCCGGGAGGGGATGGCCCGCGCCGACCTCGCCCAGCTCATCCAGGAGCTCAACGACCAGATGTTGGCCGCCGCCCGCGAGCTGCAGTTCGAGTTGGCGGCCCGGATCCGCGACGAGGTCTCCGACCTGAAGAAGGAGCTGCGCGGCATGGACGCCGCCGGCGTGAGGTGACGGTCTCCCCGGTCGGCCACGCCCAGCGTTACGCCTGGGCCCGGCCGACCGGGGCAACGCGAAGGGCGGGCTCTGTTGACGGCGGTGACGCCGGTTGGCGAGATGGTCCTCGGGCTGCCCGAGGCGACGCTGCGTCCGTTCGTCGACCGGTACGTGGGCTACCGGGAACGCGCTGACGTGCCACTGGTCCGCCGGGAGTCGGCGGGCGTCTTCGTGGTGCTGATCCTGGGTTGGGGTGCTCCGCTGGACGTGACCGACCCGCGCAGCGCCGAGCGCGGCGTCACCACCGTCGACTCGTTCGTGGCCGGCACCTTCGACGGTTGGTGCACCACGCGCACGGTGGGCGTGGGGGAGGGTGTCGAGTTGCTGCTCGCCCCGTTGACCGCCCGGCGGCTCCTCGGCCTGCCGCTGGGCGAGCTGACCAACCGGGCCGTCGGCGTGGAGCAGCTCCCGGGCCACTGGCTGGATCGGCTGCGCGACCGGCTCGCCGAGGCCCCGGGCTGGCCGGAGCGGTTCGCCCTGCTCGACCGGGTGCTCACCGCCCGACTGACGGCGTCCCCGCCGGTGGACCCGCGGCTCGCCTGGGCGTGGCGGTGGCTCGTCGCCAGCGGTGGGCGGGGGAGCGTCGGTGAGCTCGCCGACGAGCTGGGCTGGAGTCGGCGGCACCTCGCGTTCCGGTTCCGGCAGGACGTCGGGCTGCCACCCAAGATGGCCGCCCGGCTGCTGCGTTTCCAACAGGCGCACACCGTGTCGACCGAGATCGCGTCGAGCGGCCGGGCCGTCGACTGGGCCGCGGTGGCGGCGGCCTGCGGTTACTACGACCAGTCCCACCTGATCCGGGACTTCCACCAGTTCGCGGGGGCGACGCCGGCCGCGCTGCTCGCCGCCCGGTGACGACGCTCGACTGACCCCCTGCTCGCGGCGGCGACCCGCCGAGGTCGCATTCGTCCAATCCGGATTCGCGCCGCCGGACGCAGAATCGGGTCATGCGAACCATCTATCCGATCCTCCGTTACCCCGATCCCCGCGCCGCGATCGACTGGCTCGGCACCGCCTTCGGTTTCCAGGTGCACGCCGTGCACGAGGCACCCGATGGCACCGTCGCGCACGCCGAGCTGATCCTCGACACCGGCATGATCATGCTGGGTGGGCGGACCGACGCCGCGCCCCGCCCGGCGGACGACGACTGGTCGGTCTACGTGGCGGTGCCGGACGTCGACGCGCACTGCGCGCGGGCCCGGGCGGCCGGCGCCGAGATCATCCGTGAGCCGTTCGACACCGACTACGGCTCCCGTGACTACGCGGCGCGCGACCTGGCCGGCACCGTCTGGTCGTTTGGCACGTACCGGCCCTGAACCCCCGCCGAGCCGGCCCGCAGCCCGCAGGGCACCCACCCCCTCGACCGTGAACCGCCGCTGACCTGTGGAAACGATGCGGGTGGGCGGGCCCGGCCGGGCGGCGGCATCGAATGCCCCGATTGCGGTGTGCGAGCGAACTATTGCACTGGGTGATCGTCCTGCGTAGTCTCCCTCGGTGGGGAGGCCGGGATGCCGCTGCCAACAAGTCCTGTTATTCGACGTGCACGTCTCGGCGCAGAACTGCGCCAGCTTCGTCGGCGCGAGTCGCTGACCCTGGAGCAGGTCTGCGACCGGTTGGGTTGGGCCTCGACGTCAAAGCTGTCCCGCATCGAGCTGGGCCAGAGTCGCCCGGACCTTGCCGACGTGCTCGATCTGCTGGACGTCTACAAGGTGCCGACGCCCGCCCGGGAGGCGCTGATCGTCATCGCCCGGGACGCGGCGACCAGTCGGGGCTGGTGGAAGACGCTGGGCGAGATGAGCGAACGGCAGCGCACCTACGCCGAGTTGGAGGCGGGTGCCGCCGACATCGTCGAGTACCAGCCGTCGGTGGTGCCGGGGCTGCTGCAGACGCCCGCGTACGCCCGGGTGCTGGTCACGGCCAGCGCCCAGCTCACGCCGGAGGTCGATGTGGACGCCGAGGTGCGGGCTCGGGCGCTACGGCAGGAGGTGCTGCGGCGGGCCTATCCGCCGCGCTACACGGCGGTGCTCGCCGAGGCCGTCTGCGACCAGGGTGACCTGCCGGTGGCGGTCTGGCGGGAGCAGCTGCGGCATCTGGTCGCGGTGACCGGGCTGTCCCACGTCACGGTGCGACTGCTGCCGCGCGGGGTCGCCGGTGGCGGCCTGCATCCGCTGACACCGTATTCCTGCTACGCCTTCCCCGACCCGGCGGACCCGCGGACGGTGATGCTCGAGGCGCTGACCACCGACGTCCGGTTGGCCACCGCGCTCGACGTCGACCGCTACCAGCGGATGACCGAGGCGTTGCTGGCCGCGGCGCTGTCGCCGGAGGAGACCGTCACCGTGCTGGCCCGCCGCGTCGGCGAGTAACCGCCGACGGCGCGGCGCCGCGCGGCCACCGGGCCCGGCGCCCCCGAGCCCGTCGGGACCGGCGGCCGGCGCGTGCGTCCGGCACGATAACCACGGGGTACGACAGGCAGGCTCAGGCCGGCACGTCGAGGAAGTGCTCGACCACCGGCGGTCCCGCGAAGTGGGGGCCGATCAGCGCCCGCCACCGCTCGAACCGTTCGGTGGCCCGGAAGTTCTCCTCGTGGGCCTCGACCGAGTCCCATTCGACGAGCAGCACGAAGCGGGTCGGCGACTCGATTCCCCGGGTCATCCGCACGGACCGGCAGCCGGTCGCCCCGGCGAGCACCGGGTGCCCCTCGGCGTACGCGGCGGCGAACGCGTCCTCGTGTCCGGGCAGTACGTCGATCAACGCGACCTCAAGCACCATGTCGGACAGCCTCCCACGATGGTCGTTGCCGGTGCTGTCGCGGGGTCTGTTCCGGCGTCGGCGACGCCCCTAGGGTGGCCTGGTGATCATTGACTGGCTCACCGGCACCGCCTTTCGGGTGGCCGGTACGGGCACCACCTGGGCGGAGCTGCTGGGGTTCGCGACCGGTGTGCTCAACGTGTGGCTGGTGGCCCGGCAGAAGATCGCCAACTGGCCGATCGGCATCGCCAACGTGCTCCTGCTCATGCTGTTGTTCTGGACCGCAGGCCTGTACGCCGACGCGGGGCTCCAGGTCGTCTACGTCGCGCTCGGCTGTTACGGCTGGTGGCACTGGCTGGTCGGTGGCGAGCGGCGCACCCGGCTCACGGTGAGCCGGACGGGACGACGGGAGTGGTTGGCGCTGGCCGCCGCCGGGGTGCTGCTCACCGGCGTGCTCTGGGTGCTGGTGGACCGGGCCACCGACTCGACGGTGCCGCTGCCGGACGCGTTGACCACGGCGCTGTCCCTGCTGGCCACGTACGGGCAGACCCGCAAGCGGGTGGAGAGCTGGTGGCTCTGGATCGCCGCCGACCTGATCTACATCCCGTTGTACGCGTACAAGGGGCTGCACCTGACCGCCGTCCTCTACCTGGTCTTCCTCGCCCTGTGCGTGCTCGGGTTGCGGGCCTGGCGCGCCGACCTGCGTCGGGTCGACCGGCCGAGCGCGGTCCCGCCCGGTCCGGCCCCCGTCGCCGCGTGAGCGCCGAGACGTCCGGCCGGGCACCAGCGCCACGCTCGCCGGGGCACCCGGCCGCCCCGGAGTTCGGGCACGGGATGGTGGTGGGCAAGTTCTATCCACCGCACGCCGGGCACCACGCGCTGATCGCCGCGGCCGCCGCCCGTTGCGCCGAGGTCACCGTCGTGGTGGCACCCTCGCGTCGGGAGTCCATCCCGTTGCCGCTGCGCCTGGACTGGCTGCGGGAGGCGCATGCCGACACGCCGTGGGTCCGGTTCGTCGGCCGGTATGACGACCACCCGGTGGACTACGCCGATCCGGCCGTCTGGGACGCGCACTGCGCGGTGTTCCGCGAGGCCGTCGGGCCGGGGCCGGTGGACGCGGTCTTCTCCTCCGAGGCGTACGGCGCCGAGTTGGCGCGCCGGTTCGACGCCGTACCCGTGTCGGTGGATCCGGACCGGCGGACCGTGCCGGTGTCCGGGACGGCCGTGCGCGCGGATCCGGCGCGTCACTGGCGGTGGTTGAGCGCGCCGGTGCGGGCGTGGTTCGTCCGGCGGGTGGTGGTGGTCGGGGCCGAGTCGACCGGCACCACGACGATGGCGGCGGCGCTGGCGGCGCACTACGGCACGTCCTGGGTGCCGGAGTACGGCAGGGAGTTGACCGCCCACAAGCTGGCCCGGTTGCGGGAGCGGACGCCGACGGCGACGGTCTTCGACGTCACGTGGGACCGGGACGACTTCCGCGCCGTGGTCCGCGCGCAGCAGGCGGCCGAGGACGCGGCGGCCCGGACGAGCGGGCCGCTGCTGGTCTGCGACACCGACGCGCGGGCGACGGCGGTGTGGGAGGAGCGTTACCTGGGCAGCGCGTCGGAGCAGGTGCGGGCGGCGGCCCGTCGGCCGGCGCTGTATCTGCTGACTGATCACCGGGGGGTGCCGTTCACCGATGACGGGCTGCGCGACGGCGAGCACCTGCGGGAGTGGATGACCGAGCGGTTCCGGGCCGAGCTGGCGGGGTGCGGGGTGCCGGTGGTGGAGCTGACCGGGTCGCCCGCCGAGCGGTTGGCCCGGGCGGTGCGGGCCTGCGACGACCTGCTCGCCGCGGGCTGGTCCCTCGCCGACCCGATCGCCGCACCCGACCTGCACTAGCCTCCTAGGAAGCCATAGACGGTGTGGCGTCGAACAGGGTGTTCGGAGCCACCGGCTGCCCGGGGTGTGATCACGGGCAGTGGTGGGCAACAATGGTCACCGAGGAGGGGAGTATTCCCCCGCAACGGAGTCGTCAGCACGGTCGATCGCCGGGTTCCACGGCGACCGACCCGGCCCCGTAGGTCGCCGCCCTTCCCGGGCGGCGGCGGAAGAGACCTCCGACAGTCACCAGAGTGAGCGACAGCGGCACACCGGCCCCCGTGGGGGCGTACGGTGTGCCCGACGCCGCGTGTCTGCCGGAGGAATGAACGTTGGACGTGTCCGGATTGGTGTGGGCGGGGACGCTTGTCGCACTGACTGCGGTCCTGCTCGTCGACCTGTTGATCATCGGTCGGCGCCCGCACGAGCCGAGTGTGCGGGAGTCGAGCCTCTGGGTCGCCTTCTATGTGGGGCTCGCCCTGATCTTCGGAGCGGGTCTCTGGCTGACCTCCGGTGCCAGCGCGGCCGGCCAGTTCTACACCGGTTGGCTCACCGAGTACAGCCTCTCGGTGGACAACCTCTTCGTCTTCGTGATCATCATGGCCCGCTTCGGGGTGCCCCGGCAGTACCAGCAGAAGGTGCTGCTCGTCGGCATCGTGCTGGCGCTGGTGATGCGGGGCGGGTTCATCGCCGCGGGTGCCGCGCTGATCTCGCAGTTCTCCTGGGTCTTCTACATCTTCGGCGCGTTCCTGATCTACACGGCGGTGAACCTGGCCCGGCAGGGTGAGCCGGACGAGGACGAGTTCTCCGAGAACGTGCTGATCCGGTGGAGCCGTAAGGCGCTGCCGATCTCGAAGGACTACGACAGCGCGAAGCTCACCACCCGCGTGGACGGCCGGCGGCTGTTCACCCCGATGCTGATCGTGATGATCGCGATCGGCACCACCGACCTGATCTTCGCACTGGATTCGATCCCGGCGATCTTCGGCATCACCCAGGAGCCGTACCTGGTCTTCACCGCCAACGTCTTCGCGCTGATGGGCCTTCGTCAGCTCTACTTCCTGCTCGGTGGCCTGCTCGACCGGCTGATCTACCTGAGCTACGGCCTGGCCGTCGTGCTCGGCTTCATCGGGGTCAAGCTGGTGCTGGAGGCGTTGGCCGACAACAACCTGCCGTTCATCAACGGTGGTGAGCACGTCGGCTGGGCGCCGCACATCCCGATCTGGTTGTCACTGCTGGTCATCATCGGCACCCTGGGTGTCGCCACCGCCGCCAGCCTGATCAAGTCCTCGCGGGACCGGCGTCGCGAGTTGGCCGACGCCCGACGCTGACCGGTCACCGGCCGGGCGCGGGTCCGCGCCCGGCCGGTCGAAACACGCTCTAGACCCGGTGCGCGCCCACCAGCGTCGCGGTCCGGTCTTCCGGTAGGGGTTCCTCGATGACCCGCCGCCGCCGGTAGCAGGCGTGCAGCATCCGGCGTTGCCCGCCGTCGCCGGGCGTCGCGGTGACGATGCCGATGTGGTGGATCTTGCGGCCGGGTCGGGCGAAGAAGTAGAGGTCGCCGGGGCGTTCCGCGCCCAGCGGCACCGGGGTGGTGGCGGCGGCCTGGTCGTCGGCGTCGCGGGGCAGCAGCACCCCGAACCGCCGCCAGGCCAGATGCACCAGCCCTGAGCAGTCGATGCCGTGCGCGGACAGGCCGCCCCAGATGTAGACCACGTCCAGCAGTCGCTGTGCCACCGCGAGCGCCTGCTCGGCGTTCGGCGGCGCGGCCGACGCCGCGACCAGGTGCTCGTCGGGCAGCCAGAGCGGCGTGGACCGGCCGGGGACGTGCACCGGCCGCCAGTCGTCGCGCACGGGGCCGGCCGGGACGAGGCGGGTGCCGACGACGACGCCGGGCAGCGCCACCGGCCCGTTCGGGGCGGTGTGCAGCCCGGTGACGGTGGCGTCCACCACCAGTGGGTCACCGGTGCCGGTGTGGGCTGGGTCGACTGTGGTCAGTTGGTCGGTGGGGAGCCAGCCCGGGTAGCCGCGGGGGTCCAGCTTGGCCGCTGGTTGTTCGACGGCGACGACCCGCGCCCAGCCGTCCGGGCGCAGCTCGCTGACGAGGACCCGCTCGCCGAGCAGGAGTTGGCTCAGCACGCAGTCGCCCACCTGCTGGTCGGTGTCGAGTCCGGAGACCCAGGTCAGGATGTCGGCGCCAGCGGTCAGCGCGGGGCGGTCGACCGGGCGGACCGCCTCGGGGGAGGTCCACAGCGTCGCCACGGCGACCCGGACGAGGGCCTCGCGGCCCGGTTGCAGCTGCACGTCAACTCCCAGATCGCGTCGGCTGTCCCGGGGAAACCCTATGAAAGAAACCGACCACCATCAACCGCGATGCTGCACTTTTGCTTCAGTCAGGCCGGAGATGCCCAGGCCAGGGGCGTCCGGCAGCACCACGCTCGCGCCGTCGTAGCGAATGCCACCCTGCACCGGTGACCAGGCCAGCCACCAGGCGGCGTCCAGGTCGGCGACCGCTGTGGTGCCGTACGCGGCCACCAGGCTCGCCGCCGCCCCGATGCCGACCTGGCTCTCCATCATCGAGCCCACCACCGTGCCGAGACCGTGCGCGGTGGCCAGCTCGAGCAGGGTGCGCGCCGGGTGCAACCCACCGCACTTGGCCAGCTTGACGTTGACCAGGTCGGCGGCGCGGCGGCGGATCACCTCCACCAGGTCACGGACCCCGAACACCGCCTCGTCGGCCAGGATCGGCACGGACACCCGGTCACTGACCCAGGCCAGCCCATCCAGGTCCCAGCGGACCACCGGCTGCTCGACCAGCTCCACGTCGAGCCCCGCGTCCTCGATGCCGCGGATCACCCGGACCGCCTCCCGGGGCGTCCAGCCCTGGTTGGCGTCCAACCGGATCCGGATGCTGGGGCCGACGGCCGCCCGTACCGCCCGCACCCGGTCCAGGTCACCGGCCGCGTCGGTGCCGACCTTCAGCTTGAGCACACCGAAGCCGTCACCCTGTCGCTGCCGCGCCGCGGCCGCCAGGTCCACCGCGTCGCCCGCCGCCAGCGTCACGTCCGTCGGGACCCGCAGCGAGGTGCCCCCGAGCAACCGCACCAGGGGTACGCCCAGCCGCCGCGCGGCGAGGTCGTGCAGGGCGACGTCGACAGCGGCCTTCGCCGCCTCGTTGCCGACCACCGCGCGCTGCACCTCGGCGCACCGGGTCACCAGGTCGTCCGGGTCACTGCCGATCAGCTGTGGGCCGAGCAACTCGCGGACGCACGCCTGTGCGCCGGCAACCGACGCGCCGGTGACCTGCCAGACCTGGGGCGCCTCGCCGAAGCCGGACCGGCCGTCGCTGTCGACGAGTTCGACGACCAGCGTGTCCACTGTGGTGGTACGGCGCAGGGCGGTGACGAACGGGGTGTGTAAGGGGGCGGAAACCCGGTGGGTGCGTACCGCCGAGATCGTCATGTGGGGCACTCTATATGCAGGTTCACGGCGGGAGGGGAGACCGGATGACCGGGCAGGGCTGGGAGTTGGTGGGTGCGCCGAACGCGCGTGACCTGGGCGGCCTCGTCGGCGCGGACGGGCGGCGGGTTCGGGTCGGCCAGTTGATCCGCACTCCGGCGCTGGGTCGGCTCACCGACGAGGACCTGCCGGTGCTGGCGAAGCTGGGGCCGGCGTGCGTGCTGGATCTGCGCGACACCACGGAGATCTCGGTCGCCCCGGCGGACCGGCTCGCCGGTGAGCCACGGGTGGTGCGGCTGCCGGTGCACGATGCGGAGCACCCGGTCTTCACGTACGTCTCGGCGGTGCTGCTCGGCCACGACCTGAACGCGTACGCGGAGCTGGCCCGGCAGGGCACGGCCGGGGCGATGGCGGCGATCTACCGCTGGTTCGTCACGGGTGAGTCGGCGCGGGTCGGTTTCGCCGAGGCGGTACGCCTGGCGGCGCGACCGGAGAACCTGCCGCTGGTCTACCACTGCTCGGCGGGCAAGGACCGCACCGGTTGGCTCACCGTCGTCCTGTTGACGGCGCTCGGGGTGGACGAGGCGGCGATCCGTGCCGACTACCTGCGCAACAACGAGCTGACCGACAGCCTGCGGGCGGTGATCGTCGAGGCGATGCGGCGGCGGAACCCCGAGCTGGACGTGGACGCGGTGCTGCCCGTGCTGGAGGTCCGCGCCGAGTACCTCGACGCCGGTTACGCCGAGGTGCGTCGGGTGCACGGCTCGTTCGACGCGTACCTGCGTGACGGGTTGGGGCTCACCGACTCCGACCTCACCGCGCTGCGGGCGCAGCTGCTGGAGTGACAGCTGAGCCGGGCGGTGTGCTGGCGCGGGCGACCCAACCGGTGACGATCAGTGCCTGGCCGGCGGCGTAGCTCGCCATGATCAGCACCGGCGCGCCGGGTGGTTGGGCCACCTCGGCCACCCCGGCGGCGATCAGCAGGTCGGAGCCGAGGAAGAGCGCGGCGCCGAGACCGACCCGCCAACCCTGGGTGGTGGCGGTGGTGGCCATGGCGGCCAGCGCGATCGCGTACCCGGCCACCGGTACGGCCAGCCCGACGTCGGTCAGGCCCGCCCACATCCAGGCCAGGGCGACGACGGTCAGCAGCGCGTACACCAGGGGGACGGCGACCAGCGGCGGCCGGCGCAGCGCGGTCGCGGCACCGTGGCTGGTGAAGGCCGCGAGGTAGCAGAGGTGCGTGCCGAGGAAGCAGGCCATGCCGGCGACGAACCAGCCGGTGCCGTCGATCATGAGGGCGATGTCGCCGCCGGTGGCGAAGGCCAACGCGGCGAGCAGCAGCCGGTCCGGTCGGGCTCCGCGTTCGGCGCTGGCCCGCCACAGGTACGCGGCCAGCAGCGGCATCAGCAGCGGCTTGGTGAGCAGGAGGGCTGTGCCGCCGCCGGTGGCGTTGGCCAGCAGGTTCGCTGCCGTCACGACGAGGAAGGCGATCAGCGCGGTGCGACTGCGGGGCATCGGCGGCTCCGGGGTGGGGGGTGCGAGCAGCCTAGCCGCAGTCGGCGGGTGTCGGTGCCGGCGCGGTGGGTGCCGGGTCAGAGGTGGTGGCGCTCGGCCCAGACCTGCGCCGAGATGTGGGCGAGCAGCAGGCAGGCGTCATCCTCCACCTGGTCGTCGCCGTCGGCCAGGTCGGTGGTGGTGCAGACGGCGATCACGTACGGCGGTGCGTCGTCGGGCAGGACCACGCCGGCGCCGTGGCGGACGCCGCGTACCCAACCGTTCTTGTGCGCGATGCGGGTGCCCTCGGGCAGGCCGGCGGCGAGGTCCTCGCGGTGTTCCTGGGCGAGCAGGACGTCCAGCATGGTGGCGCACGCGGCCGGGGAGGCGAGTGGGCCGGGGGTGGTGGCGCCGGTGGCCAGCGCGCCGAGCAGGGCGGCCAGGTCGGCGGCGGTGACCGTGTTGGTGATGCCGGCGTCGCGGGCGGCGAAGTCCTCGATGCCGCGTCCGGTGACGCTGGTGCGGGCGCCGGCGAGCGCCCAGACCTCGGCGACCGCGGGCAGCCCGACGTGCCCGAGCACGAGGTTGGTGGCGAGGTTGCTGGAGCGCACGATCATCCGGTCGGCCAGCCAGCGCAGCGACGCGGTGGCGCCGATGCGGTCCCAGACCGCGTCGTCGTTGTCGTAGGGCTGGGCGCAGGCGAACCGGGGTGCGCCGGGCTGGGCGGAGTCGAAGTCGTTGACGACCGGGACCGGGGCGTCCAGGTCCAGGGTGCCGGCTTCGGCGGCCCGGTGCAGTGCGGCGAGCACCGCCACCTTCATGGTGCTCGCGGCGTAGTGGGCGGCGTTCGCGTGGCGGGTCCAGCTCGGCGGGGCGTCGAGGCGCCCCACGTACGCGGAGACGGTGCCGGGCACCCGGTCCAGGTGGGCGTCGAGATCATCCCAGGTCATGCCGGTGACCGTAGCGGATCACGGGTGGGCGGACTCGCGTACCCGTCGGGGGAAAAAGCACCGGGCGCGCCGGCCGCAAGCGGCCGACACGCCCGGTGTCGGGTGCGGGTGGGTCAGCTGGCGTGCTTGCGGCGGGCGGCGGCGCGGCCCCGCTGCTGCTGGTCGAGCACCACCTTGCGGATGCGCACGGCGGTCGGGGTGACCTCGACGCACTCGTCCTCGCGGCAGAACTCCAGGGCCTGCTCCAGGGAGAGCTTGCGCGGCGGGATCAGCTTCTCCGTCTCGTCGGAGGTGGACGCCCGCATGTTGGTGAGCTTCTTCTCCTTGGTGATGTTGACGTCCATGTCGTCGGAGCGGGAGTTCTCCCCGACGATCATGCCCTCGTACACCTCGGTGGTGGGCTCGACGAACAGCTGGCCGCGCTCCTGCAGGTTGATCATCGCGAAGGCGGTGACGGCGCCGGCCCGGTCGGCGACGAGCGAACCGTTGTTGCGGGTACGCAGCTCGCCGAACCACGGCTCGTAGGACTCGAAGACGTGGTGCAGGATGCCGGTGCCCCGGGTGTCGGTGAGGAACTCGGTGCGGAAGCCGATCAGGCCGCGCGCCGGAACCAGCCACTCCATCCGGATCCAGCCGGTGCCGTGGTTGACCAGCTGCTCCATCCGGCCCTTGCGGGCGGCGAGGAGCTGGGTGATCGCGCCGAGGTATTCCTCCGGGGCGTCGATGGTCAGGCGCTCGACCGGCTCGCAGGTCTTGCCGTCGATCTCCTTGGTGACCACCTGCGGCTTGCCGACGGTCAGCTCGTAGCTCTCCCGGCGCATCTGCTCGACCAGGATGGCCAGCGCCAGCTCGCCGCGGCCCTGCACCTCCCAGGCGTCCGGTCGCTCGGTGGGCAGCACCCGCAGCGACACGTTGCCGATCAGTTCCTTGTCCAGGCGGTCCTTGACCATCCGGGCGGTGACCTTGGAGCCCTTGACCCGGCCGACCAGCGGCGAGGTGTTGGTGCCGATGGTCATCGAGATGGCCGGCTCGTCGACGGTGATCAGCGGCAGCGCGACCGGGTTCTCGACGTCGGCCAGGGTCTCACCGATCATGATCTCCGGGATGCCGGCGACGGCGATGATGTCACCCGGCCCGGCGGTCTCGGCCGGCTTGCGCTCCAGGCCCTCGGTCATCAGCATCTCGGAGATGCGGACCCGCTGGGTGCTGCCGTCGGTGCGGCACCAGGCCACCGTCTGGCCCTTGCTGATGGTGCCCTGGCGGACCCGGCACAGCGCGAGTCGGCCGAGGAAGGGCGACGCGTCGAGGTTGGTGACGTGCGCCTGCAGCGGGGCGCCGTCCTCGTACGCGGGAGCCGGGATGGTGTCCAGCAGGGTGCGGAACAGCGGCTCCAGGGAGTCGCTGTCGTCGGGCACCGAGCCGTCGGCCGGCTGGGTCAGCGAGGCGATGCCGTCGCGGGCGCACGCGTAGACGATCGGGAAGTCGATCTGCTCCTCGTCGGCGTCCAGATCGAGGAAGAGCTCGTAGGTGTCGTCCACGACCTCCTTGATCCGGGCGTCCGGACGGTCCACCTTGTTGATCACGAGGATGATCGGCATCCGGGCCCGCAGGGCCTTGCGCAGCACGAAACGGGTCTGCGGCAGCGGGCCCTCGCTGGCGTCGACGAGCAGCACCACACCGTCGACCATGGTCAGGCCGCGCTCCACCTCGCCACCGAAGTCGGCGTGGCCGGGGGTGTCGATGATGTTGATGGTGACCGGGTCGGAGCCGTCCGCCGGCAGGTACCGCACGCCGGTGTTCTTGGCCAGGATCGTGATGCCCTTTTCCCGCTCCAGGTCCCCGGAGTCCATCACCCGCTCGGTGTTCTCGCCGCGTGCGCCGTACGCGCCGGCCTGCCGCAACATGGCATCGACCAGGGTGGTCTTGCCGTGGTCGACGTGAGCGATGATGGCGACGTTGCGGAGGTCGGTGCGAAGCTGCATACCCTCTATCCTTCCGCCTGCGCTCGCGCAGGCTGCGTCGGGGTCACCCCCAGGTGCCCCTGATCTATGGTGAAACCGCTGTGCCGGTGGTTCCCCCGGCTGGCATGCTGACTCCCGTGTCCCGGGGGCCTGAGTGCACGACCTGCTGACCTGGGTGCAGGGTCTGCCCACCCTGTGGATCTACCTGGTCGCCGCGCTGATCGTGGCGGGCGAGACCGCGGTGATCTTCGGCCTGCTCGTGCCGGGTGAGGCTACCCTGCTGCTGGTCGGCTTCCTCACCTACAACGGTACCTTGCGGCTCGGGCCGGCGTTGCTCGCGATGATCGTCGCGGCGGTCCTCGGCGATGGGCTGGCCTTTCGCGCCGGACGGCGGTACGGCCCCCGACTGCGCGCCGGACTGGGGCACCGGGTCGGACCCGGCCGGTGGGCCCGCGCCGACGCCATGCTCGCCCGCCTCGGTGGGCGGGGGGTGTTCGCCGCCCGGTGGGTGGCTTTCGCCCGCACCCTGGTGCCTCGGCTGGCAGGTGCGGCCGGCATGCCGTACCGGCGGTTCGTCCTGTGGAACCTGGCCGGGGTGGTGACCTGGGTGGGTGGCTCGGTGCTGCTCGGCCATCTCGCCGGTGAGTCGTACGACACGGTCTCCCGGCTGCTCGGCCGGGCCACCGGGGTGGCGTTCCTGCTGCTGGCCGGTCTGCTGGGCGTGGTGCTCGTCGGCCGGTGGCTGGGTCGTAACCCCGATCCGGTGCGTGCGCTGCTGTCCCGGGCGGGCGGGTTGCCCCCGGTGCGGTGGCTCACCGCCCGCTACGGGGTGCTGTTCTTCCTGGTGGCGATGCGGATCGGCCCGGCCTGGACACTGCTGCTCAATCTGGCTGCCGGCCTGCTGCTGCTCTTCGCCGCCGGGCTCGCCATCGCCGGTCTGCTCGCGGTGGCGGTCCGCAACTCCGGGCTTGCCGCACTGGATGGCGCCATCGCCGGGTGGTTCGCCGCCCGACGTACCCCGGACGCCGCCGAGGCCACGCTGATCGTGGTGTCGGTGGTGCGCGGGTCGGTGCTGATCCTCTTGGTGGCGCTGGTGGCGGCGGGACTGGCGTGGCGCAACCGGCTCTGGCGGGCGGATCTGCTCAGCGTGGTCGGCACTGTCGGCGCGTTCGTGCCGCTGGTGGTGCTGGCCGTGGTGGCCGAGCTGACCGGCCCGGACGGGGGCGCCCCGGGCGGCGGGGAGGTGGCTCCGCTGTCGACCCAGAGCGCCGTGGTCGCGGCGAGCTTCTGCACCCTGGCCTGGCTGGTGTCGCGCAGCGCCCGGTGGCCGGTGGCCGTGGCCGCCTGGACGGCCGCTGCGGCCGGGGTGCTGGGGATCGGCGGCGCGCGGCTCTACCTCGGCCTGGACACGGCGAGCGGGGCCGCGGCGGCGGTGCTGCTCGGGGTGCTCTGGACCGTGGTGTTCGTGGTCGCTTGGGCGACCCGGGACCGGGCGGTGGGGGAGCGACCGCCGCCGGTTGACCAGCCCCGGTCGCCGTCGCAGGGGCACCGCCGCCCGGTCGAGCCTTGTTAGGGTGCGGCGACGGTCACACCGGGGGAGGCAACGGGATGGTTCGACAGACACATCGGCTGGTCGGCGCGGCGCTCGCCGGGCTGTTGCTGAGCGCGTTGGTGGGCTGTGCCGGCAACGAGCAGAGCCCCGAGTCCCTTGCCGCGCCGGTCGCCGTCAGCGACGAGCCGACCGACGCCCCGTCCGACGAGGTCAGCGCGGAGCCGAGCCCGTCGGTGAGCGCGGTGGAGTCGATGGGCGCCGCGCCGAGTCGCAGCCCTACCCCGACCCCGAAGCCGTCGAAGAAGCCGACCCGTACGGCGCCGAAGCCGCGTCCGGTGGCGAAGCCGCCCACCGAGACCGAGGTGCCGCCGGCGCCACCGAAGCCGGCACCGACGTCCTGCAAGCCGACCTACAAGGGCACCCAGGCGTCGCGGTCCGAGGTGAAGGCGGCGCTGACCGACGCGGCCAACCGCACCTACTGGCCGGTCTCGGCGCCGGACATCAAGGTCCCGCTCACCCTGCTCAAGGCCACCGCGTGGCAGGAGAGCGGCTGGCAGTCCAACATCTACGCCTGCGACGGTGGGGTCGGGCTGATGCAGGTGATGCCGGACACCGCGAGCTGGATGAACCAGCGGTTCGAGAAGAGCTACAAGATCGACGCCTACCGGGACAACGCCTACCTCGGCGCCACCTATCTGGCCTGGGCGACGAAGTACATCGGCGACATGTACTTCGAGTCCGACTTCCGCCTCGACCCGGCGCTGTGCACCAGCGAGCTGAACTCCTGCCTGCTCAACGCGGTCATCGCCGCCTACAACTTCGGGCACGGTGCGGTGGCGCAGGAGGGCAAGCCACTGGCCATCCCCAACCCGTCGTACGTGCGCAACGTGCGGGCGTTGATGAACGAGTGTGTCTGCCTGACGTACTGACGGCGTCGGGGCCGTGCCGGTTCCGGCACGGCCCCGACGCTTCGGTCAGTCGTGTGCGGCGACCGGCTCGGGCGACGGCACGGTGCCCTGCGCCGGGTCCTTCGTGATCCGACCCGGCCACCAGAAGCGGTCGCCGAGCAGGAACGCCAGCGCCGGCACCAGGACCGTGCGGACCAGCAGGGTGTCGAGCAGGACGCCGATGCAGACGATGATGCCGATCTGGGTCAGGGTGATCAGCGGCAGCACGCCGAGCACGGCGAAGACCGCGGCGAGCAGCACTCCGGCGCTGGTGATCACACCGCCGGTGACCCGCAGGGCGGAGAGCATCCCGGCGCGGGTGCCGGCGCTGCGGGCGTCCTCCCGGGCCCGGGTGACCAGGAAGATGTTGTAGTCCACCCCGAGCGCCACCAGGAACACGAAGGCGAGCAGCAGCACCCCGCTGTCCAGGGCGGGGAAGCCCAGCACGTGGTCGAAGAGCAGCCAGGCCGCGCCCAGGCTGGCGAAGAACGACGCGATCACGGTGAGTACCAGCAGCAGCGGCGCGAGCAGACCGCGCAGCAGGAGCACGAGCACACCGCCGACCAGCAGCAGGATGATCGGCAGGATGAGCCGCAGGTCCCGATCGTTGGCCTCGTCGGAGTCGTAGGTGGCGGCCACGGAGCCACCGACGATCGCCCCGGACGGGGTGTCGCCGCCGGCGGTGGCCGGCGGCGCGGAGCCGGGAACGGCGGCGACGGCCTCGCGCAGCGCCTCGATCGCCCGGTCCGAGGCGGTGGTGCCGGGTTCGGCGTCGAGGACCACGTCGACCTGGGCGACAGCGTCGCCCGCGTCGCCGGGGCGTGCCGAGGCGACACCGGGTACCGCGCTGGCGGCGTCGGTGACCGCCCGCACCGCCGCCGGGGTGGTGATCACGGCGACGGGTTGGGTGCTGCCGGCGGGGAACGCCCTCGCCAGGGTCTGCGCCCCGGTCACCGCCTCCGGTTCGGCCCGGAACTGTTCGGTCTCGGACAGGCCGGTACGGATGCCGAGCCCACCCAGCGCCAGCGCGCCGAGCAGCACGGTGGCCAGGGTGGCGACCACCACCGGGCGGCGCTCCACGGCCGCGCCGAGCCGACCCCAGAGCCGACCCTCGCGCGCCGGGCCGCCGACGCGGGGGACGAACGGCCAGAACAGCCCGCGACCGAAGAGCACCAGCACGGCGGGGAGCACGAAGAGGGCCGAGAGCATGGCGAAGACCACACCGGTGGCGCAGGCCACCGCCAAGGCCCGGTTGGTCTCCTGTTCGCTGAGCAGCAGGGTGAGGACGCCGAGCACGACGGTGCCGCCGCTGGCGAGGATGGGCTCCGCGGTGCGGCGCAGCGCGGCGCGCATCGCCCTGAACCGGTCCTCCTCGCGGCGCAACTCCTCCCGGTAGCGGGCGATGAGCAGCAGCGCGTAGTCGGTGGCGGCGCCGAAGACCAGCACGCTGGCGATGCCGGTGACCTGACCCTGCTGGAGGTTGATGCCGACACCCGGCACGATGACGTCCACCGCGCGCAGGGTGAGCTGCTCGGTCGCGGCGACCACGACCAGCGGCACGATCCACAGGAACGGGCTGCGGTAGGTGATCAGCAGCAGCACCGCGACCACGGCGGCGGTCACCGCGAGCAGGGTGATGTCGGCGCCGTCGAACACCGAGGACAGGTCGGCGGTGAACGCCGGTGAACCGGTCACCTCGACGGTCAGCCCGTCGGGCAGGTTCGCCAGCGCGTCGCGTACCTGGTCGACCTGTTCGACGACCTCGTCCTGGCCGCCGGCGATGCTGAGCGGCACGGCGACCAGCGCCACGGTGCCGTCCGGGGAGACCTGCGGTGGGCTGATCTGCCCGCCCACCGCGAGGCGGCCCAGGTCGCCGGCGCGGGCGGTGACGGCGCCCCGGTCGGCCTCGGTCAGCGCGCCCCCGTCGTCGCGGCTGACCACCGCGATGGCCGGCTGGACCTCGCTGGACGGGAGTTGGTCCTGCAGTCGCTCCACCTGGGTCGACTGCCACTGGGCGGAGAGGCCGCTGGCGGAGACCGGCGCCGGGTTGTCCGGCTGGGGTAGCCCGAAGACGGCCGCGCCGACGACGATCGCGGCGGCCACGGTGAGCCAGGCGGCCAACCGGCCGCGGGCGACTCTGGTGAAGACGGACATCAGCTGACCCCAAATTATTTCGAGTGCCAAGTATCTTGACTATCGAGATTATCGGCGGCTGTTCTATGCTGCAACCCGAGAGACGACGACGGGGAGAAGCGGCACGCGGTGGCGACTCAGGGCATGTACCGGCGGCGCGAGACGCGCCGCGAACAGCTGGTCGCGGAGATCACCAACAACCTGCGGCGGTACGCGGTGGACGCCCAGCAGGTGAGCCACGCCTTCGCCAATCTGCACGGCCTCAACCCGACCGACCTGAACGCCCTGCTCGCGGTGATGGACGCGGAGCTGCTGGGTGACCCGATCACGCCCGGACGCCTCGGTGAGCAGCTCAACCTCTCCTCCGGCTCGGTGACCGCCCTGATCGACCGGCTGGAGCGGGCCGGCCACATCCGCCGCGACCGCGACACCGTCGACCGGCGCAAGGTCCTGCTGCACTACGCCCACCAGGGCATGACCCTGGCCAGGGAGTTCTTCCGGCCGCTGGGCGAGCGCACCGACACGGTGATGGACCGCTTCAGCGAGGACGAGCTGGCGGTGGTGCACCGCTTCATGGCGGAGATGAGCGAGTCCCTGCGGACGCACCGCGACGCGGTGCGCGCCGCCCGGCCCGAGTCGCCCCGCCGCCCGACGGGCTGACCGTGCCGGACCGGCTCGTCACCCGCCTCGCCAGCGCCGCGCTGCGGCTGCCACCGACCCGCCCCGGCCCGGTGCGGGTCACCCGTGACCTTCCGGTGCGCACCCGCGACGGCGTGGTGCTGCGCACCGACCACTACGCCCCGGGCCACCACGGCGCGCCGACCGTGCTGATCCGCACCCCCTACGGGCGGGGCGGACCGCTGCGGCTGCTCGGTCGGCTGCTCGCCGCACGGGGCCGACACGCGGTGATCCAGTCGTGCCGGGGCACCGGCGGGTCCGGTGGGACGTTCGCCCCACTGGTGCACGAGCGCGACGACGGCGCGGACACCCTGGACTGGCTGCGTCGCCAACCCTGGTGGTCCGGTCACCTCGGCATGTTCGGGGTCAGCTACCAGGGCTTCGCGCAGTGGGCGCTGGCCGCCGATGCCGGCGAGGAACTGCGCGCGATGGTCGCGGTGGTGACCGCCTCGGCCACCCGGGACTCGACGTACGCGGGCGAGTCCTTCGCCCTGGACACCGTGCTGACCTGGGCGGAGCTGCTGCACGCGCAGACCGTGCCGTGGCTGGCCCGGCAGTGGGAGCTCAAACGCGGGCAGCCCCGGCTGGCCGCCGCGCTGGCGCACCTCCCCCTGGCCGATGCCGACCGGGTGGCCACCGGGGTGAGAATCCCGTTCTTCCAGGAGTGGCTGCGCCACCACACCCCGCAGGCCGCGTACTGGCGGACCCGGGTCTTCGCCGACCAGGTCGCGAAGGTGCGGGCGCCGGTGGTGATGGTCACCGGCTGGCACGACATCTTCCTGCCCGCCCAGCTCGACGACCACGCCGTGCTGCGCGCCGGCGGCACACCGTCGCGCCTGGTGATCGGCCCGTGGACGCACGGCAGCCCCGGACTGTTCGTGGCCGCGCTGCGCGAGGGGTTGGCGTGGCTCGACGAGCACCTGCCGCAAACGCCTCGACCGGGCGGACGGGCGCGGCCCGAGGTGGCGCCCGTCCGGCTGTACGTCAGCGGCGCCGGCGGCGGGTGGCGGGACCTGCCGGACTGGCCACCACCGGCGGTCGAGACCGCCTGGCACCTGCAACCCGACGGCGAGCTGGCGGCGCGCCCACCGGTCGCGTCGACGCCGGACCGGTTCCGCTACGACCCGGCCGACCCCACCCCGTCGCTGGGCGGGCCACTGCTCGTCGCCCAGCGGGCCGGCCCGGTGGACAACCGGCCCGTCGAGGCCCGCCCCGACGTGCTCACCTACACCAGCGCCCCGCTGACCGACCCGGTCGAGGTGATCGGCCCGGTCCGCGCCGAGATCCACGTCCGCAGCGACCTGCCCTACCTGGACGTCTTCGTTCGGCTGTGCGACGTGGACCGCAAGGGTCGTTCGTGGAACGTGTGCGACGGTCTGGTGCGGGTCACCCCCGGGCGCTTCCCGGCCGATTCCGCCGGGGCGCTGCGGGTTCCGGTGCCGCTGTGGCCGACCGCGTACCGGTTCGCCGCCGGGCACCGACTGCGGGTGCAGGTCTCCGGTGGCGCCCATCCACGGTGGGCCCGCAACCCCGGGACCGGGGAATCCCTCGGCACGGCGGTGACGCTGCGTGCCGGCTGGCGGCAGATTCTGCACGACCCGGATCACCCCTCGGCGGTGTTGCTGCCGATCGTCCACTCTGCTCCACCGCAACCTCCAATCTGAACAGACCACCTCTGAGCTGGTCGTTTGCCGAAAACGCGGGCTATGGTGGAGTCAACGCCCGGCGCCGTGCACCAGTAGGCCGGGCTCGCTCGAAGCCCAGCACCGCGTACGCGGTGTGACGTCGTGCCCGGTCCTCGCCTCTCGAAAGGGGGACCTCATGACTCGGGCCCCGGCTAACCTTCTGGCCGTCCGAAGCCTGCTTCTCACTCACCTCGACAACGCCCCCGGGCCAGACGATCTGGAACCGGGTGAGGTCGGCATCGTCGGCGACTCGGCCCACCGGGGCGGCTACCACTGCGGATCGGACCGGGTGGTCGTCAACGACTACTCGGTGGTCGAGTCACCCCGTGACCGGGCCGGGCTGACCCTCGACGCGGCGGCGCTGGACGTCGGCCAGTTCGACGTCCGCTCCGGCGGTCGGACGAACACCCTGGCCAGCTTCTCGGTCTGGTGCGTCGCGCAGTGCGCCGCGAACGCCGCCGACACCCGGGACATCCGGGAGATCATCTACAGCCCCGACGGCAGCACGGTGAAGCGGTGGGACCGCCTCGGCAAGCGCACCAGCGGCGACAGCTCGCACCGCTGGCACACCCACTTCAGCTTCTTCCGCGACGCCATCAAGGCGGGCCGCGACCAGCGGCCCCTGTTCCGCCGCTACCTCAGCTCCATCGGACTCCTGGAGGACGACATGACCCCCGAAGAACACAACTGGCTGGCCACCGTCCACAAGAACCTCACAGTGCTGGACGGCCGCAACCCGGTCGGGCAGATCTACACCCGAATGGCGATGGGTGAGGATGCCACGGTTCCGAACTTCACCTCGGCGCACCCCACGCTGCGGTCGATCGGCGCCCAGCTCAGCGCGTTGCAGACGGCGCTGACCGCGCTGTCCAACCGGGACTTCACCGACGAGCCGGCGATCGTGGCGGGCGTGCTCGCCTCGCTGACGCCGGAGAAGATCGCCGCGGCCATCCCGCCGAACATGGCCAAGCAGGTCGCCGACGAGCTGGCCCGCCGGCTGGTCGCCTGAGCGGGGGGTGGCCCGGGACGCCGGGCCGCCCCTCCCGGCAACATTCCGCAACGAATATTGAGCAATAGTCATTGCGCAACAGGTGTTGCGGATGTGACGATGGCATCATGGAACGCTCCGACGTACGCCAGATCACCGACTCCCGGGTGCTGGCCGCCATGTCCCACCCGCTGCGCCGCCGGTTGATGGACGTGCTCAAGGTCCACGGACCCTCCACCGTCGGCCTGCTCGCCGAGCGCACCGACCAGGCCCCCGCGAATGTCAGCCACCACCTCAAGGTCCTCGCCGCCGCCGACCTGGTCACCGAGGCGCCCGAGTTGGCCCGGGACCGGCGCGAACGGTGGTGGCGCCTGGTCACCCGAGGGCTGCGCTGGTCCAACACCGACTTCGACACCGACCCGGCCTCCCGCGCGGTCGCCGACGCCGCCACCTCGCTCAACCTCGACCGGCACGTCGCCCTGGCCCGCGCATGGCACGCCGCCGACGAGGCCGAGCAGGCCACCTGGAACGACGCTGCGTTCTCCACCGACCACTGGCTGCGCCTCACGCCCGAGGAACTGGCCGAGCTGAGCCGCGAGATGATCGCCGTCCTCACGCGCTGGGCCAACCGGGACCTGCCCGACGACGACGCCGACCGCAGACCGGTCTTCGTGTTCGTCCACGGCGTGCCGGCGCGACCGTGACCGCCGCCACCCGCAGCGACCCCACTGACGTCCGGAAGACCGGCGGGCTGCTGCGGCACCGCGACTTCCGGCTGCTCTGGACCGGCCAGACGGTCAGCAGCATCGGCAGCAACGTCACCACTGTCGCGCTTCCGCTGGTCGCGGTCGCCGTCCTGGACGCCGACACCTTCCAGGTGGCGGTACTCACCGCCGCGGCCTGGCTGCCCTGGCTGCTGATCGGCCTGCCGGCCGGCGCGTGGGTCGACCGGCTGCCCCGCCGACCCGTGATGGTGGCGTGCGACCTGCTCCGCGCGCTGCTCTTCCTCAGCGTGCCGCTCGCCGCCGCACTCGACCGGCTCACCGTCTGGCACCTGCTGCTGGTGGCACTCAGCGCCGGCGTGGCCCGGGTCTTCTTCGAGACAGCCGACCAGGTGTACCTGCCGGTGCTGCTGCGACCCGAGCAACTGCCGGAGGGCAACGCGAAGCTGCACGCCGCCCAGACCGCGAGCTATGTCGTTGGCCCCGGCGTCGCAGGTCTGATCTCCCAGCTCATCGGTGCGGTCGCCGCTCTGCTGCTGGATGCGATCAGCTTCCTGGTCTCCGCGGTGTGCCTGCTGCGGATCCGCACCGTCGAACCGCGCATTCGCCGAGTGGACCAGTCCCGGTCACTGCGCCGTGACATCGCTGAGGGGCTGCGTTTCGTCGCCCGAGACCCGTACCTGCGGGTGCTGACGGTCTTCGGCGCGGCCAGCAACATCGGGCTGACCGGTTACCAGGCCGTGCTGGTGGTCTTCCTGGTCCGTGAGTTGCGTCTCGAACCGGGCCTGGTGGGCGTCCTGATCGCCGTGATGAGCGCCGGTGGGATCATCGGCGCGCTGTTCGCCACCACGGTGGCCCGCCGCTGCGGCACCGCGCGGGCGCTGCTGGTCGCGGCGGCGCTCACCGGCCCACCCGCGCTGCTCATCCCACTCGCCGCACCCGGCATCGGGCTGGCCTGGCCGGCACTCGGTGGCCTGCTGATCGGCCTCGGGGTGGCCATCGGCAACGTGGTCAAGGGCGCCTTCCGGCAGACCTACACGCCGCACCACCTGCTGGGCCGGGTGACGGTGAGCATGCACCTGCTCAACTACGGCACGATTCCGCTGGCGGCCGTGCTGGCCGGTGCCATCGGCGCACGGTACGGCGTCCAGACGGCAATTGTCGGAATGACCGCCTGGTTGGCGCTCACCCCGTTGATTCTGTTGGTGGGGCCGATCCGGAGGCGGCGGGACCTGCCCGCCGCCCCGGCGTCGTCTTGAGTGCGCTGCGA
This sequence comes from Micromonospora sp. C97, assembly GCF_018070385.1. Lineage (NCBI taxonomy): Bacteria > Bacillati > Actinomycetota > Actinomycetes > Micromonosporales > Micromonosporaceae > Micromonospora > Micromonospora sp. C97. Next base: position 51,002 of record NZ_JAGPXU010000038.1, read on the forward strand.
CGGCGGCCGGAGACCGGCCGCCGTCACCGGCACGGAGCTACATCGGGCGGACGTTGTCCGCCTGCGGACCCTTCTGCCCCTGGGTCACCTCGAACTCGACCTTCTGGCCCTCGTTGAGCTCCCGGTAGCCGCTCGTCGCGATGGCGGAGTAGTGGACGAACACGTCCGGCCCTCCACCGTCCTGCTCGATGAAGCCGAAGCCCTTTTCCGAGTTGAACCACTTAACCGTGCCGGTTGCCATGCATCTCTCCCTGTTCAAAGCGGCTGACCCCCGGCCTCTGGCCGATGATCGCCCGTACCTGTTCGACAGTAACGGGCAAAACCCCGATCCGCTGGCCGAAGTGCCGTAGGTCTTCGAGCGAACTCGGGTGAACTCTGCGCGGCGGCATGTGAAAGTCGCCCCGACCAACCGCCGCTGGGGCATGCTTGCGCCGATGAGAAGTGCCGAAGCCGACGCGCTGACCGAGCTGGAACGCGAGGTCGGCACGCCCGGTTCCGGTCTGGACAGACTCCGGCTGATGCCCACCCCCTTCGTCCCCGAGGTGCGGCTGCACCTGGCCGAGGACGCGATCGTCTGGTGGGCCCGGATGGAGGCCACCGCCGGGCACGCGCTGCCGGCGCCGTACTGGGCGTCCGCCTGGGCCGGCGGACAGGCCCTGGCCCGCCACCTGCTGGACCACCCCGAGCTGGTCGCCGGTCGCCGGGTGCTCGACCTCGCCGCCGGGTCCGGGCTGGTGGCCATCGCCGCCGCGCTGGCCGGCGCCGCGGAGGTCATCGCCAACGACATCGACCCGTACGCCGTCGCCGCCGTCACCCTCAACGCGCGGGCCAACCACGTCGCCGTCGACGCCACCGGGGACGATCTGCTCGACAGCACCGAGCCGAAGGCCGACCTGGTGGTCGCCGGGGACGTCTTCTACGACCGCGCGATGGCCGACCGGATGCTGCCCTTCCTGCAACGGACCGCCGCCGCCGGCGCCGACGTGCTGGTCGGCGACCCCGGCCGCGGACACCTACCGGCGGACCGCCTGGCCGTGCTGGCCGACTACCCGGTGCCCACCACCGAACCCTCCGTCGACTCGTCGCTGCGTCACGTGCAGGTGCTGCGCCCCGCCTGAGGCGGAAACCCCGGACTCAGGGACGACCCCGAGTGGGATACCAGGGGTCACTGGGGGCTACGACCCGATGTCCGAAGTGGCGCGGCGGCCATAGCGTCGACGCATGACGCAATGGGTGGCCCAGATCGGAGAACTACCGGTTCTGCTGCTGATGGGCGCGCTCGGGCTCGTCATGCTCTTCGACGCCGTACCCCTGCTGGGTGTCCTCATCCCCGGCGACGTCGCGATCCTCGCCGCCGTCGGGGTCGGCCGCCCGAGCACCGGGCTGGCCACCTTCGCCGCGGTGCTGGTCGGCTGCCTGGCCGGCTGGTCGCTGAGCTTCCTGATCGGCCGTCGCTACTCCGACCGGCTGCGACACAGCCGCCTTGGCGGTTGGATCGGCGAGCCCCGCTGGACCGCGGCGGAAGGCATCCTGCGCCGCGGCGGCGGTCGGATGATGGTCGTCGCGCCGTTCCTGCCCGTCTTCAACGCGCTGCTGCCACTGGCCGCCGGAGGGCTGCGGATGTCGTACCGTCGATTTCTCGGCTGCGCGACGCTCGGCGCGGCCGCCTGGGCCGGTCTCTACCTGGCCCTGGGCACCGCGGCGCGGTCGGTGGTCGGGCTGCTGCCGGGCAGCCCCAGCCCGCTGCTGGTCACCATGGGGGTCGGTCTGGTGCTGGCCTCCGTCGCGTTGCTGGGGGCGCGGCGGCGGTTGTTCTCCGTCGTTGGCTGAGCTTGCTTCTCTGGGGGGAGTGGGGCTCGGGGCCGGGTTGCGGTGGGTGGGGG
>NZ_JAGPXU010000039.1:0-49549 GCF_018070385.1 Micromonospora sp. C97
GCCGGCACCCGGGTCACCCCGTCGGCCTCCTGGTACGGCTGCCCCGGCGTACCGGCGGGTGAACCCTGCTGCCAGGGCGGTGGGTACCAACCCGGCGAGGGCGGGAACGGTCCCGGCGGTGGGGTCGGTGGCTGCGGGGCGATCCAGGGTGAAGGGCAGGTCCAGGTCGACACCCCCCGGCGCGACCGGAGCGGCGGTCGGAGCCCGGTCGCCGGGCGGTTCGTGCGCCTCCCCGGCCCGGCTGGCCACGTCGGGCGCGGCACCGGCCACGTCGTGCGGGGCGGGTCGGCCGTCCCCCGGCGCGGGGGCGACGTTCGGAACCGCAGCGGCAGCGGTCGCGGGCAGGCCGGCGTCACCTGACCCGCCGTTGCTTCCGGGGCCGGGTGCCGGCGGTGTCGGCTGGCCGACGGTCGCTGGCGGCGGGGGCACGGCAGCCGGATCGGTCGCCGGTGGCCAGCTCGGCTGCGCCGGCGCCCAACCCGACCCGACGCCGGACGGGCCGCCGGGCCCCCAGCCGGGGGCCGGGACGGCGCCGGTGAGCGACGGGTAGTCCGACGGCGAGGGCGGTGACTGGGCCGGGGCGCCGGGCTGGCCGGGAACCGGCGGTCGCCCGATCGGAGGCGCGGCCACCGGTGGCGTGACCGGCGCTGTGACCGGCGACGGCCCACCCCGTTGCTCGGCGACCGCAGCCCAGGGCGGGGCGGTGCCCCGGTCGCCCGGATCCGGCGGCCAGAGTGGTTCGATATCCCGCTCCGGCGCCGGCTGCTGGCCGGGCACCTGCGCCCGGTCGGCGTTCTCGTCCATTACGGCCCTCCCCAGTCCTCCTGCGAGGATAGGCCCATTCGCCGGGCAGGGCCGATCGGCGCAGGCGGGTCGGCCGGTCGATGCGTCGAGGTCAGCTCGACCAGACCGCCCAGGCCCCCGGCTCGATCCACCAGGAACGCTTGCGGGTCAGTTCGCCCTCGACACCATCGTCGAGGTACGGCACCTTGCCCTCCCGGGGCAGCACCGACACCGCCCGTCCACGGGCCCGCCGAACTTCGAGGCGTACCCGCTTGCGTCCCCAGGCCGAGCGGACGACAACCGGCACGGCCACCGCGACCTCGACCTGGCCGTCGGCCGGGTCCGGCGCGGTCAGCAGCGTGACGTCGTCGAGCGTCGCGTACCCGCCGGCGTTGCCGACCGCGCAGGCCAGCAGCGGTTCCGCGCCGTCGGTGAGAATGGTGTCGTCGACCTCCACCCGGGCGCGCCAGTGCAGCGGCCGGCCGGCGTCGTCGGCGGCGCCGAGCAGCGCGCCGTCCAGGGTCACCGAGCCGCCGTCGTTGCGGAGCAGGTCCAGTCGGCGCGGCGTGCCGTCCAGCACCGCGGCGGCCACCGCCGCCGGGTCCCGGGGCAGCCCGAGCTGCGCCGCCAGGTCCCGGTGGGTGCCGCCACGGGCCGGGTCGAGCGGGAGTACGGCCACCGGCGGCAGGTCGGGCAGGGTCCGGTTGCCGGGCAGGTCCGCCGGGCGCTTGCTGGGCGCCGGGGCGTACCGCTTGACCAGCCGGCGCAGCACGGCCCGCAACTGCCCGTCGCTGGCCGTGGCGACGACCAGCCGGGTCTTGCTGTCCGGGTCCGGCCAGGTGAGGCCGTCCGGGCGGGCCGGGCCGTCGAACCGGGCCAACACCGCGTCGATCTCGGCGTCGGAGCGGGCGGTGATCGTCTCCACCCGGGCGCCCCGGGCGTTCAGCGCGTCGGCGCAGGCCAGCACCGGCACCCGTGGCCGTTCCGTCGCGCACTTTTCGGCTTCGGCCTGATCGCTGCTTGGCCGGCCGGCGTCGGTCTGGCCCGTCGGGGCGGTGTCGGCCCCCGTCGCGCCGCCACAGCAGGCCCCGCCGCTGCCACAGGCCCCGGGAGCGTCCCGCTCCGAACCGAGGGTGAGCAGCACCACGTCGTACACGGAAGGAGCCTCCTGCCTCTCGACGCGACCCCTGCCGGCCACGCCGTCATTACTTGTTAACCTGACACCCCGGGCTCGCCGAGCGGTCGCCACCTGGCACCCGAGCCTTCTGGAGGCGGAAAAGATGCCAGCGATCGTGCTCATCGGCGCTCAGTGGGGCGACGAGGGCAAGGGCAAGGTTACCGACCTGCTGGGTGAGCGGGTCGACTACGTCGTGCGCTACTCCGGCGGCAACAACGCCGGACACACGGTGATCACCCCGGACGGCCAGAAGTACGCGCTGCACCTGATGCCGTCCGGTGCGCTCTCACCGGACGCGATGATCATCATCGGCAACGGTGTGGTGGTCGACCCGAAGGTGCTGCTCGCCGAGATCGACGGCCTGGCCGAGCGCGGCGTCGACGTGTCCCGGCTGCGGATCTCCGGCGACGCGCACCTGATCATGCCGCACCACCGGGCGCTGGACCGGGTCATCGAGCGCTACCTCGGCTCGTCCCGGATCGGCACCACCGGCCGTGGCATCGGCCCGGCGTACGGGGACAAGGTCGCCCGGATCGGCATCCGCCTCCAGGACCTGCTCGACCCGGGCATCCTGCGCAAGAAGCTGGAACTCGCGCTGCGCGAGAAGAACCAGATCCTGTTCAAGGTCTACAACCGCAAGGCGATCGACCTCGAGGCGACAGTCGAGGAGTACCTGGAGTACGCGGAGCGGCTCAAGCCGTACATCGCGGAGACCCGGGCGATGCTGTGGGACGCCCTGGACCGGGGCGAGACGGTGCTGCTGGAGGGCGCCCAGGCCACCATGCTCGACATGGACCACGGCACCTACCCGTTCGTGACCTCGTCCAACCCGACCGCCGGTGGCGCCTGCGTGGGCGCGGGCATCCCGCCGACCGCGATCAACAAGGTCATCGCGGTGAGCAAGGCGTACACCACCCGGGTCGGTGCCGGGCCGTTCCCGACCGAGCTGTTCGACGCCAACGGGGACCACCTGCGCAAGATCGGCGCGGAGTACGGCACCACCACCGGGCGGGAGCGTCGGTGCGGGTGGTTCGACGCTGTCGTGGCCCGGTACGCCTGCCGCCTCAACGGCGTCACCGACCTGGTCATCACGAAGCTGGACGTGCTCACCGGCCTGCCCAAGGTGCCGATCTGCGTCGGCTACGAGATCAACGGCGTGCGGGTCGACGACATGCCGATGAGCCAGACGGACTTCCACCACGCCAAGCCGGTCTTCGAGGAGCTCGACGGCTGGTGGGAGGACATCACCAAGGCCCGCACCGCCGAAGACCTGCCGGAGAACGCCCGCCGCTACATCGCCCGGGTCGAGGAACTCTGCAACACCAGGGTGAGCGTCGTAGGCGTAGGCCCAGGCCGAGAAGAAAACGTCCACCTCCACCCCCTCCTCCCCTAACCCACCCCCACCCCCCTTTCTGCGCGTTGATCATGAGGTTGACGGAGTGTTCGATCTACGAATGCCCCGTTAACCTCATGATCGACGGGAGAGCTGGCGGGTTTTGTCCACAGGGTTATCCACAGGGGTGGTCGGGTGGCTGGTGAACGGCCAGCGTGGTCGTCGTGGATCGTGCAGACCTTGTACGCGTCATCGCCGGCGACCAGGATGGCTTGATCACTCGAGCGCAGGCGTTGCGTGCCGGCTTCAGTCGACACGACATCGACCATCTGGTGACCGTCGGGCGGTGGCGACCACTCGCACGAGCGGTCTACCTGGTCCGTAGCCGCTCCATCGAATCACCGGACCGTCAGTGTCGTATCCGCGCCGCTGTGCTCTCGTTGGGCCCGCAGGCTCACGCGGTGTTCGGTACAGCGGCAGAGCTGCACGGCATTGCCGGTCTGCCGCGTCGCGACGAAATCCACGCGGCGCTTCCGGGCAGGGCGGCGAAGCTGGCGCGGGTGTCGGACCCTGCAATCGTGCTGCACCAACTCGAACACCCTCTGGGCGCCGTGGTGCAGGTGAACGGAATCGCGGCTACGGAGCCACGGCTGACCGTGTCCGAGATCATCCTGCGGGAGTGCCGGTACTCGGCGGTCTCGGTGCTCGATTCCGCCCTCAACCGGGGGCTACTCACGCCCGAATGCCTGGCAACCATTCCAGCGCTGATTCGAGGCCGACGTGGTGCGGTCGCAGCACGCGGCTACCTAGCTGAGGCGGATGGCCGGGCACAGTCGCCGCTGGAGACTCGCTCTCGACTGCGATGCGTCGACGGGGGAGTTCCACCGGACACGCTGCAGTTGGAGGTGCGTGACGACGACGGCTATCTGCTCGGCATCGGCGACCTGGGCTGGCGCGGTCCAAGGCTGATCGCCGAGGCGGACGGCCGAGACGCGCACGGCACCCCGGAGGCCGCCTACGCCGACCGTCGTCGCCAGAACCGCCTGGTCAATGCCGGCTGGACCATCCTCCGTTTCACCTGGCAGGACACCCTCCACCCCACCTACATCCCCCAAACGGTCCGCCAAGCGATCGCAGCCCTTCACGCCCGTCGATCATGAGGTTAACCGGCCAGTGGATCATCAGATGGCCCGTCAACCTCATGATCAACTATGCTGAGGCGGGGGACAGTAGGATCTCGGGCGTGCGGGTTCTTTTGGTGGGTGGCGGTGGGCGGGAGCATGCGCTCGCGCTCGGGTTGGCGGCGGACGCGGGCGTTTCGGCGCTGATTGCGGCACCGGGTAATCCGGGGATCGCGAGCGTGGCCGAGCTGCGGACGGTCACTGCGACAGACCCGGCCGCGGTGGCGGCGCTGGCCGTGGAGACGGCGGCTGACCTGGTGGTGATCGGGCCGGAGGCGCCGCTGGTCGCCGGGGTCGCCGATGCGGTCCGCGCCAAGGGCATCGCCGTGTTCGGTCCGTCCGGCGCGGCCGCCCAGCTGGAGGGCTCCAAGGCGTTCGCCAAGGACGTGATGACCGCCGCCGGTGTGCCGACCGCCCGGGCGTTCGTCTGCACGGACGAGGCGAGCACCGCTCGGGCGCTGGACGAGTTCGGCGCGCCGTACGTGGTGAAGGACGACGGGCTCGCCGCCGGCAAGGGCGTGGTGGTGACCGACGACCGGGCCGCCGCGCTGGCACACGCCAACGAGTGTGGCCGGGTCGTGGTCGAGGAGTTCCTCGACGGCCCGGAGGTCAGCCTCTTCGTGGTCACCGACGGCGAGGCGGCGCTGCCGCTGGTGCCGGCACAGGACTTCAAGCGGCTCGGCGACGGCGACACCGGGCCGAACACCGGTGGCATGGGCGCGTACGCACCGCTGCCCTGGGCCCCGCCCGACCTGGTTGACGAGGTCATGCGCGACGTCGTGCACCCGACCTTGGCGGAGATGCGCCGCCGGGGCACTCCGTTCGCCGGTCTGCTCTACGTCGGGTTGGCGATCACCGCCGCCGGCCCTCGGGTGATCGAGTTCAACGCGCGTTTCGGTGACCCGGAGACCCAGGTGGTGCTGGCGCTGCTGGAGACGCCGTTGGGCGGGCTGCTGCACGCGGCGGCCACCGGCACGTTGGCCGAGCACCCGCCGCTGCGGTGGCGGGACGGCAGCGCCGTGACGGTGGTGCTGGCCTCGTCGGGTTATCCGGCCTCGCCGCGCACCGGCGACGTGATCACCGGCGCGGACGGTCCGGGCATCATCCACGCGGGCACCACCCGCCGGGCCAGCGACGGCGCGTTGCTCTCCGCCGGCGGCCGTGTTCTCTGCGGTACGGCCACCGGCGCCGACCTGGCCGCCGCGCGCGACGCCGCGTACGCGCTGGTGGACGGGGTGGAGTTGGCCGGCTCGCAGCACCGCTCCGACATTGCCGCCGCCGCCATCGACGGCCGGATCACGATTCCCGGCTGAAACCGGGCAACCCCCGGCCGCCCCGCCGCCGTTTGAGCGGTGAGACGAGGGGGTGGCCGGAATGCCGGTCGATGTCGAGGGTTACCGCGACTACGTCGGTGCGCGGCTGGAGCCGCTGCGCCGTACGGCGTACCTGCTCTGCGGTGACTGGCACACGGCCGACGACCTGGTGTCGACGGCGCTGGTCAAGTTGCTCCGGCACTGGTCGCGGGTGTCCGTCATGGCCAACCCGGACGCGTACGTCCGGCGGACCCTGCTGCGGGTCTGGCTGGACGAGCGGCGTCGGCCGTGGCGGCGGGAGGCCGCCTGGGCCGAGGTGCCGGACAGCGCGGTCGCGGCCACTGGCACCGACGGCGCGGCGGACCGCCTGACCATCCTCGCGCTGCTGGCCGAGCTGCCGCCGCGTCGCCGTGCGGTCCTCGTGCTGCGCTACTTCTGCGACCTGTCCGTCGAGGAGACCGCGCAGGAACTCGGCTGTACTCCGGGCACCGTCAAGAGCCAGTCGGCGCGTGGTATCGAGGCGATGAGAGCCCGCCTCGCCCCGATGCCGGATCGAGTCGAGGAGGTACGCAACGATGGATGAGCTTCACGACCAGCTGCGTGCGGCGGTCGCCCAGGCGCCGCCGACTCGGATCGACGTGGACGAACTGATCCTGGCCGACCGGCGTCGCCGCCAGCACCGGGCGTGGGCGTTGACCGGCTCCGGGGTTGCCGTGGCGATGATCGCATTGACGTCGACGCTGGTCACCGGACCGTACCGGGACGCGCGGGAGCCGACGGCGAACACCGGCCCGTCACTCTGTGCCCAGCCGAACGCGTCTGCCGGCGGGTCCGAGCCGCCGTTCGAGCGGTCCGGCACGGCGCACCCGTTCCCGTCGGAGCCGCCGGCCGCCGCCGTGGTCCGACTGACCGTGGCGCTGCGCACCGCCCTGAGCGTCAACCTGCCTCGTGAGCTGACTGTCGATTCGGGGGTGCCCGGGTGTCCGCTGCCGCAGCTGTCGTACGAGCGCACGATAACGGGGTACGTCTACGGGGTGACGGTCAAGCTGTCCAGGGGTGGTGACCAGGGCGATCTGGTCATCGGGATGCGTCCGACCCTCGGGGCGGTTCTTGGATGCCGGGCCGGCCCGTCCGGTAACGACTGTTCGGTCGAGCGGTTCCCGGACGGGACCGAGGCGGCCTCGGGTACCGATGCCGACTCGGCGGGTGCCGGCTCCCTTACCGCGACGGTGCTGCGTCCCGATGGGACGACGGTGGTGGTCAAGCTGGATCAACCCGGTGCGTCCGTGGACCAGCTGTTGCTGACCGAGGATCAGCTGGTGACCATTGGCCGGTGGCCGGGTTTCAACCTGTACCCGTGAGCGACGCGCCTCCCAACCGTCAGCCGTAGTAGCGGCGGAGTTCCCGGGTGAGCACCTTCCCGGTGGCGTTGCGGGGCAGGTACTTCACGAAGATCACGTCCCGGGGCACGCTGAACCGGGCCAGGAAGTGCCTGACGTATTCGCGTACCGCCTCGGGGTCGAGCGTCTCCCCGGGGTGCAGGGCGAGGAACGCGGAGAGGCGCTGGCCGTAGTCGGGGTCGGGCACGCCGATCACTGCCGCCTCGCGGACCTGTGGCAGTTGCGCGAGCAGGTCCTCCACCTCGGACGGGAAGACGTTCTCGCCGCCGGAGACGATCATGTCGTCGGCCCGGCCGTCGACGAAGAGCAGACCGTCGGCGGTGAGCCGGCCGAGGTCGCCGGTGTCGAGCAGGCCGTCGCGGGTTTCCCGGTTGGCACCGGAGGTGTAGCCCTCGAAGAGCATCTCGTTGCCGACGAAGATCCGCCCGACCTGTCCGTCCGGCACGGGTTGGCCGTCGTCGTCGAGTATCTGCAGTCTGGTGCCGTGCGGTGGACGACCGGCAGTGGTGGGCGCCTGGCGCAGGTCCCGGGGGTCGGCGATGGAGGCCCAGGAGACCTCGGTGGACCCGTAGAGGTTGTAGATGACGTCTCCGTAGACGTCCATGAACGTGGAGGCCAGCCCACCGGGCAGGGCGGAGCCGCTGACCGCGACCACGGTGAGTGGCGGGCGCGGGTCCGGCGGGGGCACCTCCAGCAGTCGCTGCAGCATCACCGGTACGGCGAAGAGCGCGTTGCACCGGTGCGCGGTCAGGGCGGCGAGCGTGGCGGTCGGGTCGAAGCGACGGTGCAGCACGATGGTGGCCCGCAGCGCCAAACAGACCTGGAGGGCGGCGAATCCCCAGGTGTGGAAGATCGGCGCGGCGATCATCACCCGGTCCCGGGCGTGCAGGGGGATACGGTCGATGATGGACACCAGCGGGCCGAAGCCGCCGGGCGTGGGCCGTCGGGCGCCCTTGGGCGTGCCGGTGGTGCCGGAGGTGAGCACGATGATCCGGCCGTCGCGTTCCGGCGGGTGCAGGTCGCCCGGGAGCGCCCCGGCCACCAACTCCTCGCGGGCGCGTTCGTCGAGCCGGGTCAGTTCGGCGGGGAGGCCGAGGACGCGCTCGGCGAACTCGTCGTCGTGCACGAGCAGCCGCAGCCGCTGTTCCTCGGTGACGGTGCCCAGTTGGGCGGCGCTGAGCCCGGTGTTGACCAGCACGGCGTCGGCGCCGAGCAGGGTGGCGGCGACGATGGTCTCGATCAGCCCGTGGTGGTTGCGGCAGAGCACGCCGATCCGGTCGCCGGCCTGGACGCCGAGCCCGGCCCGCATCGAGCGGGCCATCCGTTCGGCCCGGTCGAGCAGTTCGTGGTAGGTCAGCTCGACGCCGTCCTCGTCGATGACGGCTGGACGGCCGGGGTCCCGGGCGGCTGCTTGGCGTAGCTCGCCTGCCAGGCTCCACCCCCACGTCCGCAACGCGTTGAGCTGCGAGGCGACCCGGATCGGGCTGCCGGGGGTGAGCAGCCCACGACGGGTCAGCGTGGCGACGATGAACGGCAGGTCCATGCCGCAGACCTCCTTGGGGTGGTACGCGGACGGGGCAGCGGCTACCCCGTCCATCAGGGCTTCTTTCTTTGATCATGCACTGGGCGCGGCTGAGGGCCCAGTTGGCGTCGGCGTGGGGTGACGAAGACGGCACAGATCGTGGAATCCGGGCCGCGTCGGCCCGACCGGCGCGAGGGCGGTCGGGCCGACGGCGGTCAGCGGATCTGCATCCCGGAGATGGCCCGGGAGATGACCAGTCGTTGGATCTCCGAGGTGCCCTCGAAGATGGTGTAGATCTTGGCGTCCCGGTACCAGCGCTCGACCGGGTGGTCACGCAGGAAGCCGGCCCCGCCGAGCAGTTGCACCGCCTTCTCGGTGACCGAGACCGCCACCTCGCCGGCCTTGAGCTTGGACATCGAGCCCTCGCCGGCGGTGAACGGGCGGTTGTTGCGGCCCATCCAGGAGGCCCGCCAGACCAGCAACCGCGCCGCGTCGATCTCCATCCGCATGTCGGCCAGCGCGAACGCGACCGCCTGGTTCTCGATGATCGGGCGTCCGAACTGGACCCGGTCCTTCGCGTAGTCCAGCGCGTACTCGTAGGCGGCGCGGGCCACGCCGAGCGCCTGGGCGCCGACGGTGGGTCGGGACAACTCGAAGGTGCGCATCGCGGCCTGTCCGCTGGCCCGTTGCCCGGAGCGGGCGCGCGCCAACCGTTCGTCGAGGGCGTCCTTGCCGCCGAGCAGGCAGCGGCCGGGGACGCGTACCCCGTCGAGGAAGACGTCGGCGGTGTGGGACGCGCGGAGGCCGAGTTTGCGCAGCTTACGGGTGGCGGCCAGGCCGGGGGTGCCGGGCGGTACGACGAACGCCGCCTGGCCGCGCGAGCCGAGCGTGGGGTCGACCGAGGCGGTGACCACGTGCACGCCGGCGATGCCGCCGTTGGTGGCGTACGCCTTCTGGCCGGTGAGCACCCACTCGTCGGTGGCCTCGTCGTAGACGGCCCGGGTGCGCATCGCGCCAACGTCGGAGCCGGCTTCCGGCTCGCTGGTGCAGAACGCGGCGACGGCCGGCGAGTCGACGTCGCCGAAGCACTGCGGCACCCACTCGACCATCTGGTCGGGGGTGCCGGCGCCGTAGATGGCGGCGACGGCGAGGGAGGTGCCGAAGATGCTCAGCCCGATGCCGGCGTCACCCCAGAAGAGTTCCTCGCTGGCGATCGGCAGGGAGAGCCCGGTCGGGTCGGCCCAGCAGGTGGCGAGGAACTCGAAGCCGTAGAGGCCGACCTTGGCGGCTTCCTGGATCACCGGCCACGGGGTGTCCTCGCGTTCGTCCCACTCGGCGGCGGCTGGGCGCACGACCTCGGCGGCGAAGCCGTGCACCCAGTCGCGTAGATCCCGCTGTTCCTCGTTCAGGTCGAGCGAGAACTCAGCCATGTCAGGCCTTGGGGATGTCGAACAGGTTGGCGATGTTGGCGGCGAGGCCGAGGTCGCCCTTCGCCTTCAGCTTGCCGGTCATGAACATCATCACCGGGTTGGCGCCACCGGAGACGATCTTCAAAAACTCGACCGGGCCCATGGTGAGGCTCAGCTTCGGGTCGTGCTGCGGGGTCTCGTTGACGACGCAGGTGCCGTCGGCGATGACCACCTCGTAGGTGTCGCTGCCGCCGTCGGGCCGCCCGGTGATGACCCAGTGGATGACCGCGTTGGTGGAACCGGCCCGGTCGGCGCGGAACAGCGACGGCATCCGGCCGAACACCTCGCCGAGGACCTTGTCCCGCATGTCGCCGGACATCACCTGGGCGATCTTGTCGTCCGGAGTGGACTTGACCAGCTGGGCGAACTCCTTGGGGCCGACGTTGGCGAAGGTGGCCGGGTCGAAGTCAGTCATCAGGTGCGCCTTCCGGAAGATTTGGCTACTCGCGCGTAACCCTACGCACGAGTAGGTATGCTCGCAAGGTGTCCACCGTCCCCGCCTTCAAGCGCCTGCCACGCGCCGTCCGCGAGCAGCAGATGCTCGACGCGGCCGTCAAGGTCTTCTCCCGACGCGGCTTCCACGCCGCCAGCATGGACGAGATCGCGGAGGACGCCGGCATCTCCAAACCCATGGTCTACGCGTACCTGGGCACCAAGGAGGAGCTCTTCGTCGCCTGCCTGCACCGGGAGGGCACCCGGATGATGCAGGCCATCGCCGGGGCGGCGGCCCCCGACCTGCCAGCCGACGAGCGGCTCTGGCGCGGGCTGAGGGCGTTCTTCGGCTTCGTGGGCGCGCACCGGGACGGCTGGGCGGTGCTCTACCGGCAGGCCCGGGGCGAGCAGCCGTTCGCCGGCGAGCTGGCCACCATGCGGGCCCGGCTGGTCGATGTGGTCGCCGGGATGCTCGACCACGCGCTGCGCGCCGAGGGCCGCGAGATCGCCGCCCTCGACCTGGAGGTCGTCGCGTACGCCCTGGTCGGCGCGACCGAGTCGCTGGCCGACTGGCTCGCGGACCACCCGGACGCCGACCCGGAGAAGACCGCCACCCGGATGATGAACGTGGCCTGGCTCGGTGCCGCCCAACTCCTGCACGGCGTCACCTGGCGTCCGCCGGTCGACTGACGGCCCCGGCGCGGACCGCGTCGCCGCCCGACTCGTCGGCCCGCGCCGCACGCCGCCGACGCCCGCGGAGCCAACGCACCACCTCGACGACCACCGTCACCGTCAGCGCGAGGCCCAGACCGAGCAGGAGTCCACGCAGCGGGTCCTGCTCGAAGGCCAACCCGCCCAGATAGCCGACCAGCGCCGAGTAGAGCCCCCACGACCCTGCGGCGAGCGCGTCGAAGGCCAGAAAGCGTCGCCGGGGATAGTGCACAGCGCCCATGGTGAGGGTGACAGCGGTCCGGCCGCCCGGCACGTAGCGGGCCACGGTGAGGATCAGCCCGCCGCGCGTCGCGATTCCCCGCCGGGCCCGGTCGACGGCGGCCCGGCGTCGACTTCCGGGCGGCAGCCGGTCGAGCAGCCGCGCGCCACCGCCCCGTCCGATCGTGTACGAGACGTGGTCGCCGACCAACGCCCCGGCGGCGGCCACCAGGACCACCGCCGGCAGGTACGGCGCGCCGGAGGCCGCGAAGACTCCAGCGGTGATCACCGCCGTCTCGCTCGGCACCACCGGGAAGAAGCCGTCGAGCACCGCGATCGCGAAGATCGCCAGGTACACCCAGGGCGAGGACATCGTCTCGTGCAGCAGGTCGAGTAGATCCATGATCCTGATGCTGGTGGGAGCGGCGGCTGCCGCCATCGGCCAGTGGTCAGCCGGGCCCCACTACTTAGGTCGCATCCGGCCCCGACGGCAGGTAGGGGTCATCCCTCACGCCACCCCGGTCTGGCCGCGCGGGACGCCTCGATCCGGCCGCCGAGCCCTAAGCTCGCAGCGTGGCCTCCAGCGCCGTCGCCGTCCGGCGGGCCGTCCAGCGGTACGCCTCGGTGCTGCTCGCCGTCACCGTCGCGGCAGCCGTCTGGGCCAGCTCGACCGGCGACATCGGCGTCCGCTCCCCGCTGCCGGGCGTCGTCGCGTTCGTCCTCGCGGTCGCCTCGGGTTGGGCCGCCGGCATGATCCGGACGCGCCGCTGGCCGTTGTTCCTGGCCGCGGCGGTCGGCTGGCTGGTGCTCGCCGCCGCTGCGGCCGGGGTGGTCGCCTCGTACCAGGCGGGCCTGCGGCTGCGCGGTCGACGGCTCGCCGGCTACCTCGCCGGTGCGGCGGTGGTGCTCGCCGGTGGGGTGCTGGTCGGGCTGGAGGTGGGCGGCACCCGCCGGATCACCACCGCCACCAGCGGCAACGTGCTGATCCTCGCCGCCGGTCTGGTCGGGCTTCCGTTGGTCTTCGGCCTCTGGGTGCGGGCGCGCCGGGACACCCTCGCCGCACTGCGGGACCGGGCCGAGCGGCTGGAACGCGAGCAGGAGGCCCGCGCCGACCAGGCCCGTGCCGAGGAGCGGACCAGGATCGCCCGGGAGATGCACGACGTGGTGGCGCATCGCGTCTCGTTGATGGTGGTGCATGCCGGCGCGCTGGAGGTGACCGCCGTGGACCCGGCGACAGTCGAGGCCGCCGCGCTGATCCGGACCACCGGGCGGCAGGCGCTCACCGACCTGCGTGAGGTGCTGGGCGTGCTGCGACAGGCCGGCCCGGCCGTGCTGCCGGAGCGCGGACTGGACGCGCTGGACGAGTTGATCGGGGAGTCCCGGGCCGCCGGGCTGCGGGTGTCCCGGCAGGACGAGGGTGTGCCGACGGTGCTACCGGCGACCCTGGGGCGTACCGCGTACCGGGTGGTCCGGGAGGCGTTGACGAACGTGCGCAAGCACGCCGCCGACGCCGAGACCGTCGTGGGCCTGCACTACCTGCCGGACGGGCTGGAGGTGCTGGTCCGTAACGGTCCGTCCGAGGGTGGGACGGCGCTGCCCGGTGCCGGCCAGGGGTTGCTCGGGCTGCGTGAGCGGGTGGAGTTGCTCGGCGGCCGACTGGAGGCCCGGCCCGCGGACGGCGGCTTCCTGGTTCGGGCTCTGATCCCGCTGGCGGATGCGGCGTGATCCGGGTGGTGGTGGTCGACGACGAGCACCTGGTCCGTGCCGGCCTGCGGCTGATCCTGGAGGCGGCCGAGGACATCACCGTCGTCGGTGAGGCGGCCGACGGTGCCGGCGCGGTGGAGCAGGCGCACCGGTTACGCCCCGACGTGGTGCTGCTCGACGTGCGGATGCCGGGCGTCGACGGGCTGACCGTCGCGCCCGAGGTGGTCTCCGCCGGACCGAAGGTGATCATGTTGACCACCTTCGACCTCGACGAGTACGTGCACCGGGCGTTGCGGGCCGGGGCGGTGGGATTCCTGCTCAAGGACACCCCACCCCGCGAGCTGGCCGCCGCCGTCCGGACGGTGGCCGCCGGGAACGCGATGCTCGCCCCGACGGTGACCCGGCGCCTGATCAGCTCGTTCGCCGAGCGTGGTCCGGCCCGTCGGGAAGCGGCCCGGCAGCGACTCGCGCCGCTCACCGCGCGCGAGCTGGAGATCGTCCGGGAGGTGGCGCGCGGGCTCGGCAACGCGGAGATCGCCAGACAGCTGACGATGAGCGAGGCCACCGTGAAGGCGCACGTCAGCCGGGCGCTGGCGAAACTCCAGGCGGGCAACCGGGTGCAGCTGGCCATCCTGGTGCACGACGCCGACCTGCTCTGACGAACGGCAGGCCGATCCGGCCCGGTCAGTGGCGGGCGGCGGCGCGGCGGTGCGCCCGGTGCCGCA
The DNA here is from genome assembly GCF_018070385.1 of Micromonospora sp. C97. NCBI lineage: Bacteria > Bacillati > Actinomycetota > Actinomycetes > Micromonosporales > Micromonosporaceae > Micromonospora > Micromonospora sp. C97. The sequence continues at coordinate 13,970 of NZ_JAGPXU010000039.1, forward strand.
GCCACCGGACGCCCTCGATGCCCAGCGTGACGATCACCGAGAGGCCGATCCCGGCGAGGACGCCCTTGACGGGGTGGCGTTCGAAGGCCAGCCCACCGAAGTAGCCGAGCAACCCGCAGTACAGGGCCCAGGTGACCGCCGCGATCGCGTCGTAGAGCAGGAACGACCGGCGGGGATACCGCACCGCGCCCATGGTGAGGGTGACCGCGGTCCGGCCGCCCGGCAGGTACCGGGAGGTGGTCAGGATCAGCCCACCGCGTCGGTCCAGCGCGCGGCGCGCCCACTCGGAGCTGGCCCGTCGGCGGCTGCCGTCGGGGAATCCGGCGAGCCGGTTCGCGCCGCCACCGCGCCCGATGGCGTACGACACGTGGTCGCCGGCGCAGGCGCCCACCGCGGCGGCGACGATCACCGCCGCCAGGTTGGGGTTGCCGCTGGTGGAGAGCACGGCGGCGGTGATGACGGCCGCCTCGCCGGGTACGGCCGGGAAGAACGCGTCGACCGCCGTGAGCCCGAAGATCAACAGGTACACCCACGGTGAGGTGACCAGCTGTCGGAGCAGGTCGAGCGCGGAATCCATGCCCCCATGCTCGCCGGGTACGACCCGCCCGGTGGCCGAAGCCGCGGGATCACCCCCACCTCGCCCTGCGCCGATCTTGCACTTTGTGCCTGGACCAAACCCTGCAAGTGCCGCGTAACGACAACCGAAAGTGCAAGATCGACGGGGTGGGGTGGGGGCGGGGCGGGGTTGGGTTGGGCGGGTGGGTTAGGCCGTGCGGGCCAGGGCCTGTGGGGCGAGCAGCGGGCCGTGTGGGGTCTTGTTGTCGGCGGTGGGGCCGTGTGAGGTGAGCACCACCGGTGTGTCCAGCTCCGCGCCTACCGCTGCTGGCCAGTCCTGCGGCGCTTCGTCGTACAGCGGGCGGGAGCGCAGCAGGCGGGCGGTGAGCGCGGCCTGCCGGTCCAGGTCACCCGGTGGGCCGGGGGTGAGCCGGTCGGTCGTGTCGTAGCGGCGGCAGATCCGTAGCCCGGGGCCGGCGAGGTCGAGGTGGGTCAGCGCCAGGCCGTCGACGTTGCCCGCCGCGGCGAGGGCGTACCGGTGGGCGACCGCGTCGAAGTGGCCGAACCGGAACCTGCCCTGCCACGGGTTGGTGCCGTTGTGCCGGTCGGTGAACGGCAGCGCCGGATCCTCGGTCACCAGCGGGCCGGCCCCGTGCCGGGTGGTGACGACGCGCAACACCCCGATCCGGGTCACGTCGCCGGGCCGGCCCGCCTCGGCGAGCAGACTGTCGACGTTGGCGAACGTGGTGGTGCTCCAGGTGGTGTACGGGTGAAAGCCGTGCCACTCGTCGAGTAGCACCCCCTGCGCACCCTCGAAGACGCAGGTCCCGGTGCGCAGCGCCCCGGCCAGCCAGCTGCTGTCGACGATGGCGACCCGCCCGGCGAACCCGGTGAACGCGGGCAGGCAGTCCTCGATCGGTGGCGCGTCCAGCGGGCCCAACTCGGCGGTCAACCGGTCCCGCAGGACGGTCAGCCGACGGCGCAGCAGTGCGGGGCTGTGGCAGTCGGCGACCCGTGGCGCGTCGTCCGGGTGGGCGAGACCGTACGCGACGGCCTCGCCCACCCCCAGCCCGCAGGAGCCGTGCCGGTCGGCTCCCCGGGCGATCTCGCGGGCCCGGTTGGCGGCCCGGTGGTACGGGGTGGCGAGCAGCGCGTCCCCGTCGACGGTCAGCCGGTCGAGCGCGTCGCTCACCCCGACCGTGGCGAGGTGGTCGGCCTCGGCGGCCAGCGCCAGCGGGTCCACCACGACGTGCCGGGACAGGTGCGTACGCACACCCGGATGGAACGTGCCCGCCCCGAACTGCGCGAACGTGTGGTGCCGCCCGTCGCGCAGCACGACGTTGTGTGCCGCCTGCGCGCCCCCGTTGAAGCGGACCACCGTGTGCACTCCACGGGTGGCGCAGAGCCAGTCCACGACAGTGCCCTTGCCGGCGTCGCCGTAGCCGAGGTCGACCACCGCCAGGTGCCTCACAGCCGGGTCACCCCGCTGGCGGTGTCGCGGAACGCCGGCAGCGTCGACACCTCGGCCCGCCGTCCCCGGCCCAGGCGGGCCAGCGCCTTCGACACGGTCCCGGTGGCCGTGGAGCCGGCCCGGTCCAGGTGGCGGAGGCCCTCGTCCAGGTCGATCGCCTGTTCGCCGAGGCCGATGGTGAGTGCGATGGTCTCGCAGACGGCGTCGAGGTCGTCGAGGACGACGGCGTTCTGCCCGAGCAGGTCCCGCCAGAAGTCGAGCACCGTGGCGTTGCCGGCGTAGTGGCTGCCGGCGGGGAGCAGGTAGTAGGTGTCCCAGCGGCGGGTCACCTCGTCGACGACCTGCCGCAGCGGCACGTCCTCGGCGAGGTTGTCGCCGGTCAGGGCGGCCACCTCCCGGGCCTTCACCTGCGGGTACGCCAGCTCGTCGCCGATGATGAACAGGTAGCCGCGTCGACCGCGCTTCTCCCAGTTGTCGGTGACGGTGTGCCGGGCCATGAAGTACATGGCCAGCTCGTACGACTCGCTCATCTGCCCGCCGCCACCGCCTTCGAGGACGATCCGGCCGAGGTCGTCGTCCATCCGGTTGTCCGACTCGAACTGGCCCACCTGCAACGGCACCCGGTCGCAGGTGGCGTCGCCGATGGCGCCGAACATGATCTGCGGGTCGCTGGCGTACCCCTGCCGTTGCAGCAGCCCGAGCAGCTGCGGCAGCTTGGTCTGCAGGATCCGTGGGACCGTGCGCATCGAGCCGGTCACGTCGAAGAGCACGGCGACGGGCGTCGACCTGGGGTGTTCGGCGGAGTCGCGGCTCTCGCGCATCGCGTCGCGGGGGTCGAGCGCGGGGTGCACGGTGCGCGCTCCGCTGTCGCTGTAGGAGAAGGCGCTCTTGCCGGTGGACCGGCGGTAGCGGTCGGCGGCGTCGTACACGTCGGTGGACCAGATTCCACTGCCCATGACAGCTCCTTAGGGGGTGAGGGTGAAGGGGCGGAAGGTGCGGGGCCCGTAGAGCCGGTCCAGCACCTGGTCGAGTTCGCGCAGCAGGCCCCAGGCGTCGTCGGGCCGGTCGGGGAGGCGGCGCTGACGGCAGCCTTGGGCGAAGGTGAGCAGCTCGCGCGGCGCGTGGCGGTTGAGCAGCGAGGTCATGCAGCGGGTGGCCATCCAGATGTCGGTGCCCGGCGCGCACTGCCGCTTCTGGGCGACCTCGGGCGGGTACCAGTCCTCGTGGCCGGGCACCAGCGCCGGGATCGTGCTGCCGACGGGGGCGGAGAAGCACCAGTCGACCAGCACCACGCCGTGGGCGTCCGGCTCGATCAGGACGTGTCGCGGCACTACCGCGCCGTGCACGATGCCGGCCCGGTGGGCCAGGCCGAGCACCACCAGCAGCCGCCGCCACATCCAGGCCACGTCCCGGGCGTCCAGCCCGTCCGGGTACGCGCGCCGCACCTCGTCGAGTGTGTGCAGGCCGGATGCGGTGGCGAGCACGTTGATCCGCCGTTCGGCGCCGGTCACGCTGTCGCGGTGCCGGAATTCGTCGACGAGCCTCGGCACGTACGGCAGGTAGCGCGGGTCGCCGCGCTCGGCGATGGTGTGCAGGGCGTGCGCCTCGCGGGCCATCAGGTCGTTGTCGGTGGGCTGTCGGGGCAGCTTGAGCAGCCGGTCGTCGCCGACGTCGTAGAGGTCGGCGAGATCGCCGGAGTGGACCGGCGCGCCGAGTCGGTAGTCGCCGAGGACGGTGACCCGCCGGGCCTGCCACCGGGTGGTGACGTGGATGAAGGCTTCGGTGGCTTCGGCGCGTACCGCCGGGTCGGTCGGCAGGCGGTCGGGGTGCAGGGCCGCGACCAGCTCGCGGTAGCGGCGGGCCGACTGATCGGTGCCGAACAGGTCGGTGTCGGTGCGGGCGGCAGCGACCAGGCGGATGGCCTCGGTGGTCCTCACCGCACCGTCTCCTCGCGGGCGGGGCGCAGAAGCGCCGGGTGCAGCAGCCGGGCGTCGCCGGCCCGGTAGAGCCGGGCGCGGGGACCGCCTCGGGCCCCACCGCGCTCGGTGCTGGCGCCGGTGCTCTCCACGAAGCCCGGCACGGAGAGCACCTTGCGGTGGAAGTTGCCGGCGTGCAGCGGGTGCCCCCAGACGGTCTCGTAGACGGCCCGCAGCTCGCTGATGGTGAACTCGGCGGCGAGGAAGCGGGTGGCGAGGGGGGTGTACTCCAGCTTGGAGCGGGCCCGTTCCAGCGCGTCGTCGATGATCCGGCCGTGGTCGAAGGCGAGCTGTCGGCTGGTCAACGCGGTCACCGGCAGCCAGATCGCCTCGTCGGCGTCGCTGCCGGCGGCGGGGTCCGGCAGGTCGGGGGCGAACGCGAGGTGGGCGATCGAGACGACCCGCATCCGCGGGTCCCGGTCGGGAGCGCCATAGCTGCCCAACTGCTCCAGGTGTACGCGGCGCAGCTCCTCGCCGCCGAGCCCGGTCTCCTCGGCCAGCTCCCGTCGGGCGCCGGCGGTCAGGTCCTCGTCGGGGCGGACGAAGCCGCCGGGCAGCGCCCAGTGCCCGGCGAAGGGTGCCTCGCCGCGCCGGATCAGCAGCAGGTGCAGCGCGTCCTCGCGGATGGTCAGCGCCACCACGTCGACGGTCACGGCGACCGACGGGTAGGCCCGGGGGTCGTACGCGGCCAGGAACTCCTGCTCGTTCATCGTGTCACTCTCATTCTGAGAACATCTCGCTGTGAGAACAACTTAGCGCATGGGGGCGCCGTTGCCAAGAGGGCGCAATCAGCGCACGGACGCTTCGGTGCGTTCAGCGCACGGGACGCTTCGGTGCGCTCAGCGCAGATGACCCGCCAGGTGTGGTCGGCCACGCGAGTCGTGCAGTGTGAAGCCGCCGTCCGGCAGCAGCGCGAAGCTCACAGTGCTCGGCAGCGGCACGGGCAGCTTGAAGGCGACCTCGACGGTGTACGCGTCGGGCAGTCGGGCCTCCAGCGCGGCCAGGCAGCGCGCCTTGCTCCACATGCCGTGCGCGATCGGCCGGCGGAAACCGAACAGCCGCGCCCCGAGTCGGGACGTGTGGATCGGGTTGTGGTCGCCGGAGACCCGCGCGTACTCCGTACCGATGCGCGGGTCCACCCGCCAGCGGGCGGTGGCCGTCGGCGGCGCGGGCCGTTCGCCCCGGTCGCGTCCGCCGGGCGTGCGCTCCCGACCGAGGTACGTCGAGACGCCGCGCCACACCTCCTCCCCGTCGACCGAGCCGACCAGCACCACGTCGACCTGCCGCCCCCGGTCGTGTGGGCGCAGATTCTCCGCGTACGTGGTGAAGTCGAGGGTCTCGTCGCCGGTGATCGGGCGGTGCACGGTGATCCGGTTGCCCACGTGCACCAGACCGAGCAGCGGGACGGGGAAGTCCGGCGCGGTCATCAGGCGTAGGGCCAGCGGGAAGCCCATGACGTGCGGAAACGTCGCGGGCAGCCGATCGCTCAGCCGGAACCCGCAGACCCGGTCGTAGTCGGCCAACCGCCCCCGGTCCACTGTCACCCCGCCCACCGTCAACTCGACCGCCGGCAGGTCGGGCCCTCGCCGCCCGCCCCCGAGGCCCGGCAGCGCGCCGAGCAACGCCCGTCGGTGCAGCGCCCCGGCCGCCGGCATCCGAGCCAGCTCGACACTGGTACGACCGCCCGGTCCCGACTGCCCGCCCATCACGCCCCCAGCAGGCTCTGCCCGCACACCCGGACCACGTTTCCGCTGACCGCGCCGCTGGCCGGCCAGGCCAGCCAACCGATCGTCTCGGCCACGTCCACCGGCAACCCGCCCTGGGCCAGGCTGTTCATCCGCCGGCCCGCCTCGCGGACCACCAGCGGGATGCGCGCGGTGAGCCGGGTCTCGATGAAGCCCGGGGCCACCGCGTTGACGCTGATCCCCCGTTCCCGCAGGGTCGGGGCCAGTGAGTCGACCAACCCGATCACGCCAGCCTTGCTGGTGGCGTAGTTGGTCTGCCCCCGGTTGCCGGCGATCCCGGCGATCGAGGAGACCGAGATGATTCGTCCGCCGGTCGGGATCAGCTCCCGCTCCAGCAGCACGTCGTTGATCCGCTCCTGGCTGGAGAGGTTGACGTCGATGACCTGGTCCCACCGGTCGGCGTCCATCCGGCCGAGCGTCTTGTCCCGGGTGATGCCGGCGTTGTGCACCACCACGTCGACCCGGCCGTGCCGGCTGGCCAGGTGCTCGGCGAGTCGGGTCGGCGCGTCCGGCGCGGTCAGGTCGAGTTGGACGGCGGTGCCGCCGATGTCGTTCGCCACCGCGGCGAGCGCGTCGCCGGCCGCCGGGATGTCCAGGGCCACCACCGTCGCGCCGTCGCGGGCCAGCACCTTGGCCAGCGCCGCGCCGATGCCCCGCGCGGCGCCGGTGACCAGCACCACCTGACCGTCCAGTGGGCGGTCCCAGTCGGCCGGGGTGCTCGCCGTGCCGCCGCCGACCCGGACGACCTGCCCCGACACGTACGCGGACCGCCCGGACAGCAGGAAACGGAGGGTCGATTCGAGGCTGGTGGCAGTGCCCGCGGCGAGGGTCGGGCCGTCGGCGCGGCTCACGTAGACGAGTTGCGCGGTGCTGCCCCGGCCGAATTCCTTGCCGATGCTGCGGACCAGACCTTCGAGGGCGCGCTGGGCCGTCGCCTCGCGGGGTGTCGCGCACTCCCGTGGCGGGGTGCCCAGCACGATCACCCGACCGCTGGGCAGCACGGCCCGGGCCTGCGGGTGGAAGAAGTCGTAGAGCTGGCGCAGCTCGGTCGAGTCGGTGACCCCGGTGGCGTCGAAGAGCAGTGCCCCGTACCGCTGCCCGGTGGCTGCCGGGTCGGCCAGCTCGACCCCGGCGGCGGTCAGCATCTTGGCGAGCGGCTCGGCGAGCCGGCCGCCGGTGGCCGCGCCGAGCAGCGCCGGCCCGGGCAGCAGCGGGTCGCCGGGGTGGTGCCGGCGCAGTCGGGGCGGGTCGGGCAGCCCGAGGCGCTTGACCAGCGCGCGGCCGGCGGCCGATTGGACGAAGCTCGCGTACCTGTCGGTCATGGGCGTAGCCTACTGGCGAGTAGGGTTTGAGCAACACATCTTGAGGAGGCGGATCGTGCAGAGCATCCGGCGGGTCGCGGTCATCGGGGGCAACCGCATCCCCTTCGCCCGTTCCAACTCCCGCTACGCGGACGCGTCGAACGCCGACCTGCTCGGCGCGGCGCTCGACGGCCTGGTCGCCCGCTACGGCCTGGCCGGGCAGCGGGTCGGCGAGGTGGTGACCGGAGCGGTGCTCAAGCACTCCCGCGACTTCAACCTCACCCGCGAGGTCGTCCTCGGCTCCCGGCTCGACCCGCACACCCCGGCGTACGACATCCAGCAGGCGTGCGGCACCGGCCTGGAGGCGACGATCCTGGTCGCCAACAAGATCGCCCTCGGCCAGCTCGACGTGGGCATCGCCGGCGGCGTGGACACCACCTCCGACGCCCCGCTCGCCGTCAACGAGGAGATGCGCCGCACGCTGCTCAAGCTCAACAGCGCCCGCACCCTGGGCGAACGGCTCAAGATCGCGGCGAAGCTGCGCCCGCTCCAGCCGTTCAAGCCGGACATCCCGCGCAACGCCGAGCCGCGTACCGGCCTGTCCATGGGTGAGCACGCCGCCCGAACCGCAGTGCGGTGGCAGATCGACAGGCGATCCCAGGACGAGCTGGCGCTGCGCTCGCACCAGCGGCTCGCCGCCGCGTACGACAGGGGCTTCTTCGACGACCTGATGACGCCGTACCTGGGGCTGACCCGCGACGCGAACCTGCGCCCGGACACCAGCGTGGAGAAGCTCGGCTCGCTCAAGCCGGTCTTCGGCACCCGTGGCCCGGACGCCGAGCACGCCACCATGACCGCCGGCAACTCGTCGCCCCTCACCGACGGCGCATCCACTGTGCTGCTGGCCAGCGAGGAGTGGGCGGCGGCGCACAACCTGCCGGTGCTGGCCTGGTTCAGCTGGTCGGAGACGGCGGCTGTGGACTTCGTCCACGGCGACGAGGGCCTGCTGATGGCACCCGCGTACGCGGTCCCCCGGATGCTGGCCCGCGCCGGCCTGACGTTGCAGGACTTCGACTACTACGAGATCCACGAGGCGTTCGCGTCGCAGGTGCTGGCCACCCTCGCCGCCTGGGAGTCGCCGGAGTTCTGCAAGGACCGGCTCGGCCTGGACGCGCCGCTGGGCGCGGTCGACACCGACCGGCTCAACGTCAACGGCTCGTCGCTGGCTGCCGGGCACCCGTTCGCCGCCACCGGCGGGCGGATCGTTGCCACACTGGCCAAACTGCTGGCCGAGAAGGGCAGCGGACGCGGGCTGATCTCCATCTGCGCCGCCGGCGGTCAGGGCGTGACAGCCATCCTGGAGCGCTGAACGCACGGTCCGTCCCTTATCGGGACGCCTGCCGGCGGGCGTTAACGGACCGTTCAGGAGTTGGTCCGCTGGCCGAGGGTTTACCACGCGATCGTGATCGTTGCCGCGCTCCCGGCGCGGGAACTGCTCACTCCTGCGTGCGGAACGGGGCGTGTCACCGTGGAGTCAGCCCTCAGCCGGACGACCACCCTCTCGGTGGTCATCCCGATGTTCAACGAGGCTGCGGTCATCCCAGCGCTGGTCGCCCGGCTGCGACCGGTGCTCGACGCGCTCGCCGTCGACTACGAGGTGGTCGCCGTCGACGACGGCAGCCGGGACGACACCGTGTCGGCGCTCTTCGACCACGGCCGGGAGTGGCCGCAACTGCGGGTGCTCCGGCTGCGGCGCAACAGTGGCCACCAGGCGGCGTTGACCGCCGGCCTGCACCGGGCCGTCGGCCAGTGGGTGGTCAGCCTCGACGCCGATCTCCAGGATCCGCCGGAGACCATCGCCGAGATGCTCCGGGTGGCCCGCGAGGACGGGGTGGATGTCGTCTACGGCGTTCGCGCCGACCGCAGCACCGACACGATGTTCAAGCGCAACACCGCCCGCGGCTACTACTGGGCGATGCGCCGGCTCGTCGGCGTCGACCTGCCCGCGCAGGCCGGCGACTTCCGGTTGCTCAGCCGGGACGTGATCGAGGTGCTGCGCCGGTTGCCCGAACGCGCCCCGGTCTATCGGCTGCTGGTGCCGTCGCTCGGCTTCCCCAGCGCCGAGGTGCGCTACGACCGGGAGGCCCGCGCCGCCGGCGAGACGAAGTATCCGCTGCGCCGGATGATGGCCCTGGCCTGGGAGAGCACCGCGAACTTCTCCGCCGCGCCGCTGCGCCTGGCCACCTGGCTGGGGATGTCCAGCTTCCTGCTCTGCCTCGCGCTGATCGTGTTCGGCATGGTCGTGCACGTCTCCGGCGCCACCATCCCCGGCTGGACGTCGATGTTCGTCGCGGTGCTGCTGCTCAGTGGGGTGCAGTTGATCTGCCTCGGCCTGTTGGGTGACTACGTCGGCCGGATCTACGCCACGGTGCAGAACCGGCCCGCGTTCCACATCGGGTTCGACTCCCGGGACGAGCGGGATGAGCCCGCGGGTGCGAAGCCCGTCGCACGGGGCGACGACCGTACGCCGAGCTTCGATTCGGTGGTCGGCGTCCGTGGCTGACACCCTGGTGGCCGAGCGGATCGACACCCCGACCCCGACGTCGCGCCGGACCGTTCTCGTGCCGCTGCTCAGCACGCTCCCGTGGGCGCTGGTGATCGCCGCGCTGCTCGTGGCCTGGTCGCGCGGCGGCGTGCCCACCCTGGACGTCGCGCGGTTCGGCGCGTACTGGGTCCTCGCGTTGGTGCTTCCCGGGACCCTGGTGCACCGCGCGCTGCGCGGCAGCCGGGGCAACCTCCCGGAGGACCTCGGCTACGGCGCGGCCACCGGCCTGCTGTTGGAGATCATCGCCTGGGCGTTGGCCGCCGCGACCGGTCAGCAGTCCCTGTTGCGGTGGTGGCCGCTGCCCGTCCTCGTCGCGTTCGCCGCCGTCCCCCGGCTGCGCCGGCACTGGCGGGTCGGCGGGCGCCGTCCACTGCCGCTGGCCTGGCACTGGGGGATGGGAGCGGCGCTGCTGCTGGTGCTGGCCTGGGGCTACACCCAGTGGCGGATGGTTCCGCTGCCGCCGGTGTACGGCAGCTACTACCAGGACGTGCTCTACCACCTGGGTCTGGTGCAGGAGCTGACCCGGGCGATGCCGTTCGAGTTGCCGCACGTCGCCGGGGAGGCGCTGCGCTACCACTACCTGTCCGACGCGCACATCGCCAGCGGCAGCATGATCACCGGAATCTCGCCGGCGGTGGTGCTGCTGCGACTCTGGCTGGTGCCGGTGATCGGTACGGCGGTGCTGCTCGCGGCCGGGCTCGCCCGCGACCTGAGCGGGGCCGTCTGGGCCGGTCCGGTGGCCGCCCTCGCCGCCTTCACCGGGAGCACTGTCACGCTCGGCTCGCCAGTCGGCGTATCCGGCGAGATGCCACTGTCATACGCCAGCCCTTCCCAGACGTACGCGCTGGTGCCGCTGCTGCTGCTCGCCGGGCTGGTCGTCGACGTGGCCCGGGGGCGGTCCCTCGGCGCGGCCTGGCCGCTGGTTCCGGTGCTCGGGCTGGTCTGTGCCGGGGCGAAGTCCAGCGCGGTGCCGCCGCTGATCGCCGGCCTGGGTCTCACCGTCGTCGTGTTCTGGTGGCGCAGGCGACAGGTCCCCCGACCGGCACTGGTGGCGCTGGCCTGCCTGGTGGCGGCGATGGCGCTCGGTTTCCGGCTGTTCGCCGGTGGCGGGGCGGGCACCTTGCGCGTGCAGGCGTTGGCGTTGCTGCACTTCATCGCCCCGTACGCGGAGACCCTCGGCACGGGTGACGGAATCTGGCCGAGCGCGCCGCTGCCGCCGGGCATCAACGACGGCGGTGTTCTCGGCTGGCTGCTGGCGTTCGCCGTGGTCGCCTGGTGGGTGCTGGGTCAGACGCCCCGGTGGGTGGGCATGGGCCTGCTCGTCGACGGTGGGCACCGGGCCGATCCGGCCGTCTGGCTGCTCGCCGGCACGGTACTGGCCGGGGCGGGAGCCACCTGGGTGTTCCAGCACCCGTCGATCAGTCAGATCTACTTCTGGATGGGGGTCATCCCGGTCGGTGTCGTGCTGACCACCTGGTCCCTCGCCCAGGCGCGGGCGCCCTGGCCGGTGCTGGTGGTGCCCGCCGTGGCCGGCGCGCTGGCGGGGCTCGCCACGGCCGGCACGGTGGTGGGCTTCGCCGTGCCGAGGATCAGCCGTCCCGGCACCCCCACCACCTCGACCGTCGAGGGCTGGCTGCGGGTGCTGGGTCTCTCGGCGGCCCGGTACGTGCTGTTCGTGGCGGTGGCCGCCGCGCTCGCCGTCGGGGTGGCCGCCCTGTGGCGGCGCCGCGTCCCGTCGTCGGTCCCGGGGCGGGCAGCCCCGGCGGGTCGTCGGCGGGCGGCGGCGATCGCCCTGGCCGGGGTGACCGCGGCGATGCTCGGTGCCAGCGCCGCCGTCGTCGTGGGCGGGACCGTCCGTTCGGTGCTGACCGAGCCGGTGCCGGCGACCGTGCCGCAGGCGTACGCGCTGACCGCCGACGAGATGCGCGCGGCGCTGTGGCTGGACGACAACGCCGCCGACGACGACGTGGTCGCCACCAACGTGCACTGTCGGCCGGTGCGGACCACCCCGCACTGCGACGCCCGCGCGTTCTGGGTGACCGGCCTGGGCGGGCACCGCACGGTGGTGGAGAGCTGGGGCTACACCGACGAGGTGGTGGCCGCGCACGGCGTCGAGAACCTCGGGTACGCCCGACAGAGCTTCCCCGATCAGGCGTTGCTCGCGCTCAACGACGGGGTGTTCAGCAGGCCGACCCGGGCGGACCTGGACCGGCTCCGCACCGAGCACGGGGTCCGGTGGCTCTTCGCCGACAGCCGGGCGGGCGCGGTGTCGGCGGAGCTGGCCGGGTTGGCGCAGGTCCGGCTGGTCGCCGGCCCGGTCACCGTCTACGAGCTGAACCGCCAGTGACGACCTGAGCACCCCCGGCCCGGTCCCGGCGTCCACCAGCGGGTGCGGGACAATGAGGTACGTGACGACGATCCCCAACGTGCTGGCCAACCGGTACGCCTCGCCCGAACTGGCAGCCCTCTGGTCCCCGGAGGAGAAGGTCCGGATGGAGCGGCGGCTCTGGCTCGCCGTGCTCCGCGCCCAGCGCGACCTGGGCGTGCCGGTGCCGGACGGCGTGGTCGAGGCGTACGAGCGGGTGCTCGACCAGGTCGACCTCGCCTCGATCGCGCAGCGGGAGCGGGTCACCCGGCACGACGTGAAGGCCCGGATCGAGGAGTTCAGCGCGCTCGCCGGGCACGAGCACGTGCACAAGGGGATGACCTCCCGGGACCTCACCGAGAACGTCGAGCAGCTACAGGTGCGCGCCTCGCTGGAGCTGATCCGCGACCGGGTGGTGGCCACCCTGGCCCGGCTCGCCTTCCTGGCGTACGAGCACTCCGAGCTGGTGATGACCGGCCGTTCGCACAACGTCGCCGCCCAGGCCACCACGCTGGGCAAGCGCTTCGCGTCGGCGGCGGAGGAGCTGCTGATCGCGTACGACCGGCTGGAGGAGCTGATCGCCCGCTACCCGCTGCGGGGGATCAAGGGACCGGTCGGCACGGCAGCCGACCAGCTCGACCTCTTCGACGGCGACGCCGACAAGGTGGCCGAGTTGGAGCGGCGGGTCGCCGAGCACCTGGGGTTCTCCCGGGTGCTGGACAGTGTCGGGCAGGTCTATCCGCGTTCACTCGACTTCGACGTGCTGGCCGCGCTGGCACAGACCGCCGCCGCGCCGTCGTCGCTGGCCACCACGATCCGGTTGATGGTCGGCCAGGAGCTGGCGACCGAGGGCTTCAAGCCGGGTCAGGTCGGTTCGAGCGCGATGCCGCACAAGATGAACACCCGCTCGTCGGAGCGGGTGAACGGCTTCGCCGTGATCATCCGGGGTTACCTGTCGATGGTCGGCGAGTTGGCCGGTGACCAGTGGAACGAGGGGGACGTGTCCTGCTCGGTGGTCCGCCGGGTGGCGTTGCCGGACGCGTTCTTCGCCGCCGACGGGCTGTTCCAGACGTTCCTCACCGTGCTCGACGAGTTCGGCGCGTACCCGGCGGTGATCAACCGGGAGCTGGAGCGGTTCCTGCCCTTCCTGGCCACCACGAAGATCCTGGTCGCGGCGGTCCGTCGGGGCGTCGGCCGGGAGGTCGCCCACGAGGTGATCAAGGAGCACGCGGTGGCGGTGGCGCTGGCGATGCGCGAGAAGGGCGCACCGGAGAACGACCTCTTCGACCGCCTGGCGGCGGACGGCCGGCTCGGCCTGTCCCGCGCCGACATCGACACCCTGGTCGCCGACCGCAACGCCTTCGTCGGTGCCGCCCAGGCCCAGGTAGCAGCGGTGACCCGCCGGATCACCAAGGTGGTGCAAACCCACCCCGACGCCGCGACCTACAGCCCACCCCCCATCCTCTAACCCCAGCCCCCCATCCTCTCGTGGTGATCAAGAGGTTTGCGTCAACTTCGATCTCCCTGGTGACCGAAACCTCTTGATCAACAGGGCAGGGTGGGCCGGGTGTCAGTCGCCGGTCGGGGTTTCGGCGGCGGTTCTCAGGTTGGGGGCGCTGGCGGGTTCGGCGATGCCGCCGGGAGATCCGGTGAAGCCCGCCGGCTCCGCGGTCTCCGCGGCGACCGCCGGCTGGTCGGCCGGCATGACCTCGGGCATCTTGGGTACGGCGACCACGGCCGTCCCGTACGCGCAGATCTCCATCCACATCTCGCCGCAGTCCCGGCTGTCGAATCGCATGCCGATCACCGCGTTCGCGCCGAGCCGCAGGGCCTCCTCGCCGAGGCGGGCCACCGAGTCGGTGCGCCACCGGGTCAGGTTGTCCGGGGCCATCGGGTCGTACGCGCCGCCGCGCAGGTTCTTGACCCCCTCGCGGTACGGGTTGCGCGTCCTGGCCATCGATGACACCACCTCACCGAGAATCTGGCGGATCTCGTAGCCGGGCAGTTGCTCTGTCGTCACGACCAGCACGTTTCCGATGCTGTCAGGAGTGGCGCGACCCGATCGTGTGCATTGTTCACCTGATCGGATGCTGCAAAACAGCGCGGCGCGGACGGCCGGCACGTGGCCGACCATCCGCGCCGCGCCGGGCGCTAACCGTCAGACACCGGCCACCGAGGTGATCCAGGCCCGGTTGTACGCAACACTGCCGTAGTTCTGGATGCTCGACCCGTCGGCGGTGGAGGCGACGCCGACCTGCTGGCCGTTGTAGAACTGCGGGCCGCCGGAGTCACCGCGCCAGGCGTTGCCGTTGATCCGGGTGCTGCGGATCGCCTGGCCGCCGTACGCGTCGGTGACGCTGTTACTGGTCACCCGGACGCTGGCGGTCTTCAGCTGGGTGGACGCCGAGCAGCCGCTGTAGCAGGTCATGCCCCAGCCGTAGATCGAGTTCGTCGAGTTGATCGGCGGGTTGCTGCTGGCCAGGCTCACCGCCGAGGTGCTGACGGTGCTGGAGAGCCGCATGAGCGCGAGGTCGTAGCGGGTGTAGGTGGCGCTGACCGTGCGGGTGACCCCGCCGGAGGTGCGGTTCACGCTTCCGATGCGCACCGACATGGTGCCGCTGATGCAGTGCCGGGCGGTGAGCACCCACTGCGCGGCGATGACGCTGCCGGAGCAGGTGAACGAGCCGTTGCTGAGCACCGCGGCGGCCCAGGGCGCGGACGAGACGGTGCTGCCGCCGATGATGAGTGGACTGACCGGGGCGGCGGACGCTGCGGACGTGACGCCGAGGGCGCCGACCAGTGCGGTGCTGAGGACGGCGAGCAGGGGGCGGATGCGCATCGGGTGGACTCCTTGGGCGGGGCGGACCCGGGGTCGCCGGGTGCGGATGGGGCGGCAACGGGGATTCCCGTGGACGCATGAATCGACCTACGTCGATGTACAGTAGGTCCCGCCGCGATCATTATCAAGGACCTGATCGAGTTTGATCAATGTAACGATTCAGCCACCCGCAGCGCCGTATATGTCCTGCTGAGGCCACCTGTAGCGCCTGACGGGCCACCCTGGGCGCCGATAGTGTTGAGCACTGCCTGAACTCCAGCCGGCCGGTGCGCCCGCGGCGATATCTGCCAGGTACGCTGGCTGCGCTCGCCCATTGTGGGTCGGCACCCAACTGCGTACACAGTCAGGAGTGCCCAGTGCCTCGCGTCGTCGTCGACGTCATGCTCAAGCCCGAGATCCTCGATCCGCAGGGCCAGGCCGTCGCAAACGCGCTGCCCCGGCTCGGCGTCAGTGACGTCGCCTCGGTTCGGATCGGCAGGCGGATCGAGATCGAGTTCACCGGTGAACCGGACCTGGACCGCGCTCGGGAAATTGCCGACAAACTGCTCGCCAACCCGGTCATCGAGGACTTCACCGTCCGCCTGGTCGAGGCCGACGAGACCGCGGATGCCCGCTCGTGACCGCCCGGGTCGGTGTGGTCACCTTCCCCGGCTCGCTCGACGACGGGGACGCGGCCCGGGCCGTCCGGATCGCTGGCGCTGAGCCGGTCCGGCTCTGGCACGGTGACCCGCAGCTGCACGGGGTCGACGCGGTCGTCCTGCCCGGCGGGTTCTCCTACGGTGACTACCTGCGGTGCGGTGCCATCGCCCGGTTCGCCCCGGTGATGGAGACGATCGTGGACGCCGCCCGGGGCGGTCTGCCGGTGCTCGGCATCTGCAACGGCTTCCAGATCCTCTGCGAGGCGCACCTGCTTCCCGGCGCGCTCACCCGCAACCAGCACCTGCACTTCCGCAACCGGGACCAGGTCCTGCGCATCGAGTCGGTCGGGACGGCGTGGACCAACGCGTTCCAGCCCGGCCAGGAGG
Organism: Micromonospora sp. C97; assembly: GCF_018070385.1. Lineage (NCBI taxonomy): Bacteria > Bacillati > Actinomycetota > Actinomycetes > Micromonosporales > Micromonosporaceae > Micromonospora > Micromonospora sp. C97. The sequence continues at coordinate 29,852 of NZ_JAGPXU010000039.1, forward strand.
TGCTCATCCCGGTCAAGAACGGCGAGGGCTGCTACGTCGCGGACACCGCGACGCTGGACCAGCTCGAAGCCGAGGGCCGGGTGGTCGCCCGCTACATCGGTGGCAACCCCAACGGGTCCCAGCGCGACATCGCCGCGATCACCAACGCCGCCGGCAACGTGGTCGGCATCATGCCGCACCCCGAGCACGCGGTGGAGGCGCTCACTGGCCCTTCGCTGGACGGTCTCGGCTTCTTCACGTCGGCCCTCAAGCACCTGGTCGGGGCACCAGCATGATCATCGGTCAGCTCAACCGCCGGCCTGGCGGGCCCGAGCGCAGCGAGGAGAGGTCATGACCACCCATCCGGACCCGGTACGGGACACACCGGAGGCGTACTCCGCACCGGCGCAGCCGACCGAGCCGAGCCCGGCCCAGCCGGTCGCGCCCGCGACCGCTCCCGCCCAGCCGGCCACCGCAGTCTGGGCCGAGGGCGTGGACACCGTGCCGCGCGCCGGTGGCACCCCGGGCGAGCTTCAGCCGTACACCGAGCTGGGCCTGCGCGACGACGAGTACGACCGGATCCGGCAGATCCTCGGCCGCCGGCCCACGCAGTCCGAGCTGGCGATGTACTCGATCATGTGGAGCGAGCACTGCTCCTACAAGTCGAGCAAGGTGCACCTGCGCCAGTTCGGCGAGAAGGCCCCGCAGAGCGACCGGCTGCTCGCCGGCATCGGTGAGAACGCCGGCGTCGTGCAGGTCTCCGACGAGCTGGCGGTGACCTTCAAGGTCGAGTCGCACAACCACCCGAGCTTCGTCGAGCCGTACCAGGGTGCGGCGACCGGCGTCGGCGGCATCGTCCGCGACATCCTCGCCATGGGTGCCCGCCCGGTCGCCGTGATGGACCCGCTGCGCTTCGGTGCCGCGGACCACCCGGACACCGCCCGGGTGCTCACCGGTGTGGTCGCCGGCGTCGGCGGCTACGGCAACTGCCTGGGCCTGCCCAACATCGGTGGCGAGCTGGTCTTCGACCCCTCCTACCAGGGCAATCCGCTGCTCAACGCGCTCTGCCTGGGCGTGCTGCCGGTCAACCGGTTGCAGAACAAGGCGGCCGCCGGGCCGGGCAACGTTGTCGTGCTGATGGGCGCCAAGACCGGCCGCGACGGCATCGGCGGCGTCTCGGTGCTGGCCAGCGCCACCTTCGACGAGGGCAGCGAGGCCCGCCGCCCCGCCGTGCAGGTCGGTGACCCGTTCACCGAGAAGCTGCTCATCGAGGCGTGCCTCGAGCTGTACGACGGCCAACTGGTCGTCGGCATCCAGGACCTCGGCGGCGCCGGCCTGACCTGCGCGCTCACCGAGACCGCCGCCGCTGCCGGCACCGGCATGCGGGTCTGGCTGGAGCGGGTCCCGCTGCGCGAGCCTTCCATGGACCCGCACGAGATCCTCGCCAGCGAGTCGCAGGAGCGGATGCTGCTGGTCGTCGAGCCGGACAAGCTCGACGCGGTGCTCAAGACCTGCGAGAAGTGGGGCGTCCTCGCCACCGCCATCGGTGAGGTCACCGCACCGGAGCCGGACGGCCGCCCGGGTCGACTGCTGATCACCTGGCAGGACCACCTGGTCGTCGACGTGCCGCCGGGTTCGCTCGTCGACGACGGCCCGGTCTACGCCCGCCCGATGCGGGAGCCCGCCGACCTGATCCTGCTCCAGGCCGACCGCGCCGAGACGCTGCCCCGCCCGGCCGACCCGGAGGCGCTGCGGGAGACCGTGCTGCGCATGATCGCGTCGCCGAACCTGGCCGACAAGACCTGGGTCACCGAGCAGTACGACCGCTACGTGCTGGGCAACACAGTGCTCGCCCAGCCGGAGGACGGCGGCGTGATCCGGATCGACGAGCGGACCGGTCTCGGCGTGGCGCTGTCGGTGGACGGCAACGGCCGCTACGCCCGACTGGACCCGTACAACGGCACCAAGCTGGCCCTGGCCGAGGCGTACCGGAACGTGGCGGTGACCGGCGCGAAGCCGATCGCCGTGACCAACTGCCTCAACTTCGGCTCCCCCGAGGACCCGGGCGTGATGTGGCAGTTCGCCGAGGCCGTGCGCGGTCTGGCGGACGGCTGCCTGGAGCTGGGCATCCCGGTGACCGGCGGCAACGTCAGCTTCTACAACCAGACCGGTGCAGCGGCCATCCACCCGACCCCGGTGGTCGGCGTGCTCGGTGTGCTGGACAACGTCGCCGATCGGGTGCCGATGGGCTTCGTGCCGCGCGCCGGTGGCGACCACGACCAGCTCTACCTGCTCGGCGAGACGAACGTGGAGCTGTCCGGCTCGGAGTGGGCCTGGGTGACGCACGAGCACCTCGGCGGCATCCCGCCGCAGGTCGACCTCGCGCGGGAGAAGGCGCTCGCCGAGCTGCTGGCCGAGGCGGCCCGCGTCGGTCACCTCAGCTCGGCACACGACCTCTCCGACGGTGGCCTCGCCCAGAGCCTGGTCGAGTCCTGCCTGCGGCGGGGGGTCGGTGCCCGGATCGCGGTGCCGGAGCAGTTCGCCGAGGGATCCATGCCGTTCGTCTACCTGTTCAGCGAGTCCGCCACGCGGGCGCTGGTGTCGGTGCCGCGTGGCCACGACAAGGCGTTCGCGGCGCTCTGCGCCGAGCGGGGCGTGCCGTTCGAGCTGATCGGCGTCACCGACCCGTCCGGTGGGGCGCTTGAGGTGCACGGCCAGTTCCGGATCGGCCTGGACGAGCTGCGCGCCGCGCACACCGAGACGTTGCCGCGCCTCTTCGGGGGTTCGGCGGCCGTCGAGGTGCCCGCGCCGGCCGCCGGTGTGGCGGGTGCGGTCGAGGCTGTTCCGCTGCCGGGCGAGCCGGCCGAGCCGGTCGACGCGGCCGAGGTGGTCTCCGAGCCGATCGCCTCGTCGGGCCCGTCCCCGGAGACCGGGGCGGTCGAGCCGATCGGATCAGAACAGCCCGCTGCGGCGTCCGAGTCTGACCCCGGTGTCACCGAGCCGTCGACCGACGAGCGCTGAGGCGTTGACGGCCGCTGTCTACGGCCAACCCGGATCCGGTGCCCGGTTCGACTGGGGGCTGACCGGGGCGGCCGAGCTCGGTCGGGTCTGCGCGGCGCTGGTGGTGGTGGACGTTCTGTCGTTCACCACCACCGTGGAGGTGGCGGTCGCCCGGGGCATGCGGGTGCACCCGTTCCCCTGGGGTGAGCAGGCCGCCGAGTACGCCGTCCGGGTCGGCGCGACCGCTGCCGTCGGGCGGCGGCAGACGACCCCGGACCATCCGTGGTCGCTCTCGCCCGCCGCGCTGAGCACCGCACCCGTGGTGGCGGACCTCGTGCTGCCCTCGCCGAACGGCTCCGCCATCAGCGCCGCCGCCAGCGCCACCGGCCTGCCGGTGGTCGCGGCGTGCCTGCGCAACGCACGCGCCGTCGGGGGTTGGCTGCGCCGCCAGGGGTACGGCACTGTGGACGCCCCGATCGGCGTGATCGCCTCGGGGGAGCAGTGGCCGGACGGGTCGCTGCGCCCGTCGGTGGAGGACCAACTCGGTGCCGCGTCGGTGCTGGACGCCCTCTCCGGCGTACCGGGTGGGCTGTCGGTGGAGGCGGCCATGGCGCTCGCCGCGCTGGCGAGCACCCCGGATGTGCCCGCCGCCGTGCGGGGCAGCGTCTCCGGGCGGGAGTTGACCGAGACCGGCTTCGCCGCGGACGTGGAGGTTGCCGTCCAGATCGGCGTGTCGGACGTGGTGCCGGTGCTCCACCAGGGCGTCTTCTCCGCTGCCTGAGCGAGCCGGCGAGGCCGGTCGCCCGCCAGCCAGGCCTGCCGTCCGCCGACGTCGGCTAGGCCTGACGCCTACCCCCCCCGCCGGCTAGGCCTCGTCCGCCGACGTCGGCTACGCCGTGGCCCCGCCCGCACCGGTCGTCTGCTGCCGGCGATGATCGACTCGCGTTTCAGAAAATCGGGGTGTCCGGGTCGGTGGGACACCCCGACTCCCTGAAACGCGAGTGGATCTACTGCTGAGCAGGGGCGCTGCAACAGCCGGCCTGGAGCAGGAGCAGGGTAGGTCCTGGGACGGCGGCCGCCGTCTGCCACGACGAAACGGCCACCCGGATCTCCGGGTGGCCGTTTCGCTGCGCTGTGGTGGGGTCAGTCGTCCAGCCAGTCGAGGCGGCGACCGCCGCGCTCGGTCGGCGGCGGGGTGTCCGGTCGGTTCCGCCCGGCGGGTTGGCCGTAGCCGCCCTGGTCGTAGCCACGGTCGTCGTAGCCGCCGCCGCGCTGCGCCGGAGGCTCCTGGCCGTAGCTGCCGCCCTGGTCGTACCCGCCGGCGGGCTGGCCATAGCCGCCCTGGTCGTAGCCACGGTCGTCGTAGCCGCCGCCGCGCTGCGCCGGAGGCTCCTGGCCGTAGCTGCCGCCCTGGTCGTACCCGCCGGCCGGTTGGCCGTAGCCACCCTGGTCGTACCCGCCAGCCTCCGGGCCGCCGTACCCCGCGGTCGGCTCAGCGGCGCGACCACCGTACGGGGCGGGATCGGGCTGGCCGTACGCCTGCCCCTGATCTGGCTGGTAGACGCCGGTGGCGTACGGGTCGGCCGGGGCCGGGTACTGGGTGCTGTCGCCGGTGTACCGGCCGGTCGGCTCGTCGAACCGCTCGCCGTAGGCCGCTCCGCCAGCGGGAGCCGGCGGGTAGGCGGCGGTGCCGCCCGGGGCGTCGTAGTCACGACTGCCGTAGCCGCCACCGGAGGCCGGGGCATTGCCGTAGCCGCCGCCAGAGGCGGGCGCGCCGCCGTAGCCGGCACCGGAACCGGGCGCGGCACCGTAACCGTCACCGGCCGCACCGGCGCCGTAGCCGCCCTCCGGGCCGGGAGCGCCGTAGCCGCCACCCGAAGCGGGCGCGTTGCCGTAGCCGCCGGCACCGTAACCACCGGGCGCTGGCTCGTCGCCGTAGCCGGCACCGCCCCAGCCCTGCTGGCCCGCGCCGCCGTACGCCTGCGCGGGCGCGCCGTACGGGTCCGGCGGAACGTCGTCGACCACCGGGCGGTGCATCATCGTCGGGGCCTCGCTCAGCGCCGCGCCGCCGACCATCGTCGGGTCCGGCCCACCGCCGGGACGACCGCCGACCACCCGGGTCTGGTCGTCGGCACCGCGGAATCCGCCCCGCGAGGGCGGCACCACACCGCCGCCACCGGCGGCGTCCGGAGCGTCGTCGTCGCCGTTCTCGCGGCGCTTCATCCAGAGCAGCACGATCGTGCCGACACCGGCGGCGACCAGGAGACCACCGAGCAGGATGATGAGGTACGAGCCGATGCCGCCGCTGTCCTCGGTGTTCGCGGCGTTCGCCGGAGCACCCTGGCTGGGCTCCTCGGTGGGTTCCTCCTCCTCGGTGCCCTCCTCGACCGGCTCATCGCTCGGAGTGGCCTCGGGGGTGGCGGACGGGGTGGCGCTGGGCGTCACCTCGACCCTGATCGCGAGGCTGATCCGTTGCCCGGTGACGGCCTGCCCGGCGGCGGCGTTGATGGTCTTGGTGGCCACCACGTTGTCGAAGCTGGCGCCGAGATCGATCCGGCCGGGTGCGATCGGCTTGTCGGTGGTGCCGGTGAAGCGGAAGTCGCCGCTGCCGTTGCTGGTGGTGTCGAGCTGCCGGCCGGTGCTGTCACGCAGCATGACCACCGCGTTCGCGACCGCCTTGCTGTCCGCCTGCGAGATCACCTTGCCGGAGATCGACCGCACGGTCTGGTTCTGCGGCGGCGGCGGCGGAGCGGCCTTGCCCTTCACGGTCAGCGAGACGGTGGCGGTGTCCGGGCCGGAGTCGGCCTCGACGGCCACCGTGACGGTGGCGGTCGCGTCACCAGCGTTGTCGTTGGCCGCGATCCGGACCAGCTGCGACCTCGGCTGATTGCCCAGGCCCGGAAGATCAATCTCGCCACAACCGCTGGCGCACCGAACGCCCGAAGGCAGGCCGGCGAGGCTGATCGTCGCCTTGTCGTCGCCGTTACCCGGAGTGACGCGCACAGTGATCGTGGCATCGCTGCCGGCGTTCACGGTGATCGAGCCGGGGGAGACTTCGACATCAGCGGCCATGGCCGGTGTGGCGGGGACGGCGAGCAGAGCGCCGGCAACCAGCGCTACGACCACACCGGCCCGCTGCTTCCAGGCACGTCGGTGTGTTGACACGTCCACCGCCTTCCGGGCTGACTTCCCTCTGACCGGCGGGGCGCCGGGCCGGGGATCATCACGGTACGAATACGCCGTCGGCAACTATGCCTTGTCCGACTGCATGAGCGCGACCCAGGGCCAGCGTCGCGTCTCTGGCCCGGGGGTCGTATCGTCCCGTCGTGTCCTCTCCGCACAGTAAGTCCGCTGCCGTTACGGCCGCGTTGTCGGCGCTCGACGAGGGGCGTACACCCGAACGGCCGGTGTTCCGCGAGGCGGTCCGGTCGTTGTTGGCCGTCCTCGCGGAGCGCGCCCCCGGCCGATCGGTGGAGGTGCGCGTACCACCATACGGGGCGATCCAGTGCGTACCGGGGCCTCGACACACCAGAGGAAACCCACCAAACGTGGTCGAGATGGCCCCGAACACCTGGTTGGAGCTGGCGACCGGCAGGGTTGGCTGGGCGGAGGCGGTCACCGACGGTCGCGTGCAGATGAGCGGCAACCGCGCGGACCTGTCGGCGTATCTGCCCCTCTAGTCGTCCGGATGTCCCACTCAGCGTGACGCTCAGCAGGGAAATCGTGACTATCTGTACTGACTGCGATTCGCGTACACTGTCAGGCGACGACAGTGGTCCCGGCAGAGGAGTGTGGATCCGCCCGTGATCCCCGCCCGGCCCGGTCCAGACCCAGCATGAGGGAGCGGTAGGTGCCCCGAGGCGACGGCCGGCTGAGCCACGACCTTGATCCCCAACGACCTGGCCCCCAGGATGCCTGCGGCGTCTTCGGCGTCTGGGCCCCCGGCGAAGAGGTCGCCAATCTGACCTATTTCGGCCTCTACGCCCTGCAGCACCGCGGCCAGGAGGCGGCGGGCATCGCGGTGAGCGACGGTTCCGGCGTGGTGGTCTACAAGGACCTCGGCCTGGTGGCGCAGGTCTTCGACGAGCCCACCCTGGCGAGCCTGCGCGGTCACCTGGCGATCGGGCACGCGCGATACTCCACCACCGGCGCGTCGAACTGGGAGAACGCCCAGCCGACGATCCGGTCGACCACCTCCGGGACGACCATCGCGCTGGCCCACAACGGCAACCTGGTCAACACCGCCGAGCTGGAGAAGGAGGTCGCCGAGCGCGGCCTCGTCGCGGACGGTTCGACGAACGACACCTCCCTCGTGACGATGCTGCTGGCCAGCCGACCGGATCTGTCGGTCGAGGCGGCGGCCATGGAGGTGCTGCCGCAGCTGCGCGGCGCGTTCAGCTTCGTCTTCATGGACGAGTCGACCCTCTACGCGGCCCGCGACGCCCACGGTGTCCGCCCGCTGGTGCTCGGCCGCCTGGAGCGCGGCTGGGTGGTCGCCAGCGAGACGGCCGCGCTGGACATCGTCGGTGCCAGCGTGGTGCGCGAGGTCGAGCCGGGCGAGCTGATCGCGATCGACGAGAACGGCCTGCGCTCGACGCGGTTCGCCGCGCCGGAGCCGAAGGGCTGCCTCTTCGAGTACGTCTACATCGCCCGCCCGGACGCCACGATCGCCGGGCGCAACATCCATGCGGCGCGGGTGCAGATCGGCCGGCAGCTCGCCAAGGAGCACCCGGTCGAGGCTGACCTGGTGATCCCGGTGCCCGAGTCGGGCACTCCCGCCGCGATCGGTTACGCGGAGGCGTCCGGCATCACCTACGGTGCCGGCCTGATGAAGAACCCGTACGTGGGTCGTACCTTCATTCAGCCGTCGCAGACCCTGCGTCAGCTCGGCATCCGGCTCAAGCTCAACCCCTTGCGGGAGAACGTCCGCGGCAAGCGCCTGGTGGTCGTGGACGACTCGATCGTGCGCGGCAACACCCAGCGCGCCATCGTGCGGATGCTGCGTGAGGCGGGTGCGCTGGAGGTGCACGTCCGGATCTCCTCCCCACCGGTGAGCTGGCCGTGCTTTTACGGCATCGACTTCGCCACCCGGGCGGAGCTGCTGGCCAACGGGTTGGACAACGACGGCATCCGGCGCTCCATCGGCGCCGACACGCTGGGCTTCGTTTCCCTTCCTGGCCTGATCGCCGCGACCGAGCAGCCGAAGACCCGGTTGTGTCGGGCGTGTTTCGATGGGGAGTACCCGATCGAGCTGCCGGCCGGCAACCTGATCGGAAAGCACGTGCTCGAAGGGGTGGGCCGACGCGTCGCCAACTCGACGCCGGAGGCCCTGCCCACCAACGGCTCGTCCGTCGCCACTCCGGGTGGCGTTACCGCAAACCGCCCGTAGCACCAACCGGCGCGGCCCGGCTACCGCCGGCGGCACCGAGAACCAAAGGGGAGAACCGTGACGCACGTGTCCGAGCGCAGCGGCGCAGGAAGCAGCCCGACCGGCGCCGGCGGCGACCGCCAGCCGTGGACGGGCGGCGCAGGCCGCCAAGCGCGCAAACGCTCGGTCTCGTACGCCGACGCCGGCGTCTCCATCGACGCGGGTGACCGCGCGGTGGAGCTGCTCAAGTCGAAGGTCCGGCAGACCCGTCGCCCCGAGGTGCTCGGTGACCTCGGTGGCTTCGCCGGCCTGTTCCGGCTGGACACGAAGAAGTACAAGAGCCCGATCCTGGCGTCCTCCACCGACGGGGTGGGCACCAAGCTGGTGATCGCCCAGCAGATGGACATTCACGACACGGTCGGCATCGACCTGGTCGCGATGGTCGTCGACGACCTGGTGGCCTGCGGCGCCGAGCCGCTGTTCCTGCTCGACTACATCGCCACCGGTGAGGTCGTTCCGGACAAGGTCGCCGAGATCGGCGCGGGCATCGCGGACGGCTGCCGTTACGCCGGCTGCGCGCTGCTGGGCGGGGAGACCGCCGAGCACCCCGGCGTCCTGCGCCCGGACGAGTACGACATCTCCGCGACCGGTGTGGGTGTGGTCGAGGAAGCCGACATCCTCAGCCCCGAGCGGGTCGAGGTGGGCGACGTGGTGATCGCCATGCGCTCCTCCGGCCTGCACTCCAACGGATACTCGCTGGTCCGGCACGTGCTGCTCGGCGCGGCCCGGATGCGTCTGGACATCGTGATCGACGACTTCGGTCGGCAGCGGACCCTCGGTGAGGAGCTGCTCACCCCGACCAAGATCTACGCCAAGGACTGCCTCAAGCTGATCGCCGAGGCCGAGGTGCGGGCGCTGTCCCACATCACCGGTGGCGGCATCCCCGGCAACCTGGTCCGGGTGCTGCCCGAGAACGTCGACGCGGTGGTCAACCGGTCCACCTGGAAGCCGCAGCCGATCTTCGATCTGATCCAGACGAAGGGCCGGATCGACGACCAGGACATGGAGTCGACCTTCAACATGGGCGTCGGCATGTTCGCGATCGTGTCGGCCGAGGACGCCGACCGCGCGCTGGCCACCCTGACCGGCCGTGGCGTCGAGGCGTGGCAGGCCGGCGAGATCATCGAGGGCACCGGCAACGTGCAGATGGTGGGTCAGCACACCCGAGGATGATCACCCTCCGGTGATCGTACGGGCACCTGATCAGGGCTTCACCCGAGTGGCCAATGCCGCCTAGCCTGAAGGGCACCCTCAGGCTAGGCGGAGGAGGGCGATGGCTGCTCGGGGACAGTCGTTCAGCGGGATGCGCGGTCTGGCCGCCGTCCCGTCGTACGTCGTGATGCAGCCCACGACCCTCTGCAACCTCGACTGCGCGTACTGCTACCTGCCGTTTCGGGCGGCCGACCGCCGGATGCCGGTGGCGGTGGCCGAGGCGGTCGCGGCAGCGGTGAACCCGTGGGCGGCGACCGGTCGCTTCTCGGTGGTGTGGCATGGCGGCGAGCCACTGGCCGCCGGTCGGGAGCACCTGGCCGATCTGATCGCGCCGTTCGGGCCCGAGGTCGAGCACCATGTGCAGACCAACGCCACCCTCATCGACGACGACTGGTGTGACTTCTTCGTCCGGCACGAGATGCGGGTGAGCGTGAGCGTCGATGGGCCCCGGGCGCGCAACGGCGACCGGGTCAACCGGGGCGGTCAGCCGGCGTACGACCGGATCCTGCACGGCATCGCGGCGCTGCGCCGGCGCGGTCTGCCCTTCTCCGCGCTGGCGGTGGTGTCCCGCCCGGAGCCGGGGCTCGCCACCGAGCTGTACGACTACTTCCTTGAGTTGGGCTGCGACGTGCTGGGCATCAACATCGAGGAGACCGAGGGTGTCAACACCCGCGACAACCGCCACGACCCGTTGGCGGTGTCGGCGTTCTGGGCGGAGCTGGTCGGGGCGTGGCGCCGGGAGCCCCGGATCCACCTCCGCGAGATCGAGTGGTCGTTGCGCTACGCCGCGGCGGTGCTCGACAACTCGGCGGACGGGCTGCTGCCCCGGCAACTGGACCCGATCCCGACGATCGGTCACGACGGCTCGGTGATCGTGCTGTCGCCCGAGCTGGCCGGCTTCACCGATCCCCGTTACGGCGACTTCAGCAGCGGCAACGTGCTGACGACCCCGTTGGCGCAGATCCTCGGCGACGCGGCGGCAACGCCGTGGGTGAGGGAGTTCCTGGCCGGGGTGGAGGCGTGTCGGACGTCCTGCCCGTACTTCGGTTTCTGCGGCGGTGGTCACGCCGCCAACCGCTACTTCGAGCTGGGGCGTTTCGACGGTACGGAGACCGAGCACTGCCGCAACAGCAAGATCCGCCTATTGGAGGGAGTGTTGGAGCATGCCCGAGATCACCAGGCACCGGCGGCCTGAGCACGAAGCGGACGACGGAGTGACCAAACGGGTGCGGGACGCGGGTCCCGCGCTGGTCGCGCTGCTCCAGGAGGCCGAGGACGCACGGCGGCTGCGCGCGGAGGTGTCGGGCGGAGACGGCTCCAGCGCGGTCTGCGCATGGAACCACTTCGAGAACATCCCGACGTTCTACAACTGGAACAACCGCCCGCGCTGAGGGGAGCCGTTGTCAGGGGCCTGTCGAGCGGCCGGATGGCTCCGGTCGGGCCAGGCCCCTGATCGTCGGCGACTGCACCTGCACAGGACGTGCGTGAGCACGCGGGGGTTACCGCGTGCTCAGCTGCGTCGAGAGGTCAGCGGGTCGGACGGACCCAGGGATCCGGATCGTCGTCCGCGTGATCCTCATCATCGTCGTCGACGAACTCTTTAGAGTCGTCGTCGAAGTGGTGCTCAGACTTACCAGCACCCGCCAGTTCGCGCTGCAAGGCGGTGAGGTCGGTGTTCGGGGAGTGGTACTTCAACTCCCGCGCCACCTTAGTCTGCTTGGCCTTAGCACGGCCGCGCCCCATGGCTCGACCCCCTCGCACAGAATGCGGGGCAGCCCGAAGGCGGGCCCCGATGACGTCAGGCATCTCTCGTGGCTCTTACGGTACATGGGGATGCCAACGTTCGGCACCTCGGGTTACCGTCAGCCGGCTCTGCGCGTCGCGTCGATCCGGCCGTCACCCAGTGTACCGGGTAAGGAGCGGAACGGTTAGCGCCCGTGACACCGGACAAACCGCATCAAAATTGACCCGGGCTCAGCTTACCCAGCCATGCCGGCAGCCGGGGCCCGGAGGCGGATCTCGTCGATCCGCCTCCGGGAAGCCTCAGCGCAGGTGGATGGCGCGCAGCCGGCCGACGTCCGCCATCCGCCGCTCGGCCAGCCGGTCGGCGGCCACCGCCGGCGGCACGCCCTCCGCGTCAGCCAGGTGCAGGATCTCGCGGGTGGTGTCGTAGATCCGGGTCGCCCGCAGCTTCGCCCGCTCGAAGTTGAAGCCCTCGATCTCGTCGGCCACCTGGATGACGCCGCCCGCGTTGACCACGTAGTCCGGGGTGTAGAGGATGCCCCGGTCGGCCAGCAGCTTTTCGATGCCCGGGTGAGCGAGTTGGTTGTTCGCCGCTCCGGTCACCACCTTGGCGCGCAACGCCGGCACGGTGTCGTCGTTCAGGGCGCCGCCCAGCGCGCACGGTGCGTACACGTCGAGATCCGCGGCGACCAGCGCGCTGGAGTCGTCGACGAGGGTGACCTGCGGGTGGTTGGTGCGCACCCACGTCAGCGCCTTCGGGTTGACGTCGGTGGCGACCACCTCGGCGCCGTCCTCCAGCAGGTGCCCGGTGAGGTACTTGCCGACCTTGCCCAGGCCGGCCACGCCGACCCGCCGGCCGCGCAGGCTCGGGGTGCCCCACACGTGCTCGGCCGCGGCGCGCATCCCCTGGAAGACACCCCAGGCGGTGAGGATCGACGAGTCACCGGCCCCGCCGTGCTCCACGCTGCGCCCGGTCACGTACCGGGTCTCGCGGGCCACGACGTCCATGTCCGCCACGTAGGTGCCGACGTCGCAGGCGGTGTAGTAGCGGCCACCCAGCGACTCCACGAAGCGGCCGTACGCACGCAGCAGCGCCTCGCTCTTGATCTGCTCCGGGTCGCCCCAGATGACCGCCTTGCCGCCGCCCAGGTCCAGCCCGGCGAGCGCGTTCTTGTACGCCATCCCACGGGACAGGTCCAGCACGTCGGCGAGGGCCTCGTCCTCGCTCGCGTACGGGTAGAAGCGGGTGCCGCCGAGCGCCGGGCCCAGCGCGGTGGAGTAGATCCCGATGATCGCCTTCAGGCCGCTCTGCTTGTCCTGGCAGAACACGACCTGTTCGTGACCTGTCGATCCCGGGTCGTCGGTGCTGGCGAATACGCCCATGGTTGGCTCCTACTGTGGTGTGCGTCCTTGTGGGGCGCGGACCTGGTGGACCCCGGCGGGGATGCTGCCGGTGTGATCGAGCCTAGTATCGGCCGCCGCGCGGGCGCTCGACACGCCTGCGCCGTCCCACGGTGCGGCGCGCGTGCTCCGGCCGCTGACCGCGTACGGGCGTGGTTCGTGGGAGGATCGCGCGGTGCCGTCGCTCTTCGCTTCTTACCTGCGCGTGTACGAACCGTTGGCCGCCTTCGATCGAGACCGGCAGAGCTACTGGCGCCGGTACGTCTCGGAGGGGCGCGCGATCGGCCCGGTCGAAGGGCCCGGTCGGCAGCGGACGGCGGTGATCGAGGCGCTGGGCGCCGGCTGGACCCGGCTGCCCGACCTGCCGGAGGAGGCGTACGTCCTGGAGACGGACGACAGCCTGCTGGTCTGCCCGTGGAACTTGCGCATCCGGGTCGCTGAGGCCGCGCTCAGCGCCCGGGACGGGGTGCCCTCGGTGCTCGCCGACGCCTTCGTGCCGCCGGTGCTCGCGGGGCAGGCCAGGGCGGTGGTGGATGACTGGCGCAGTGGCGCCCGGGTGCTGGAGCACGGGGTGCCCCGGGTGCACGAGCAGATCGCCACCTGGGGCGTACCGCTGCGGTGGTTCGTGCTCTTCGACCCGACGGAGCGGGACCTGGTCACCCAGCCGGGCCGGCGGGCGCTGCGCTACCGCACCGAGATCTCCAAGGCCCGACGCCGTTCGTCCCGGGCGTTGTCGGTGCTGCGCAAGTCGGTGGGCGAGGCGCCGATCACCGAGGCGGTGGAGGAGGCGGCCCGCTGGCTGGAGGAGTTCCACCCACGGTCCATGGTCGAGTTGGACTACGGGGGTCTGGTCGACCTGCTCTCCGACGAGACCCTGGCCGCTGACGACTCGCCCGAGCTGGTCGCCGGCGGCCTCGCCGGGCTGTCGCGCGGCGAGGCCGAGGAGGCGTCCGCCGCGTACGACAAGTTGGTGGCACGGTGGCGCGCGGTGCAGCTGCTGGAGCGGTGCAACTAGGGCATATCACCCTAGGAGCGCTCCCAAGGTGAGTTGCGCTCGTAGTTGACGCATCACGAACCGTGATCATGAGTCCCAATAAGGTACTTTCTGCCGTGTAAAAGTCGTAAAAATCGGGCATGGTTCATCCGTCCGTCTAGGGACCTTCATCCGTTCGGCCCATGTCGGACATCGGGGACTAGCCGGACCATGGGAGACGCGTCGGCCGGCGGGACCCCGGCCGATGTCTATACATGTGGAGGAGTGACCGATGGCATCGCGAACGCACGAACCAGAGCCGCTACTCACGCCGGCCGAGGTGGCGTCGATGTTCCGGGTCGACCCGAAGACGGTGACCCGTTGGGCCAAGGCTGGCAAGCTCAGTGCCATCCGCACCCTGGGTGGCCACCGTCGGTACCGCGAGTCGGAGGTCAGGGCGCTGCTGCAGGGCCAGATCCCGCAGCAGCGGCAGGGCGACTGAGCCGGCAACAGTTTTTGGGCAGGGGCGGTGGATCTCGATCCGCCGCCCCTTTCCATGCCCGCCGAGCACGACGCCGGCAGCGGATCAGCGCCGCGGCTCGGCCAACGTCACCCGGATGCCGACCGTGCCGCCCTCGCCGCGGCGCAACCGGCTGCCCAACAGGCTCAGCCGACCGATCAGGCGGTACTTGTGCTTGAGCAGGTCGCGGACCCGACCGGTGTCACCACCCCCGTAGATCGTCGCGTGAGCTGACACCTCCGCCCCGTGTGGCCGACCGCGCACGTCGCACGGCGCCACCGTCACGTCGCCGTTGCGGCGGATCCGCTTCACCTTCCCCGAGTCGGCCCGGGTCCAGACCGCCAACGCGTCACCGTCGCGTACCGCCCAGACCGGGGTCGGCACCGCCCGACCGTCCTTACGGAAGGTCGTGAGCAGGATGTACTTCTCGGCCGACAGCCGGTCCAGCATGGTCACGCCGCCAGGATACGACCGGCGCGGGCCGCTGAGTGGCCAGATAGCGTGAACGTCGTGACGGTTGAGCCTCTAATCGGTGACGTGATCGGCGAACTGCTGCAGGACACGCTCGCCGTGGCCACCGGAGTGGGCCCCCGACCCCTGGTCGGTGGCCGGCTACCGCGACCGGTCATCGAGATCATCGAACGGGACGACGGGCTGATCAACGGCGCTCCGGCCGCGCACTACCTGGACGGGCCGGCGCAGTGGCAGCCGTACGACCACCGCGCGGTGGACCGGGCGCACGGCGAGATGCTGGACATCGGCACCGGAGCCGGCCGCATCGCGCTGCACCTCCAGGAGCGCGGCGTACCGGTCACCGGGCTGGACACCTCCGCCGGCGCGCTGGAGGTGTGCCGGCGGCGCGGGGTCCGGCGGCTGGTGCACGGCACCGTCGAGACGCACGTCGCCGACGGCGCCCGGTACGACACGTTCCTGCTGCTCGGTAACAACCTCGGACTGTTCGAGGGGCGGGAGCGCGCCCCCGGGTTCCTGGCCGCGCTCGCCGCGCTGGCCCGACCCGGGGCACAGATCATCGCGCAGGGCACCGACCCGTACGGCACCCGCGACCCGGTGCACACCGGCTACCACGAGCGCAACCGTCGGCGCGGCCGGCTCGGTGGCCAACTGCGGCTGCGGCTGCGCTACCGCGAGTTGAGCACCGAATGGTTCGACTACCTGGTCTGCTCGGCGGACGAGTTCGCCGCCCTGGTGCACGGCACCGGCTGGCGGTTGACCGATGTGGACGACCGCGACGCCCCCTACTACCTGGCCACCCTGCGCCTCGTCGGCTGAGCGACGGCCCCCGCGTTCCGCGGCGCGGAGGCGGGGGCCGTCGTACGTCTCAGACCTGGACGGTCGGGGGGAGCTGCTCGGGCGGCAGACCGCCGTCGCCGTCGACCACCTCGTCCGGCTGGCCGTCCTCGTCGATGTCGACCATGGTGATGTCCACCTTGCCGTCGCCGTCGGTGTCGAACTGGAACAGGTCGGCCTTGCCGTCGCCGTCGGTGTCCACCACCCACACGTCGGTCTGACCGTCGTTGTTGGTGTCGGCGCGCAACAGTTCGACCCGCTCGTCGCCTCGGGTCTCCACGATCTCCCCCTCGGTGACGCTCTCCGGTGCCTGGCTCATCTCGATGCGGTCCTTCCCTCGGTTGACGGGCCGTCAGTACCCGATCCGGCGCTCCCCCACGCATGGGCCGGGTCGTCGCGCTGTCTACTGTCGCAGCATGAGCGAGCGGAGCGGGCGGGACACCCGGGCCGGCGTGGCGGCGACCCCGCGCGTCGGCGGGCGGGGCAGGGAGGCGTGATGAGCGATCGTTTCGTGGTCGTCGGGGCCGGCACCATGGGGCTCGGAATCGCGTACGTGGCGGCCGGCGCCGGACACGCCGTCGAGGTGGTCGAGGTGGACCCCGAGCGGGGCGCGGCCGCGCAGAACCGGCTCGCCGAGCTGTGGGAGCGGGCGGTGCAGCGCGGGAAGCTGAGCGCCGACGAGGCCGCCGCGAACCGACAGCGGGTGACGCTGCGCCCCACCCTCGCCGAGGTGGCACCCGCCCCCCAGGTGATCGTGGAGGCGGTGCCGGAGCGCCTCGATCTGAAGCGGGCGGTGCTGCGGGATGCCGCCGCGCTGCGCCCGGAGCTGCTGGGGAGCAACACCTCCAGCATCGCCATCGGCGCGCTGGCCGCCGGGCTGGACGCGCCCGAGCGCTTCCTCGGCCTGCACTTCTTCAACCCGGTCTGGGCGATGACGCTGCTGGAGATCGTGGTCGGCCCGGCCACCGCCGAGGAGACCACCGCCGCGGCCGTCGCGCTCGCCGGCCGGCTGGGCAAGGACCCCGTCGTCGTACGCGACCTGCCCGGCTTCGCCACCTCCCGGCTCGGGGTCACCCTCGGCCTGGAGGCGATCCGGATGGTCGCCGACGAGGTGGCCAGCCCGGCGGACATCGACAAGGCCATGGTGCTCGGCTACCGGCATCCGATCGGGCCGTTGGAGCTCACCGACCTGGTCGGCCTGGACGTGCGGTTGGACATCGCCCGCACCCTCCAGGCCGCGTACGGGGACCGGTTCGCGCCGCCGCCGCTGCTGGAGGAGATGGTGGCCGCCGGGCGGCTGGGTAAGAAGTCAGGGCACGGCTTCTACCGCTGGGAAGGCGGTGTCAAACAGTGAGCGGGCTGCGGATCGAGGAGCGGCCGGACCGGCTGATGGTCACCCTGGACCGGCCGGAGAAGCGCAACGCCATCGACGCCGACCTGATCGCCGAGCTGCACCAGGTCTGCGCCGAGCTGGAAGCCCGTCCGCGTCTGCTGCTGCTCACCGGTGGCACGGCGGGCATCTTCGCCGGTGGCGCCGACATCGGCCAGCTCCGCGAGAGGGGTCGCACCGACGCCCTCGCCGCGATCAACTCGGCCGCCTTCGCCCGCATCCGGGCGCTGCCGATGCCGACGGTGGCGGCCGTCGACGGCCCGGCGTTGGGCGGTGGCGCGGAGCTGGCGTACGCCTGCGATCTGCGGGTGTGCACGGGCCGGGCGGTCTTCGGGCAGCCGGAGGTGCGGTTGGGCATCCTGGCCGGCGCCGGCGCGACCCACCGGCTGCCCGCGTTGATCGGCGAGGGTCGGGCCAAGGAGCTGCTCTTCACCGGCCGGCGGGTGGACGCCGAGGAGGCGCTGCGGATCGGCCTGGTGAACCGGGTGGTGGACAAGCCCGACGAGCTGCTGCCGGTGGCGCACGCGGTGCTGGACGAGATCGCCCTGGGTTCACCGTTGGCCGTGCGGCTGACCAAGCTGGCGGTGGACGCGCCGGCCGCCGCGCACCCGCACCTCGACCTGGTCAGCCAGGCGGTGCTCTTCGAGGACGAGGAGAAGCACCGCCGGATGACCGAGTTCCTGCAGCGCCGCCGGCCCCGCTGACCCCGTACCCGAAAACGGCCGCACCGGCGGGAAGCCGGTGCGGCCGTCGTGGGCCTCGGATCCTGCTTACTGCCCGATCTGCACCCCGGCGTCGGCCAGGCCGCGGATCACCTGGGCGGACTCACCGAAACCGATGATCAGTACGGCGTCCGCACCGAACTCCTTGATCTCCTTCGCGCCGCCGCTGAAGTCGACCGGGGCCGCCTTCGCGTCGGCCGGCGGCTCGTACGTCAGCAGCTTGAGCCGGTCGTCGGGAATGCCCGCCTTGGCCAGCTCGTCGCGGACGGTGGCCTGCAGGCCCTCGCCGTAGGAGTCCTTGCGGGCGACGATGACGATCTTCTGGGACCCGTCGCGGAGGATCACGTCGGCCAGTGCCCGGCCCTGGAGGCTGTCCGGCGGGGCGGTGCGGAAGTAGAGGCCCTTGTCCTCCACGTCGGTCAGGCCGCTGTCGGTGTTGGACGGGGAGAAGAGGATCTTCCCGGCCTGCACCACGTCCGGCAGCACCTCCCGGGAGATACCCGAACCACCCGCGCCGATGATCACGCTGACGCCGTCCGTCACGTGCTTGGCCACCGTCGCCTTGGCCACCGCCGGGCTGGTGCCGTCGTCGCCGTCCTTCCACGTCACCGGCTTGCCCAGGGCGCCACCCGCGGCGTTGATCTCCTTGATCGCCAGCGCGGCGCCGGCGGCCATCGGGGGATAGGCGATCGCGAGGTCACCGGTCTTCGGCAGCAGGCCGCCCAGGACCAGCGGCTCCTGGTCGGGGTCCCCACCGGCGCGCTGCTTCTTCGGCCTCGGCGGCGTCTTGGTGCTCGCCGCCGACTCGATGCCGGCGCCGACGAACTCGGTCTTGCCGTCGTTGATCTGCTGCCCGTCGAAGGTCAGCGTGGCGTAGCTCGCGGTGGCCGGCTCGCCCTTGTCGGTGAACCCCGCCCGGGTCAGCGAGACGCTGCGGTACTCGATGTCCTGCCCGTTACGGGCCAACGCGAGACAGCTGGCGGGGTCCTCGCAGCGCTGCCCGTCGTTGGTCACACCGACGATCTGCTTGGCGATGTCCGCCGGGTTGGTGCTGCCGGCCAACTGCGCGGCGAGCACGGCGATCACCACCGCGTCGTACGTCTCGGCGGAGTAGAGGTAGTCCGTCAGCGCCGGATTGACGGCCCGTAGCCGGCTCTTGAAGTCGTCGGGCAGCGGGGTGAGCGGCGTGGTGCCCTTCATCCCGTCGACGAGGCTCGCCCGTTCCTTCAACTCGGCAGGATAGGAGTTGAGCATGTTGCCGTCCGTGCCGTAGAGGCGCACCTGTTGGGCGCTTGCCTCCTCGGGCTTGTCATCCCCGCAAGCGCTCGTGGCGAGCAGGATCGTCGCGCAGGCAGCCAGTGTGGCTACCCGCGAGCGGCGTGTTACGAACATGGGTCGTCCTTCCTCCGGCGAAGGTCCGCTGCGCACATTAGCGTGCCGAGGCCGGCGGCGGGACCGTGGAGGCGGCGTAATGCGCAGGTCGCTCGCATTGAACACGGACAGTGACGGTTGCTGGGGGACTTGACCACCCGTCCTACTGTGCGCTGAGTGACCGACCTACCACAGCAGACGTTCGATGACGCGGCCGCCGTGCTCCGTTCGGCGCTGACCGGCGATGGAGACGCGGTGGTGGGAGCGTTCGACGCGGTCGTCGACCGGGCCGGCCTGAGCGGCGCGTACGGGGTCGCCTGGTGCCTGGCGGCGACAATGCTCGGTGACGCGCCGGCGGCGAGCGGGGCGGCGCTCGACTTCCCGGGGATCGACCAGGCCGGGTACGACACCCGCTGGGTGGCCCGCTTCGTCAGTGCGTACGCGAATCAGGACGAACCCACCGGTGAGGCCCTGTTCGGCGCGGCGGCGGCGGATGGGCTGCTCCCGGACTGCCTGCTGACGCTTGCCGGCCGACGACCACCCCGCGGCCTTCCGGCGCTCCTGGCTGGCCGGTTTCGCCGAGGTGGTGGGCGGCCGACTCTGGGCGGCCGAAACCGCGGCGGCCAGCGAGTCGGGTACGCCGTCGATGGC
>NZ_JAGPXU010000004.1:0-350080 GCF_018070385.1 Micromonospora sp. C97
GGGGTGTGGGTGGGGGTGGGGCGCGCTAGCACGGTGGGGCTAGGGGGTGGGGGTTTTCCACAGGGGGGAGGGTTGTCCACAGGCGGTCGTTGCGGGATCTCAGTGGGGTCCGGGGTTGGTCAGCCTGCTCCCATGGTTACTCAGTTGTGGCGTACCGACGCACTGATGCGACAACTCACCGTTGGGCGGATCCGCAGTCGGCTCGACCGGGAGGAACTCCATCGCGTGCGCAGAGGGGTCTATGCCGACCAGCCCTGCAGCGACGATGACGAACTGCGCGCACTGATGCTCCGGCTGCCCGATGGGGCGATGTTGGCGAGACAGAGTGCCGCCCGCCGACACGGCTTCGGGGTGCTGCGTGATGATCTGATCCACATACAGCTGCCCGCCGATATGCCGAAGCCCCGACTGCCCGGAGTGGTCGTTCACCGAACGGTCCTACCCGCTCAACCGGTCTTCGTCGATGGTCTGCCCTGTGTGCCGGCGGCTCGCTGCGCAGTCGACCTGGCTCGCGCCGTTCGGCGGCTCGACGCACTCCCGGTGCTCGATGCCGCGCTCCGGTCGGGCTTGGTCACCCAGGATGAACTGCTGGCCGAGGTGGCAGCCCACAATGCGCTGCGTGGTGTTCGACAAGCCCGCCAACTCATACCGCTGGCGGACGGCAGGTCGGAGTGCCGCCAGGAAAGCCAGTTGCGGCTGATCCTGATCGATGGAGGGCTGCCTCCGCCGGAGCCGCAGATATGGGTGGCCGACGGCTATGGCATTCCTCTGTACCGGCTCGATCTGGGTTACCGCGAACGCCGAATCGGCATCGAGTACGACGGGCTGTCGCACCTGGGCCGTGACCGACTCAGGTACGACAGGGAGCGGATCAACTGGCTGGACGCGGCGGGTTGGCGGATGCGCTATTTCACCGACCGTGACATCTACCGCCGCCCCCAACACATAAAAGCCACAATCCAAACCGCCCTCTCCTAACGCCGGCCCCCACCCCACCCCCCGCTCGCCGATCTTGCACTTCCTGTCCCGACATATTGGCCATCGAGGACATTTCGGCAACACAAAATGCAAGATCGGCGAGGGGTGGGGGTGGGGTGGGGGTGGGTGGGGCCTTACGGGGCCAGGTGGGAGCGGATGAGGAAGCGGACGCCGTCGGGGGCTTCCAGGGAGAAGCCGCTGCCTCTGCCCGGCACCACGTCGACGGTCAGCGTGGTGTGTTTCCACAACTCCCACTGTGACGTCGACATCCAGAACTCGACCGGCTCAGCCACCCCGTCGACCGAGAGCGAGGCGAGCAGCACGTCGGAGGCGCCGGTGCGGAACTCGCCCGCCGGGAAGCACATCGGGGCGCTGCCGTCGCAGCAGCCGCCGGACTGGTGGAACATCAGCGGGCCGTGCCGCCCCCGCAGCGACCGGATCAACTCCGCCGCGGCGGGGGTGACGGAGACGACCGGCATCAGAAGAAACCGAGCTTCTTGGTGGAGTAGCTGACCAGCAGGTTCTTCGTCTGCTGGTAGTGCTCCAGCATCATCTTGTGGTTCTCCCGGCCGATGCCGGACTGCTTGTACCCGCCGAACGCGGCGTGCGCCGGGTACGCGTGGTAGCAGTTGGTCCACACCCGTCCGGCCTGGATGGCCCGCCCGGCCCGGTACGCGGTGTTCATGTCCCGGCTCCAGACGCCCGCGCCCAGCCCGTACAGGGTGTCGTTGGCGATCTTCACGGCGTCGTCGAGGTCGGCGAAGGAGGTCACCGAGACCACCGGCCCGAAGATCTCCTCCTGGAAGATCCGCATCGAGTTGTCGCCCTCGAAGATGGTTGGCTCAACGTAGTATCCGCCCGACAAGTCGCCGCCCAAGTCGGCACGCGATCCTCCGGTCAGTACACGGGCGCCTTCCTGCCGGCCGATGTCCAGGTAGGACAGGATCTTTTCGAGCTGGTCGTTGGAGGCCTGCGCGCCGATCATCGTGTCGGTGTCCAGCGGGTGCCCCTGCACGATCTGCTCGGTGCGGGAGACCGCCGCGGCGAGGAAGTCGCTGTAGTGGCCCTGCTGGATCAGCGCCCGCGACGGGCAGGTGCAGACCTCGCCCTGGTTGAGGGCGAACATGGTGAAGCCTTCCAGCGCCTTGTCGAGGAAGTCGTCGGAGTGGGCGCTGACGTCGTCGAAGAAGATGTTGGGGCTCTTGCCGCCCAACTCCAGCGTGACCGGTTTGATGTTCTCACTGGCGTACTGCATGATCAGCCGCCCGGTGGTGGTCTCGCCGGTGAAGGCCACCTTCGCGACCCGGGCGGAGGACGCGAGCGGTTTGCCGGCCTCCACGCCGAAACCGTTGACGATGTTCAGCACTCCCGGTGGCAGCAGGTCCGCCACCAGGGACAGCCAGTAGTGGATGGACGCTGGTGTCTGCTCGGCCGGCTTGAGCACCACGGCGTTGCCGGCGGCCAGCGCGGGCGCGAGCTTCCAGGTCGCCATGAGGATCGGGAAGTTCCACGGGATGATCTGCCCGACCACGCCGAGCGGTTCGTGGAAGTGGTACGCCACGGTGTCGTCGTCGAGTTCGCCGAGTGAGCCCTCCTGGGCCCGGATCGCCCCGGCGAAGTAGCGGAAGTGGTCGATGGCGAGCGGAATGTCGGCGGCGAGGGTTTCCCGGACCGGCTTGCCGTTCTCCCAGCTCTCGGCGATGGCCAGGGACTCCAGGTTGTCCTGCATCCGGTCGGCGATCCGGTTGAGGATCAGCGCCCGTTCGGCCACCGGGGTCCGGCCCCAGGCGTCGGCGGCGCCGTGTGCCGCGTCGAGGGCCTTCTCCACGTCGGGTGCGGTGCCGCGGGCGACCTCGGTGAAGGTCTGCCCGGTGACCGGGGTCGGGTTCTCGAAGTAGGCGCCGCCGTGCGGCTTGACGTACTCGCCGCCGATGAAGTGGTCGTAACGGGACTGCCAGTGGGTGGGCGCGTCGTAGCGCGTCATGGTTACCTCCGCCGTCGTTGTGCGGGTGTGCCGACGGCGACGCTAGTTTCAGGAACGTTGCAGCCACGTTGCGCGCTGGAGGTCGTACTCCCCGGCGAGCTGATCGATGCGCGCGAGGGCGAGGGGCCGACGCGGCGCGCCCACCGGCAGCGCCCGCGCCAGAGCCTGCCAGGCGGCGAGGTCGTCGGCGCCGGCCGGCGTCGCGGTCCAGGCGGCGAGCAGCGCCGGGTCCGCGGTGGCCAGCACGGCGGCGCGGAGGTGACCGTCGATCAGCCGGCGCAGTCGCGTCACTCCCGGCGCGTCCGAGCCGGGCAGCAACGGCCCGGGGTACGCGTCGAGCGCCCCCGCGGGATCGCCCTGGTCCAGCCGGTCGGCGACGGTGGTGAAGTCGGCGCGGACGGTGCCGCGTAGCCGGTACGGGCGGGAGTCGAGCAACTCGGGGCCGAGCACTCGCCGCAACCGGGACAGCTCGGCACGAAGGGTTACTGGGTGCAGCCGGTCGTCGCCGTACAGGTCGAGGCCGAGTTGTTCACCGGTGCGTCCCTCGGGGTGCTGGAGCAGCAGCACCAGCAGTTCGCTGTGCCGTCGGCCGAGCCGGACGCGTCGACTGTCGAGCCGCAGCTCCGCCTCGTCGCGGCCGAGCGCGGTAACGGTGGCCACGCCGGGTTCCGGCGGTCGGTCGGCGGCGAGCTGCGCCTCGGCGGCCCGGGCGGTGGCCCGCACCAGCGCCAGGCTCTGCGGATTGGCCAGGTGGTCCCCGCCGGTGATGTCGATCGCGCCGAGCAGCCGCCCGGTGGCGGGATCGTGGATCGGTGCGGCGGCGCAGGTCCACCGCTGGACCGGGCGACTGAAGTGCTCGGTGGCGAAGATCTGCACGCTGTGGTCGACGGCCAGCGCGGTGCCCGGCGCGTTGGTGCCGGCGTGTGTCTCGTCCCAACGGGCACCGGGCACGAAGTTCATCCGCTCGGCGTGCCGCAGCACACCCGGGTGCCCCTCGACCCAGAGCAGCCGCCCGTGCGCGTCGCAGACCGCCATCAGGTGCGCGCCGTCCTGGGCGATGCCGCCGAGCAGGTCGCGGAACAGCGGCAGGACCCGGGCCAGCGGGTGGGCCGCCCGGTACGCGGCCAGAACGTCGTCGGCCAGGTCGATCGGCGGGGTGGCCTCGGGGTCGAGCCGGGCCGAGCGTTCCCAGGAACGACGGACCACGTCCCGTACCCGGTGCGGGGCCGAGCCAGCGGTCAGGAACGCCTCGTGGGCGGCGCCGACCTGCGCGATCCGCTCCGCCGGATCGACGCCGAACTCCAGGGCGAGCCACGGGTCAGCCATCGGGCGACCTCCTCGGCCCCCATCGTGACGCAGCTCACCCGCTAGCGCCAACCGCCGTGGTTGTCGGGGACGGACCACGCAGACGACGTGAGCCAGGAACGAAGCCGACATCCGCTGACTGGCGATGGTTTGCCCGCTGGACACGCGCGTGGAGGATGGCTGCGGCGGGTGCTTACAGAACCCTTAACCCGGGCCTGCGACGGTATGCCGGGCAAGCCGAAATGGGGGAGCGGACAAACGTGCGGGTGCTGGTGGCGGACGACGAACGGTTGTTGGCGGACACGGTGGCCGAAGGGCTGCGTCGCCTCTCGATGGCCGTCGACGTCTGCTACGACGGTGACGGTGCGTTGGAGCGGGTCGGGGTGAACCGGTACGACGTCGCGGTGCTCGACCGGGACATGCCGGGGCACACCGGTGACGAGGTGTGCCGCAGCATCGCCGACTCCCAGGTCGGCACCCGGGTCCTGCTGCTCACCGCGGCGGCTGGCATCCGCGACCGGGTGGAAGGGCTCGGCCTCGGCGCGGACGACTACCTGACCAAGCCGTTCGCTTTCGCCGAGCTGGTGGCCCGGGTGCAGGCCCTCGGGCGGCGGTCCACTCCGGCGTTGCCACCGGTGCTCTCCCAGGACGGTCTGGCGCTGGACGTGGGCCGGCACGTGGCCACCCGTGACGGCCGCCCGCTCGCGCTGAGCCCGAAGGAGTTCGCGGTGCTGCACGTGCTGCTGCGCGCGGACGGTCAGGTGGTCAGCGCCGAGGAGTTGCTGGAGCAGGCCTGGGACGAGTTCGCCGACCCGTTCACCAATGCCGTACGGGTCACCGTGATGACCCTGCGCAAGAAGCTCGGCGACCCGGCGATCATCCACACCGTTCCGAAGGCCGGATACCGCATCGGCGGACCGGCGTGAGCTGGACGCCCCGACGTCGGGTGCTGCTGGTGGGCCTGCTGGCGCTGCTGGCCGGGCCGGTGCTGCCGGCGATGGGCAAGTGGCTGGCGGGGGTGACCTGGATCTGGGGGCAGCAGTTCTGTGACCTGCCGGTGCCGGGACTGAGCACCGTCTGCGCCGACGTGCGACCGGGGGCGTACATGCTGCCCCTGGGGGCCGTGCTGCTGGTGACAGTGGCCGCCCTGGTGGGGCTCTGGTTCGGCGCGGCGTGGTGCCTGCGCCCGGTCGCTGACCTGGCCGGGCCGATCGGTCACCTCGGCCCGCAGAACCTCGGTCACCGGATCCGGCCCCGGGGCCGCGACGAGCTGGCCCGGCTGGCCCGGGCGATCGACGAGATGATGGAACGTGTCTCCGCCGGGTACGAGGGGCAGCGGCGGTTCGCGGCGAACGCCTCGCACGAGCTGCGGACGCCCCTCGCGGTGCAGCGGACGCTCATCGAGGTCGGCATGGCCAGGACGCTCACCGGCGAGCAGTTGGAGTTGTTGACCAGCCAGCTGCTGGAGACCAACGAGCGCAACGAACGCCTCATCGAGGGTCTGCTCGCGCTCAGCGAGAGTGACCAGGGCCTGCGCTCGCGGATCCCGCAGCGGCTCGACACGATCGTCGAGGCGGTGCTCGCCGGATACCTCGACCGCGCCCGGGAGGCCGGGGTCACCATCGGCACCCACCTCGTGCCCCGGGTCGTCGTCGGCGAGCGGGTGCTGCTGGAGCGCCTGGTCACCAACCTGGTGGAGAACGGCATCAAGTACAACCGGCCGGGCGGCTCGCTGACCGTCGTGGTGAGTGGCGTGCCCGCACTGTCGGTGGTCAACACCGGTCAACCCGTGCCGGCCGAGGCGGTGGCGGGTCTGTTCGAACCGTTCCGCCGGCTCGCCCGGGACCGGACCTCGCAGGGCGGCGGGGCCGGTCTGGGCCTGGCCATCGCCCGCTCGATCACCCAGGCGCACGACGGCATCATCGCGGCCCGGCCCGCCGAACACGGCGGCCTGCGGGTCGACGTTCAGCTACCCGCAGTGACCTGACACTTCCACCCACCGTCCCGGGGTCCACGTACCGCTGGATCCCGCCCGTGGTGTGCCCGAAAAAGGAGAGACGATGTCACGCACCGTTGGCCAGACCCGGGCCGATGTCGAGGAGGCCAGCCGCTGGCTGGCCGGCCGCGTGGTCCGCACACCAGTGCTGCGGTCCCCGGTGATCGACGAACTCGCCGGGGCCCGGGTCCTGCTCAAGGCGGAGAACCTTCAGCACGGCGGCTCGTACAAGATGCGCGGCGCACTGCGCGCTGTCGGTCGCCTCGCCGCGGCCGGGCACACCGGGGTGATCGCGCAGAGCACCGGCAACCACGCGGTGGCGGTGGCGTTGGCGGCCCGACAGCACGGCCTCGCGGCGACAGTGGTGCTGCCGGTCGACGCGGCACCGACGAAGGTCGAGCGGGCCCGCGCGGCGGGGGCGCGGGTGGTGTTCGCCGGCACCGCCGTCGAGGAGCGGGTGGCGGTGGCCAACGGGCTCAGCGACGACTGCGGTCACCCCGTCGTCGACGCGTACGACCACCCGGACGTGATCGCCGGGCAGGGCACGGCGAGCCTGGAACTGATCGAGGACGCCGAGCGCGCGGGGACACCGTTGGACGCGCTCGTCGTACCGGTCGGCGGTGGTGGCGGGGTGGCCGGCGGGTGCCTGGCCGCCGCCGGCACCGGCATCGAGGTGTACGGCGTGGAGCCGGTGGGCTGCGACTCGCTCGCCCGCAGCCTGGCGGCCGGTGTTCGCGTGCCGGTCGCACCGGCGCCCACCATCGCGGACGGGCTGCGGCCGTCCTGCGTGGGTGAGCTGCCGTTCGCCATCGCGCGGGACAGGCTGCGCGGCGTCGTCCGGGTCGACGACGACGAGATCGCGGCGGCGTTCCGGCTGATCCTGACCGACCTCAAGGTGCTCGCCGAGCCGTCCGGCGCGGCGGCCCTGGCCGGCGCCCTCCGCCTTGCGCCGGTGACGGACCGGCAGCGGACGGTCGGTGTGGTGCTGACCGGCGGGAACGTGGAGGCGGCGTTGGTGGCCCGGTTGATGGCACCCCGGTCCGCCGACCTGACCCGGGAAGGGGCGGCGGCGTGAGCGCGCCAGTTCGGATCGGCATCCTGTTCGGTGGGCCGTCGGCGGAGCACGAGGTGTCGTGTGCGTCCGCGCTCGGGGTGGCCCGGGCGCTTGCCGGTGGCGGCTACCGCACTGTCGCCATCGGTGTCACCCGCGGCGGCGGTTTTCGGCTGATGCCCGACGCGCTGCTGGCCGAGTTGCGCGACCGGCCGGCCGGTGAGCGGGCCATCGACGACCAGTTGGTGGTGAGCGGGCCGGCCGTCGAGTTGCGGGCCGGTCCGCGTCCGGGCGTGGTGCAGGTGACCGCCGGTAACGCCCCCGGCGCTGTGCACGCCGAGCTGGACGTGCTCTTCCCGGTGCTGCACGGCCCGTACGGGGAGGACGGTGTGGTGCAGGGGCTGCTGGAGTCGCTGAACGTGCCGTACGTGGGCTGCGGCATCCTCGCCTCGGCGGTGGGCATGAACAAGGTGGCGATGAAGCGGGCGCTGCGCGCCGAGGGCATCCCCGTCACCCCGTACGTGGCGTTCGACGCGCACACCTACCGGACGGTCGACGACCCGGAGAAGCTGGTGACCGGGCTGAGCCGGCCGCTCTTCGTCAAGCCGGCCAGCATGGGCTCGTCGATCGGCATCTCCCGGGTCGGCGAGGGCGACGACCTGGCCGCCGCCGTGCGGGAGGCGCTCCGCCACGACCAGCTCGTCATGGTCGAGCAGGGTGTCGCCGGCCGGGAGTTGGAGTGCGCGGTGCTCGGTGGCTGGCGCCCCGAGGCGTCGGCGGTCGGCGAGGTGCGGGTCAGCGGCGGCTGGTTCGACTACCAGCAGAAGTACTTCGGCGACGACGACCCGATGATCGTCCCCGCCGTGCTGCCGGACGAGGTGACCGCGCGGGTCCGTGAGCTGTCGCTGCGCGCGTTCGCCGCGATCGGCGGGTGGGGCCTGGCCCGGGTCGACTTCTTCTACGTCGAGACGACCGGCGAGCTGTACGTCAACGAGCTGAACACGATGCCCGGCTTCACCGCGCACTCGATGTACCCGAAGGTGTGGGCCGCCGTCGGGGTCAGCTACCGGGAGGTGGTGGACCGTCTCGTCGAGTTGGCCCGGGTCCGGTACGCGGAACGGCCCGCGAGCACTGTGGGGAGCCTCGGATGATCCTGCTCTCCGATCCCCGGGTGGCGGCAGTGCCCAGCGCCGACGACGGCGACGAGTTCGTGGACCTGCGGGAGGTGCCGGAGCTGCGGCTCGACGGCCGGGCGGCCGACCCCGCCGGGGCGTACGCCCGGCTGCGCGCCGGTGTGGTGGACCGCCTGCTCGCCGCGCAGCGCGCCCTGCCCGGTGGGCTGCGCCTGCTGGTGGTCGAGGGCTACCGGCCGTACCGGGCGCAGCTGGCCATCTTCACCGGCTACCGGGACGAGCTGCGCCGACGACACCCGGACTGGTCACCCGAGCGGCTGCACCGGGAGACGACGAAGTTCGTCTCACCGGTCGAGGTGGCCCCGCACAGCACCGGCGGCGCGGTGGACCTGACGCTCTGCACCGACGACGGGGTGGAGGTGGATCTGGGCACTGCCATCGACGCCACCCCGGAGGACAGCGCCGACGCCTGCTTCACCGACGCCCCGGCGATCGTCGGCGCCGCCCGTCGGCACCGGCAGATCATGGTGGACGCGCTGGGCGGCGCGGGGATGGTGAACTACCCGACGGAGTGGTGGCACTGGTCGTACGGCGACCGTTACTGGGCGCTGATCACCGGCGCGCCGTGTACCCGGTACGGGCCGGTTGACCTGGCCGCCGCGCGATCGATACCGGTGCCGGCTGAACGGTAGGGCGCTGCGGCCCGTACCAGGTGGGTGAAGACACCACCGAGGACGGGAGTGACGGCGATGAGGGTGCAGCGCAGGCACGTGCTGGCGGCGAGCGTGGCGGTGCTCGCCGCGGCGGGTGTGGCGGTGGGGACCAGCTTCGGGTTCGCCGACACGGCCCCGGCCCGGTCGTCGGTCTGCTCCGGCTCGGTCACCTTCTCGGCGGAGGGCGGGGCGCCGGCGGCGACCAGCGACCGGTTCCCGGTGGGTACCCGGCTGCGGGTGACGAACCTGGACAACAACCGGGCGGCCACGGTGACGGTGACCGGCCCGTCGGGCAGTTGCGTGCTGCTCAACGCGGCGGCCATGGAGCTGGTCCGGGAACCGGGGAAGAACGTGATCCGCCGCAACGTGGTGGAACGCGTCGACGGCGCCGCGCCGCCGGCCGGCGCTCCGGCCCCCGGCACGGTCCGCCCCGGCGCGGCGTCGCCCGGCGCGCCCGGACCGGCGCCCCGGTCGGCGTGCACCGGGGCGATCACCTTCTTCGAGGAGGCGGGGGCGCCGGCGGCGACCAGCGACCGGTTCCCGGTGGGTACCCGGCTGCGGGTGACCAACCTGGACAACAACCGCGCCGCCACGGTGACGGTGACCGGCCCGTCGGGCAGTTGCGTGCTGCTCAACGCGGCGGCGATGGATCAGATCCGCGAGCCGGGCAAGAACCTGGTGCGCCGCAACACCGTCGAGGTGCTGCGCTGACGTCGGCGGAGGGGCCCGTGCACCGGGCCCCTCCGCCGCTCAGCCGCTCAGCGGAAGGCGGCGTCGAGCAGGTCCGCGCCCCGGTTGAGCTGGGCGTCGGAGATCACCAGCGGGGGTAGGAGGCGCAGCACGTTTCCGTACGTGCCGCAGGTCAGGGTGAGCAGGCCCGCGGCGTGACAGGCCGCCGAGATCGCCGCGGTGGCGACCGGGTCGGGGGTGAGCGTGCCCGGCAGCACCAGCTCCATGGCGAGCATCGCGCCCCGGCCGCGTACCTCGGCGACCCGTGGATCCCGTTCGGCGATGGCCCGTAGCCGGGGGACCAGCAGCGATTCGATCCGTCTGGCCGCCCCGACCAGGTCCAGCTCGTGCATGGTCTCGATGGTGGCGAGCGCGGCGGCGCAGGCGAGCGGGTTGCCGCCGTACGTGCCGCCGAGCCCGCCCACGTGCACCGCGTCCATCAGCTCGGCCCGACCGGTCACCGCGGCCAGCGGCAGGCCACCGGCGATGCCCTTGGCGAGTGTCACCAGGTCGGGTTCGACGCCCTCGTGCTGGCAGGCGAACCAGTCGCCGGTCCGGCAGAAGCCGGTCTGGATCTCGTCGGCGACGAAGACCACCCCGGCCGCCGTCGCCCAGGCACGCAGCGCGGGCAGGAAACCCGGCGCGGGTACGACGAAACCACCCTCACCCTGGATCGGCTCGATGAGTAGCGCGGCGACGTTCTCCGCGCCGACCTGCTTCTCGATCATCTCGATCGACCGAGCTGCGGCCTCCGCTCCGGAGAGCCCACCGTCGCGCAGCGGGTACGACATCGGCACCCGGTAGATCTCCCCGGCGAACGGCCCGAACCGGTGCTTGTACGGCATGTTCTTCGCGGTCAACGCCATCGTCAGGTTGGTCCGGCCGTGGTACGCGTGGTCGAACACCACCACCGCCGGTCGACCGGTGGCGTGCCGGGCGACCTTCACCGCGTTCTCCACCGCCTCCGCGCCGGAGTTGAACAACGCCGAACGCTTCTCGAACCCGCCCGGCGTCAGCGCGTTGAGGTGCTCGCACACCGCCACGTATGACTCGTACGGCGCGACCATGAAGCAGGTGTGGGTGAACCGCTCGACCTGCGCGCGGACCGCCTCGACCACCTTCGGGGCGGAGTTGCCGACGCTGGTGACGGCGATGCCGGCGGCGAAGTCGATCCACTCCCGGCCGTCGACGTCGGTGATCGTCCCGCCGGCAGCACTGTCCACGTAGGACGCGATGACGCTGCCGACGCCCCGGGCGACGGCGCCGCCGCGCCGCTTGTGCAACTCCTCCGAACTCGGCATGGGTTCAGCCCTCGATGTTGTGCATGACGTGCTTGATCCGGGTGTAGTCCTCCAGGCTGTAGACCGACAGGTCCTTGCCGTGCCCGGAGTGCTTGAAGCCACCGTGCGGCATCTCCGAGACGAACGGGATGTGCGTGTTCACCCAGACGCAGCCGAAGTCGAGCCGTCGGGTCATCCGCATGGCCCGGCCGTGGTCCTTGGTCCAGACCGAGGCGGACAGGCCGTAGTCGACGCCGTTGGCCCAGCGCACCGCCTCGTCCTCGTCGGTGAAGCGCTGCACGGTGATGACCGGACCGAACACCTCGTCCTGGATGATCTCGTCGGCCTGCCGCAGCCCGGAGACCACGGTCGGCGCGTAGAAGTAGCCGCGCTCGCCGTGGCGGGACCCACCGGTCTGGATCGCCGCGTGGTCCGGCAGCCGGTCCACGAAACCGCTGACCCGGGCGAGCTGGTTGGCGTTGTTCAGCGGGCCGTAGAGCACGTCGGCGTCGTCCGGCCCGCCGGTCTTCGTGGCGCGGGCCTGCTCGGTGAGCGCCGCCACGAAGTCGTCGTGGACGCCCGGCCCGGCCAGCACGCGGGTGGCCGCCGTGCAGTCCTGCCCGGCGTTGAAGTAGCCACCCAACGCGATGGCCTCGGCCGCCGCCGCCACGTCCGCGTCGTCGAAGACGACCACCGGGGCCTTGCCGCCCAGCTCCAGGTGGGTCCGCTTCAGGTCGGGGGCCGCCGCGGCGGCGACCTCCATGCCCGCGCGGGTCGAGCCGGTGATCGACACCAGCTGCGGGGTCGGGTGCGACACGAGGGTACGACCGGTGTCCCGGTCGCCGCAGACCACGTTGAACACCCCCGGCGGGAAGAACTCGGCGGCGATCTCGGCGAGCAGCAGCGTCGACACCGGGGTGGTGTCCGACGGCTTGAGCACCACGGTGTTGCCGGCGGCGAGCGCCGGGGCGATCTTCCAGACCGCCATCATCAGCGGGT
This sequence comes from Micromonospora sp. C97, assembly GCF_018070385.1. Taxonomy (NCBI): domain Bacteria; kingdom Bacillati; phylum Actinomycetota; class Actinomycetes; order Micromonosporales; family Micromonosporaceae; genus Micromonospora; species Micromonospora sp. C97. The sequence continues at coordinate 12,169 of NZ_JAGPXU010000004.1, forward strand.
AGTTCCACGGCGTGACCTGCGCGCAGACGCCGATCGGCTCCCGCCGCACGTACGAGGTGTGCCCGGCCAGGTACTCCCCGGCCGAGCGACCCTCCAGCATCCGGGCGGCACCGGCGAAGAACCGGAACTGGTCCACCGCCGGGGGAAGCTCCTCATCGGCGGTGAGCTGCCGGGGCTTGCCGGTGTTGCGCACCTCGGCGTCGACAAGTTCGGCGGCGCGCGCCTCCACGGCGTCGGCGAGCTTGAGCAGCGCCCGCTGCCGTTCGGCGGGGGTGACCTCCCGCCAGCTCTCGAAGGCGGTGGCGGCGGCGTTCATCGCCGCGTCCACGTCGGCAGCCCCGGAGACCGGGGCCTGGGCGAACACCTCACCCGTGCAGGGGTCGACCAGATCGGCGTAGCCGCCGTCGGCCGGGTCGACGTAGGAGCCGTTGACGAAGTTGCGCAGCTGCTGCTGGTCACTCATGAGGGTTCACTCCGAGGGGGCCGGGGGCGCGGTTCTGCGGCGGTTATCGCAATCTCTCTGCCATCTTCGCTACCGAATTCGCGGCAGACAAGGGTTATCGCGACTGTTTCCGTCGGCTGATCGCTCGGCTACGCTGCTCGGCGTGGAGCCCGCACCCTTCTTCGTCGCCTCCCGACCCGCCGCCGGCGAGGGTGAGCTGACCGTCCACCACCCGTACGACGGCCGCCCGGTGGGGCGTACCACATTCGCCACGCCCGACCAGGTCGCCGCCGCCGTCGCCGCCGCGGTCGGGGTGGCCGCGCACGCCGCGGCCCTGCCCGCGTACGCCCGCGCGGCGGCCCTCGACCACGTGTCCCGGCGGCTCACCGAACGCGCCGCCGAGATCGCCGCGCTGATCACCGCGGAGAACGGCAAGCCGCTCAAGTGGGCCCGCGCCGAGGTCGGTCGGGCCGTGTCGACCTTCCGGTGGGCAGCCGAGGAGGCCCGACGCTTCTCCGGGGAGCTGCAACGACTCGACACCGACCCGGCTGCCGGCGGGCGGATCGCGCTGGTCCGGCGGGTGCCGAGAGGCCCCGTGCTGGGCATCACGCCGTTCAACTTCCCGCTCAACCTCGTCGCCCACAAGGTGGCGCCGGCCATCGCCGTCGGCGCGCCGATCATCGTCAAGCCCGCGCCCGCGACGCCCCTGACCGCGCTGCTGCTCGGCGAGCTGCTGGCCGAGACCGACCTGCCGGCGGGGATGTTCTCGGTGCTGCCGCTGCCCAACGACCGGGCCGCCGAACTGGTCACCGAACCCCGGCTGCCGGTCGTGTCGTTCACCGGTTCCGGTCCGGTCGGCGCGGCCATCCGCCGCGCCGCGCCGCAGAAACACGTGACGCTGGAGTTGGGCGGCAACGCCGCAGCGGTGCTGTGTGCGGACTGGACCTCCGACGAGGACCTGGACTACGCCGCGCAGCGCATCGCGACGTTCGCCAACTACCAGGCCGGCCAGTCGTGCATCGCCGTGCAGCGGGTGTACGTGCACCACGCCCGCTACGCCGACTTCCTGCCCCGGCTGGTGGCCGCCGTGCGCGGGCTGCGCACCGGCGACCCCGCCTCCGAGCTGACCGACGTCGGGCCGATGGTGTCCGAGGACGCGGCCCGCCGGGTCGAGACGTGGGTCGCCGAGGCCGTCGCCGCCGGCGGCACCGTCGAGGTGGGCGGCCTGCGCGCAGGTGCCACCTACCCCCCGACCGTCCTCACCGGCGTCCCGGCGGACGCCAGGGTCGTGGCCGAGGAGGTGTTCGGGCCGGTGCTGGTGGTCGCCCCGGTCACCGACGACCAGGCCGCGTTCGCCGCGGTCAACGACTCGGCGTACGGCTTGCAGGCCGGCGTCTTCACGCGGCGGCTGGACGTGGCCTTCGCCGCCGCCCGCGCGCTGGAGGTGGGCGGGGTGATCGTCGGCGACGTGCCGTCGTACCGCGCCGACCAGATGCCGTACGGCGGGGTGAAGGGCAGCGGCGTCGGCCGGGAAGGGCTGCGCAGCGCGATGGACGACTACACCGAGCCCCGGGTGATGGTGCTGACCGGCCTCGCGCTCTAGGAGGCGGCCCCGCGCCGAGCTAGTCGGCCTGCCAGGTGCCGTCGTCGCTCACTCGGGCGGGGGCGCGGCCGAGCAGCAGGGTGGTCAGCGCGGCGTCGACGGTATCGCCGAGGAACCACTCGCCGGCCTGGTCGAGCGCGAACACCCGGCCGCGCTCGTCCACCGCCAGGATGCTGTCCTGCTGCTCGGTGCCGATCGGGAAGAGGCGCACGCCGAGCACCGCGCCGAAGTCCGCGAGGGTGTCGGCGGTGTGCGCGATGGCGTGCGGACGGATGTCGAAACGCGAGATCCACACCTGCTCGCCCCGGCCGCGCCGCGCCCCGACCAGGCTGGGGAACGCGGTGAGCGCCTCCACGGCGGCGGGAAAGACCTCGTGCCGATGGTCTCGCCCCGGCACCGACGTGACGTCCCGTACGGCGGCAGCGGCCATGATCTGGTCACCGATGTGTGGTCGCCACCCGGCCGCGACCAGCGCGTTGGCGACCGCCGGGGGAAAGCGCCCAGGGTCGGGATCCGGGGCCTCCGGCGCGGTCCAGGTCTCGGTGAAGGCGCGCGCCGCCTCCGGCAGGACGTTCGCCCGGACCAGGAAGGCGACGCACGAGTCGCAGGGCCGCTCGGCCGGCCCACCAGCGGGATCACCCGGCTCACGGATCCGGAAGACCTCGAAGCGGGCGTTCCCCAGGAGCGCCGCCGCCTCGGCCCTCCCCATCGGAGCGATGCCCTCGGCGGCGCGGCGATGGTCGTACTCGTGCAGGACGTCGGAGACCACGATCAGCTCGGCGTGAGCCTCCCCGCCGCGCACCAGCTCGCCGGGAGGCAGCTGGGCCAGATAGTCGCGGACCAGCGAGTGGTGGTTGAGTGGCACCTCGGCCCTCGTGCCCTGGGCCGTCCAGATCCGTCCGTCGATGGTCAGGTGCGCGGCGGTGTTCGGGGTGACGCCCCGGCTTATCTCCCGCAGCAGCACCGTCGACGGGTCGACGGTGCGAGGGGCTGTCGGCCCGTCGGGCTGGCTACGCCGGTACATCTCCGCCACCACGGTGCTCGGCACCCGGGGCCAGGTGGTGACAGTGCCGGTCTGCTTGTCGATGACCGTCGTCGGCAGGTCGCCCGGCACCGTGCGCACCTCGCCGGGCACGACGGACGTGATGACGTAACCCAGGTCGAACTCGTCGACCATCGCGCTGCACTCGTGGCCGAGCCGCTGCGAGTCGCGGCGGGCCCAGGTGGCCGCGAGCTGCTCGGCCTGTTGACGGTCGATCACGCATTGAAACTACCGGACTACACGGATCGATGGCGGCCGGTATCGTTTCGCTCTACCGACGGTGACGGGAGGGGCGGCGGTGGACGCACAGGCGGACCGGGACGTCAATCGCGAGCTACGGGCCCGATTCGACGACATCTATGGGCAGTACCAGCAGCTCAGGTCCGGTTTGGACACCCTTCAGGCGCGGCTCGAAGCGCTGCGGGTGACCCGGCGGTCGGCCGACGGGCAGGTGACGGCGACCGTCGGCGCGCAGGGCCAGTTGATCGAGGTCGAGCTGACCACCGCCATCTACCGGGACCGGGACGCCCTGGTGCTCGGCCGAAAAATCACCGAAACGATCCGGGCCGCCGCGACCGCCGCCGCCGACGCCACCAGCGACCTCGTCGCCGAGAGCATGCCGGCCGGCTCCGGGGCCATCGACTTCCTCAGGACCGGCGACTACGCCGCGCTGCTCGGTCGGGCCGACGCCGTGCTCCGCAAGGGTGAGGCGACGGCATGACCGACGGGCAGCTCTGGCTCGATCCGTCCCGGGCCCGCCGGGGCGGTGCCGACCTGGCGCTCGCCGGCGAGGCGGTGACGGCCCGTCGTGCGGCGGAAGGGGGCGCCATCGAGGCCGCCAGCGGTGCCCGGCCGTGGGGGCGCGACGACATCGGCAACGCCTTCGAGCGCAACTACCGCGGGTTCGAACAGACCGTGCTGCGCGCCTGGGCGGGCGTCGGGCACCGGCTCACCGAGCTGGGCGGCGATGTGGTCCAGTCCGTCGACGCGAGCGTGCAGACCGACGACGCCAACGCCACCCGCCTCGGTCGGGCCGCCGACCGGCGCTGACAACCGGCGATCTGAGATGAGCGTGCTGCCGAGCCCCATCCCGCACCCACTGGACCACGCTCCGTGGGACGTGCCCGGCTGGATCTACGAGGCCCTCGACTGGGTGGTCGGCGTGCAGTGGCCGGAGGGCAACGAGCGGGCCGTGTGGGACGTCGCCGACCAGTGGTACGCGGTCGCCTCCGTGCTCGCCGGGCCGCACGCCGACGCCGCCACGGCCGCCGCCGAGGTGCACAGTGGATACGGCGGTGTCGGAGCCGTCGGCGCGGCGTTCGAGGCGGCCTGGCGCAGGCTCGCCGAGGACACCGACGCGCCGCTGCCCGTACTGCTCGCCGTCACGGCCGACCTGGGCCGACTGGTCGAGGAGTGCGGGTGCGACATCGAGGGCGCCAAGCTGGAAGTCTGGATCGAGCTGGGCATCCTGGTCATCGAGCTGCTCACCGTGGCGGTGGCGGCGGTGCTGACCGCCGGCGCCGCAACCCCGGCCGCCGGCGCGGCGATCACCGCCACCCGGCTCCTGGTTCACCAGATCTTCAAGCGGCTGATGGGCCAACTGGCCAGCAAATCCCTCAAACACGGGCTCAAGGAGGCCGGCGAACGGGCCGCCAAGGAGGTCGCCCGAGGGGGCGCACGCGGGTTCGCCAAGCGGGCCGCCCGCGAAGGGCTGGAGGAGGCCACCGAGGAGGCCGGGGTCACCCTGGCCACCCAGGCGTACCAGAACTCCACCGGCCGGGCCCACGGCCTGGACCTGACCGATCTCGGCGCCTCGGCGGTCGGTGGGCTCGCCGGCGGGGCGGTGGCCCCGCTGGCCGGCCTGGGCCGGCACGCGACCGGGCGGGCGGCGCGAGTCGGGGAGCACCTGGGGCGGGAGATGACCGGCGAGGTGCTCGCCGAGGGGGCGGCGAGCCTGGCCACCGGTCAGGGCCTGACCTCGATGGAGGACGTGGCGCGCGCCGCCGCGTCCGGGGCCACCGGTTCGGCGACCGGCCAGACCGACCACGCGCTACGCGCCCGGCTCGACGCCCAGGCGAATGCCCTGGCGGGAGCGTCGCTCGCTGGTCCATCCCTCCCGTCGGCGCTGCCCGATGCGGAGGATGTGGCCTCTGCGGGGGCGTCCTCAGTGGGGGCTGCGTCTGCGGCGGCGGAGGTCCCGTCGGCGGTGGGGGCTACTGAGGCCGCGGAGGTCCCGTCGGCGGTGGGGGCCGCATCTGCGACGGCGGGGGTGCCGTCTGCGGTGGGGGCCGCGTCCTCGGCGGCTGCCGATGGTGTGGCTTCGGGTGGTCTGAATACGGCTGGGGTCGTACCCGTGCAGGCCACGGAGACCGTCGACGTGTCGTCGCCGGACCAGCCGGCTGCGCCGACGTCCCCTGGCGCCGAGCAGTCGTCGGCGTCACCCGTCACGCCCGACGGCCAGACGTCGGCACCGGTCCCGGTCGGTGTGGTGTCCGAGATGGACTCGTCGGCACTGTCGACCGAGGCGGCGCCGTCCACTGTCGCGCCGGTCGAGGAGAGAGTGGGCCTACCGCACCCGGCCACGGCCGACCCCACGCTCTCGGCCGCGCCGGTTGCCGTCCCTGTCGAATCGAACAGTGGCCCGGCTGCCACCGGTGGATCCCCGCCGCACCCCGGCAACTCGCCGCACGTCACTCCCTCAGGGCCGACCGCCTGGTCTCCGACGACCGGCCCTTCCGCGCCGACGCTCACTCCCGGCCTCGCGACGCCGGTCACCTACGGCGTCCCGAGCACCACCAACACGTCGCCGCCGGTCGCCCCCACCCCGGCGGTGGTGGGTCGATCCGTCGTGCCGCCGCGTGCACCGACGCGGGAGACACCGGCACCGGTGCGCGCACCCGAGCACCCGGCCCGGGGAAGGGCGTCGGTCCCCGTCGACGTGGCCGCGTTCGGTGCCCCGTCGGTGCAGGATCCCGACCCCGACGACTCGTACGCGGCGCAGTGGGCCGCCGCTGCGGAAGCCGCCGAGCGGCGGCGCTACCAGGAGCACTACGAGTCACTGCGCATCGAGTTCGAGACCAACCGCCGGCAGACCGAAGCCGCCCGCCTGCGTACGCGCGCCGTGGAGCACGATCGTCGCACCGTCGAGTACGCCACCTACGCCCGACAACTGCACCAGGCCGGCAACCGGCTCTGGGCCGACGGCTGGCAGCGCGCCGCGAACGAGGAGGCCCGCGCGTACTCCGAATGGCGTGACCTGGCCGACGCGGTGCTGGCCGGCAGCGCCGCCCCGTCGGTGGTGGACATCAGCGCCACCTTCGAGTACGCCAACCGGGACGTGGGCGCGCTCGCGCTCGGCGCGGTGGAGACCGCCGGCCCGTCCAGGCTCACCGGCGACGACGATCCGCCGCCGATCGACGACTCCCGCCCGTACGGGCAGCCCGGAGGGCTGCGTCCACCGCTCGCCCTGCACCAGGTCGACGTGGAACGGCAGATGCCCCGCGAGCCGGACGGCACCGTCATCCGCACCGCCGACCCCCGGCAGGGCGGCTGGTTCCGGCTCCTCAACGACGGCGGTCCCGCCGCCGACGCCACCCGGGGCATCAACTGCCTGGACTGCACCCTGTCGCTCTTCGAGACCTGGGTGCACGGGCGACCCCGCGTCTCGGCACCGCGCACCTTCGACGGCTACCTCGACGGCGACATCAGGCGTCCCATCCGTGGCGAGGCAGGCGGCCCCGGCCGGGTCGAAGACGTGACCGGCGGGCGCTTCCAACAACTCGTCGCCCCGACGTCCGGCCAACCAACGGACGCAGCGCAGGCGCGGCAGGCCGTCGACCGGGGCTACCGCAACCTGCACGACCAACTGCTGCTGGGCGGCCACGGCAGCTACTCGTTCCTGGTCACCGAGTGGGCACACGGTGGTTCGCACGCCTGGGTGGCGCTCAACCAGAACGGCACGATTCTCTACGTGGACCCGCAGAACGGCGCGGTCCGGGACCGGCCGCTCTACCCGGACGTGGTCGGCATCGACGCGCTGGTGCTGAGCGGGGACGGCCGACCGATGCCGCTCGGCGGCCTGCCCCGGGGCCGGTTCAGCGAACGGCCCGACCTGCCGGATCACCCACCGACGTACGACGACGGCGGGCACGGTGACCCGTACATCAACCGGATGTACCTGCTCCTCGACGGCCCTGGCTCGTCTGGTGCAGATTTCGACAGGGCAGAGCCACGTGGCGCTGATCGACCAACGCCAAACCTTGCCCAGCTCACTAGCCCTGAACTGGCTGTGCTGACGGAACTCCGGGAGCGGGCTTTGAGCGCTGCGGACCGGGTCGAGAATGCTTTGGCTCAGATCGGGCAGTACGTGACCGGCGCGCTCGACCTGAGCGACCCAGTCCGCCTACGAGAGCGCGAGTTTCGCGTCAAAGGGCTGGAATCGCTGGCTCGGAAGTACCTCGACGAGGCCCGCGTTGCCACGATCGACGTAACGGACTTCGCGGCAAGCGTCAATGACGTCCTGAGGTTCTGCCTCGAACTGCCGTCTGGCATGGACTACAGCAACGCCGTCGAACTGGTCCTTGCCGGCCTGACCGAGGCCGGCTTCTCGGTGCCAACTTCAGCCTGCAAGAACTTCTGGCGGCAGGGAAACCGTTTCTACGGATTGAACTGCACGCTCCGATCGCCGGACGGGATGCTGATCGAGTTGCAACTGCACACTCCGGTGTCGCGGGAAGCGTGGCTGGCTACCCATGATGAGTACGAAATTCTGCGGCGTCCGTCGAACAGCCCCGAACGACGAGTCGACGCGCTTCTGCGGATGCTCGGTGCGAACCGGGCACGCGGCCTGCCGGATGAGTTGCCGGACGGACTCGATCTCCGTTTTCCGGCCAAGGATGCCACCTTCGCCAAGTGGGTCAGCCAGAACATCGACGTCTGGCGCGAATACCGCGCCTGGTTGGCTCGCCAGGGGGCAAGTCTCGAGCAGGTGGTGCAAGGGCTGGGTTTAGGGTCGCGTGACTTCCCCATAGCGCCGCAGGTCGCTGAAGAGTTGGAGCAGGAGATTGTTGAGCTACTACGTGATCTACCGTACCGATGAGCAGAGCGAGCCGGCGGGCCTCTTCGTCATGGATGTGGGTGTAGGGCAGGCGGTCCTCTGGGATCATCGGGCCCGAGCGTGGGCCTACGATCCTGGCCTTGTGGTCCGTTTCCTCGATGACTATCGGAATGCGGACCGTTACAACAACGTGAGCCGCGCTGACGCTGAGGCGGTGGTCGAAGCAGTTACCGGGGGCGAGAAGTTGCCTGACGAAGGCTCGATCCGCGCCATGTTCCAGGGCGGCCACGGTGATCGCTGAGGTGGTGAATCCACGCTGGGCCGAGGTCTGGTGCCCGCCTCCGACTCCCTCTGCTATCAATCGACGCTGAAGATCGTAGAGAATCACGACGGCGGTGCCAGGATATGGCGGCTGTCTATCGACTCTGGGGTTGGCACGAGAAAGCGCGTCACGAGACGCCGCAGGAGCAGGCGCTCACTCGCGGAATCCGGCCGCGGACGTTCGTCGTGTTCGAGGAGTGCCGACGAGGGTCGCCCTGTCGTGAACGGCTATCGGTAGGGCCCTGGCGGCGCCGAATAAGATCGACGCATGGCGAAATCTGGCACGAAGGGCATCAGGTCGACTGTCTGGGCCTGGCCGGTCGGCATCCTGGTCGGTCTGGCTATCGGCATTCCGGTGTTCGGGGCGAAGGGTGGCGTCGCCTTCGGTGTCGCCACCGGCATCGTTGTCGCGCTCGGCCTGGGTTTGATCAGGGGTCGGGCCGACGGTGACAGTGCCCGGGGCGGCCCGCACGGCAGGGCTGCCGGAGGTGGCGGCGATGCGTCGGGTCGAGGGTGATCGACTCCGGTTTCTTGAAGTCGGGGCATCCGGGTCCGGGGGATAGCCCGACTTTCGTGATGTCGAGTGGATCATGGCGGGCCGCGCGCGCAGCGGGCATGCCGCAGGCAGCGGGCATGCCGCGCGCAGCTCGCACGGTGGGCGTGGGGGAAGTGGCGCCGGGCAGTGTTGCCGAGGCGGTGGCCGTACAGGAGGAGTTGCGGCCGCTGGTGGACCTGGTCGGGCCGGGGCCGAGCGCGCCCGCGACGGTGGCCGGCCTGGACGTCGCGTACGCCGAGGGTGGTGACCTGCTGGCGGCGGCCGTGACGGTCCTGGACGCCCGGACCCTGGCGGTGGTGGACTCCGCTGTCGGCGTGGGGCGACCCGCGTTCGACTACGTTCCGGGGTTGTTCGCGTTCCGTGAGGTGCCCGCGTTGCTCGGTGCGCTCGATCGCCTGACCACCATTCCGAACCTGCTGGTCTGCGACGGGCACGGGCTGGCCCATCCGCGCCGGTTCGGGCTCGCGTGCCACCTCGGGGTGGTCACCGGGTTGCCCGCGATCGGGGTGGGCAAGACACCGCTGGTCGGGACGTGGGATCCGCCATCCGCCGAGCGGGGTTCGTGGTCGTCGTTGCGGGACGGTGGTGACGTCGTCGGTCGGGTGCTGCGGACCCGGGACGGGGTGAAGCCGGTCTTCGTCAGCGTCGGGCATCGGATGAGCCTGGAGAACGCGACAGCGCAGGTGCTGGCGTTGACCCCGCGCTACCGCCTGCCGGAGACCACCCGCACCGCCGACCGACTGTGCCGCGACGCCCTCGCCGAGACGGAGCGGGCCCGCTGACGCCGGGAGCAGCCCGGCCCGTCGGGGCGGAGCGGGCCGGCTGACGCGGAGGCAGACCACCGGGCCGGAACGGGCCGGCTGACGCCCGGACCGTCGGGCTGATCGGCTGGTCAGCGGGGTCGGCGGGCGGGTGCTAAACCGTAACGCCGCACACATCCGGGCCGCTCTATGACCGATGGGTTGGGCCGGCCGGTAGTAGCCTGACCTGCGGACCCCACCCGGGGAGGACGGCGAGGTGATCATGACAGTGCGTCGACGCGCGGCACGGCTGGCGACGGTCTGCGGTCTGGCAGGCGGCCTGGTGCTGCTCGGTGCGTCGCCGGCGCTGGCCGACGAGGACTCGGTCCGGGTGGGCGCGGCCAGCAGTTTCGCCGCTGGTGGTTCCGCACAGGGGGTGAACGTCGCGGTGCGCAAGCGCACCGACGGGTGCGTCCTGCTGCGTACCGCGCTGGGCTTCACCATGGAGGGTCTTCAGCCGAACCAGGTGAAGGTCCAGGTCAACGCGGGCGGGCGCTGGTTCCCGGTGGCCGTCAGCGGAGGCGGCGGCAACGTGTCGACCGCGCAGACGTCACCAGCGAAGCCGACGCTGTGCAAGGGCAAGGGCATCACGGTGCGCTACCGGGTGGCGTTCGCTGCGGGTACGCCGGGCGGCCGGCTCGTGGTCACTGGTGCGGGCATCAGCGCGGCCGGCCAGACGTTGGGTCACGCCACCGACGCGGCGCGGCTGACCGGCGCGCGGGTCACCCCGTCGCCGACTCCGTCGCGGTCGACGAAGCCGACGCCCACCCCGAGCCCGTCCGAGGTCGCGACCGTCGACGAGGCGGTGAACCCGGCGGTGTTGTCCAGCGCGCCGAACACCAGGGCGACCGCCGCCGAATCGTCCGGAGGAGGTTCACCAGTGATGTTCATCGGCATTGTGTTGGTGGCAGTCGGACTACTGCTCATCGTGCTGCTGATCCGTCGCTCGCGGCAGGACCGCAAGCCGTCCGACGACGGGCCGGGCATCCTGCCGGGCAACCCCGGCGGCACCACCTACCGCGCCGGGGGTGGGTTGCCGGCCGCGCCCGGTCGCCCCGGTCAGGTGTACGGCCAGCAGCCGCCGGCCGCCGGTTGGGGTGCGGTGCCCGCACCGCGTCCCGCTACCGGCGGCGTCTACGGTGCCCGGCCGGAGACCCCTGCCGCGCCCCCGGAGGCGACGCAGCCGATGCCGGGCCGGCCCGACGGTCGGCCGTTGCCCGGTGACCCGCCCACCGACGGCGGGGGTCACACCGTGTTCATACCCCGGCTCCCCGGCTGAGCGGAGTACGACCCGCCCCCTCCGTTAGGCTCAGGATCGGTGTCTAACCTGCGGCCAAGGAGTGGAACACGTGTCTGATCTGTCCCAGATCGTGAAGGCGTACGACGTCCGCGGGACGGTGCCGGACCAGTGGGACGAGCGGGTCGCCGAGGCACTGGGAGCCGCGTTCACCCAACTACTCAACTCCATCGACGAGCCGGGCGACGCAGTAGTCGTCGGGTACGACATGCGGGGCACCTCACCCGGCCTGGCCGCCGCCTTCGCCACCGGCGTACGCGCCGAGGGGCGTTCGGTGATCGAGATCGGTCTCGCCTCCACCGACCTGCTCTACTACGCGTCCGGCTCGCTCGACCTGCCCGGCGCGATGTTCACGGCCAGCCACAACCCCGCGCAGTACAACGGCATCAAGATGTGCCGCTCCGGTGCCCGCCCGATCGGCCAGGAGAGCGGTCTGGCCGAGATCCGGGACCGGGCCCAGGCCATGCTGGACTCGGGTGACGCCCGTCCCGCCGGTGCGCCCACCCGGCCCGCCGAGCGGCGCGACCTGCTTCCCGACTACGCCGGTTACCTGCGCAAGCTGGTCGACCTCTCGGGCATCCGCCCGTTGAAGGTGGTCGTCGACGCCGGCAACGGCATGGGTGGCTTCACCGTTCCGACAGTGCTGGGTGACGCGGCCCTGTCGCCGCTGCCGCTGGAGATCGTGCCGCTCTACTTCGAGCTGGACGGCACCTTCCCCAATCACGAGGCCAACCCACTGGACCCGGCGAACCTGGTCGACCTGCAGCGTGCGGTGGTCGAGCACGGGGCCGACGTCGGCCTGGCCTTCGACGGTGACGCCGACCGGTGTTTCGTGATCGACGAGCGCGGCGAGCCGGTCTCACCGTCGGCGATCACCGCACTCGTCGCCGCCCGGGAGCTGGCCAAGCATCCCGGTTCCACGGTGATCCACGGTCTGATCACCTCCAGCGCGGTCGCGGAGATCATCCGCGAGCACGGCGGGAAGCCGGTCGTCGCCCGGGTCGGGCACTCCTTCATCAAGGCGGAGATGGCCCGCACCAACGCCGTGTTCGGCGGCGAGCACTCCGCGCACTACTACTTCCGGGACTTCTGGTTCGCCGACACCGGGATGCTGGCGGCGATGCACACGTTGGCGGCGCTGGGCGAGCAGTCGTTGCCGCTGTCCGTGTTGGCCGGTGAGTACGAGCGCTACGTCGCCTCCGGTGAGATCAACTCGACGGTGTCCGACCAGGCGGCTGCCGTGGCCGAGGTGCGCGCCGCGTACCCCGACGCGGTTGCCGACGAGATGGACGGGCTCACCCTGCGTTTCCCCGACGGCGCCTGGTTCAACCTGCGCGCCTCCAACACGGAGCCGCTGCTGCGGCTCAACGTCGAGGCGCCGACCCGGGATCGGATGGTCTCGCTCCGGGACGACGTGCTCGACCGCGTTCGCCGATAAGATCGCCTGCGCCGGTCGGCACCGCCGTCGGTGAAGCCGCACACGTGGAAGGAGCCGTGCCATGGCCCTGGATCCGCAGTTGCTCGAGATCCTTGCCTGTCCGGACACGCACCACGCCCCGCTCAGCTATGACGCCGAGGCGCAGACGTTGACCTGCACGGAGTGCGGTCGGATCTTCGAGGTCCGCGACGACGTGCCGGTGCTGCTGCTCGACGAGGCGCGCGGCGGCCCCGGGCAGCCCTCATGATCGACGGTACGGCCGGGGTCAGCGGACGCCGCGACGCCGACGAGGCCCTGCTCGACAACGCGCAGGCGTTGGCCGAGGCCGACCCGGGCGGCATGCTCCGGCACACGGCGTCGGCCGGCGCGCAGGTTCGGGAGAGCGCCGCGCTGGCGGCCGAGGCGAACCTTGCCGTGCTCGCCGACGACGGGCGGCCCCGAGCCGTCGTGATCGCCGGCATCGGCACGGCGGGGCGTACCGGGGATGTGCTGGCCACTGTCGCCGGGCCCCGCTGCCCGGTCCCGATCATCGGGCACCGCTCCGCTGGCGTACCCGGCTGGGTGGGCGCTGCCGACGTGGTGATCGCGGTGAGCGCGTCCGGACGGAGCCCGGAGGCGCTCGGCGCCGCCGAGGCGGCCCACCGCCGTGGCGCCCGACTCGTCGCCGTGGGTGCCCCGGACTCGCGGTTGCAGTCGATCGCCGAGCAGGCCCGGGCGCCGTTCATCCCGGTGCCCCGGCGTGCCCCGGCCCGGGCCAGCCTCTGGGCGCTCACCGTGCCGGTCCTGCTCGCCGCCCGTTCCCTCGGGCTCGTGAAGGTCAACGAGGCGGACCTGGCGGAGACGGCGGCCCGGCTCGACGCGGACGCGGACCGCTGCCGGTCCGCCGCCGAGTCCTTCGTCAACCCGGCGAAGTCACTGGCGCTGGGTCTGGCCGGCTCGATCCCGATCGTGTGGGGTTCGTCCCCGCTGGCCACGGTGGCGGCCCGCCGGTTCGGTGACACCCTGTCGGCCAACGCCCGCTACCCGGTGGTCACCGGGGCGCTGGGTGAGGCCGGGCGGGGTCGCGTCGGGCTCCTCGACGGCGTCTTCGGCGGCCTGGCCGAGGGGGAGCGGGACATCTTCGCCGACCCGGCCGAGGACGACGGAGAGGGCACCCGGCTGCGGCTGGTGCTGCTGCGTGACGGCGGGCTCAACGCCGAGGACGACACCGACGAGCCGCTCGCCGTGGAGGAGCGCCGCGCGGACGCGGTGCAGACCCTCGCGGAGCGTCGTGGCGTGCGCTGCGACGTGGTGACCGCCGAGGGCGGTTCCGCCCTGGAGCGGCTGGCGTCACTGATCGCCGTCCCGGATTTCGCCTCGATCTACCTTGCGCTGGCCCACGGGCTGGACCCGATGGCCGTTCCGGCCATCACCGAGATGAAGGAGCTGTCGAACCAGTGAACGAACGTAGGGGGCGGCACGCCATGCGCGGACCGGTCGGCTTCGTGTCGCGAAGCGGAGCGGTGGCATGAGCGCCAACGGTGGGACGAAGGCGATCGTCGCCGCCCTGCTGGCCAACGTCGGCATCGCCGTCACCAAGTTCATTGCGTTCCTGCTCTCCGGCTCGTCGTCGATGCTGGCCGAGGCGGTCCACTCGGTCGCCGACTCTGGCAACCAGGGCCTCCTGCTGCTCGGCGGCAAGCGGGCGAAGCGGGCGGCCACCCCGGAACACCCGTTCGGGTACGGCCGGGAGCGCTACATCTACGCGTTCATCGTGTCCATCGTGCTGTTCAGCATCGGTGGCCTGTTCGCGCTCTACGAGGCGTACCACAAGTGGCATCACAAGGGCGGCATCGAGTCCTGGCAGTGGTTGCCGGTGGCCGTGCTGGTGGCCGCGATCATCATGGAGTCGTTCTCGTTCCGGACCGCCATCAAGGAGTCCAACCAGATCCGGGGCAACCAGTCCTGGGTGCGTTTCATCCGTCGCGCCAAGGCGCCGGAGCTTCCGGTGGTGCTGCTGGAGGACTTCGGCGCGCTGATCGGCCTGGTGTTCGCCCTGTTCGGCGTCACCATGACACTGATCACCGGTAACGGCGAGTGGGATGCCGCCGGCACCGCGATGATCGGCATCCTGCTGGTCGTGATCGCGGTCGTGCTCGCCATCGAGACGAAGAGCCTGCTGCTCGGTGAGGGCGCCGAGGCGTCCGACGTGGCCGCCATCGAGCGGGCCGTCACCGACGGCCCCGAGGTGGAGCGGATCATCCACATGAAGACGCTCTACCTGGGCCCGGAAGAGCTGATGGTGGCCGCGAAGATCGCCGTGCCGGAGTGGGAGAGCGCCCACGACCTGGCACGCGGCATCAACGCCGTCGAGGCGCGGATCCGGGCCGCGGTGCCGATCGCCCGGGTGATCTATCTGGAGCCGGACGTCTACAGCGTCGCTGCCGCCAAGGCCGGGACCGGTGCCGCCGCCGACACCGCCGTGCCGCAGCCACAGGACGCGTCGGGCGAGGCGGCCGGGCGGCCCGGGGGCTGACGGGTGGAGCCACTGTACGGGCCGATCCGGGACTACGCCTGGGGTTCGCGCTCGGCCATCGCTCTCCTCCAGGGGCGCTCGGTGCCGAGTGCGGGCCCGGAGGCGGAGCTGTGGTTGGGGGCGCACCCGGGCGCCCCGGCCCGCGTGGATCGCGCCGGTCTGCGGGTGAGCCTCTGTGATCTGGTGCGGGACGAGCCAGGTCAGTGGCTCGGTCAGCGGGTGTCCGAGCGGTTCGGCAGTCGGCTGCCGTTCCTGCTCAAGGTGCTCGCGGCCGACGCCCCGCTGAGCCTGCAGGCCCACCCGGACGCCGAGCAGGCGCGGGCCGGCTTCGCGGCGGAGGCAGGGCGTCCCGAGGGGCAGCGCAACTACGTCGACCCGCACCACAAGCCGGAGTTGCTGGTCGCGCTCACCCCGTTCGAGGCGCTGTGCGGGTTCCGGGATCCGGCGGAGTCGGCCGAGGCGCTCGCCGCGTTCGGCGTACCGGCGTTGGCGCCGGTGGTCGCCGCGTTGCGGGCCGGGCCGGCGGGGCTGCGGACGGCGGTGCGGACGCTGCTCGGCTGGCCGGTCGCCCAGCGTCACGAGCTGCTGGCCGCCGTGGTGGCGGCTCCGGCCGACGGCCCGGACGCGGAGCTGGTCCGCCGGCTGGCCACGGCGTACCCGGGGGATCCGGGCGCGCTGGTCGCGTTGCTGCTGCACCACGTGCGGCTGGTGGCGGGGGAGGGGATCTGGATGCCCGCCGGCAACCTGCACGCCTACCTGAGCGGCTGCGGAGTGGAGATCATGGCGGCCAGCGACAACGTGTTGCGCGGCGGCCTGACGCCGAAGCGGGTGGACGTCGACGAGCTGTTGCGGGTGTTGCGTTTCGAGGTGCTCGACGATCCGGTGCGGGCCCCGGAGACGGTCGGTCCGGGCGTGGACTGGTGGCCGGTCCCGGTGGACGATTTCGCGCTGCACCGGGTGCGGGTCGACGCGGCGGTGCCCTCGGTGTCGCTGCCGCTGCCCGGCCCCCGGGTGGTGCTCTGTGCTGGCGGCTCGATCACCGTGGACGACGGGGCCGGCGCGTTGACGCTGGTCTCCGGTGAGGCCGCGATCGGTACGGCGTCCGATGCGCCGTTGCGGATCGACGGTGCCGGTATGGCGTACGTGGCGACGTCCGGGCTGCGCTGACGCGCTCGCCGGCGACGACACAAGTCCGACTTTCCCGGAATAGCTTGACGTCATCCTGGCTGAGTGTGACTCTATGAGTACGCAGCGTTATCGCGACGACGGTCCGAGAACGTGCGGGGGAAACCAAACCGGGGGGATGCACGGGGCGGGCGGGAGATGGCGGGAAGGTCCGTCCATCACCGACCGCCCCGTGCGCTGTCCGCGGACCGTGCCTGAGGCCCGTCGCCAACGCGCGTAAGGTGGAGGGTCGGCGCAGACATCGTTCGACAGGAGCTTTCATGACCAGCACCCTCCCGGCGTCCGCCAGCGGCACGCCGTCCGAGGCCCGGCCGAGCACGCTCGCGGACGGCGACTTCAAGGTGGCGGATCTGTCGCTCGCCGAGTTCGGGCGTAAAGAGATCCAACTCGCCGAGCACGAGATGCCCGGCCTGATGGCGATCCGTCGGGAATTCGCCGACGCGCAGCCGCTCGCCGGCGCGCGGATCACCGGCTCGCTGCACATGACCATCCAGACCGCCGTGCTGATCGAGACGCTGGTCGCGCTCGGCGCGCAGGTGCGCTGGGCGTCCTGCAACATCTTCTCCACCCAGGACCACGCCGCCGCGGCGATCGTCGTCGGCCCGAACGGCACCCCCGAGGCGCCCGCCGGGGTCCCGGTGTACGCCTGGAAGGGCGAGACTCTGCCGGAATACTGGTGGTGCACCGAGCAGGTGCTCGACTGGCCGGACGGGCAGGGCCCCAACATGATCCTCGACGACGGCGGCGACGCCACCCTGCTGGTGCACAAGGGCGCCGAGTTCGAGCGGGCCGGGGCGGTCCCGCCGGTCGAGTCCGCCGACTCCGAGGAGTACGCGGTCATCCTCGAGCTGCTGCACCGCTCGCTCGGCGAGGACAACCAGCGCTGGACCCGGATCTCCACCGGCATCAAGGGCGTGACCGAGGAGACCACCACCGGCGTGCACCGGCTCTACGAGATGCACCGGGCGGGCACCCTGCTCTTCCCGGCCATCAACGTCAACGACTCGGTGACCAAGAGCAAGTTCGACAACAAGTACGGCTGCCGGCACTCGCTCATCGACGGCCTCAACCGGGCCACCGACGTGCTGATCGGCGGCAAGATGGCGGTCGTCATGGGCTACGGCGACGTGGGCAAGGGCTGCGCCGAGTCGCTGCGCGGCCAGGGCGCCCGGGTCGTGGTGACCGAGGTGGACCCGATCTGCGCGTTGCAGGCGGCGATGGACGGCTACCAGGTCGCCACGCTGGACGACGTGGTCGAGCAGGCCGACATCTTCATCACCGCCACCGGCTGCTTCGACGTCATCACCAACGAGCACATGGCCCGTATGAAGCACCAGGCCATCGTCGGCAACATCGGCCACTTCGACAACGAGATCGACATGGCCGGGCTGGCCAAGCGTTCCGACGTCGAGCGGATCAACATCAAGCCGCAGGTCGACCTGTGGCGCTTCGCCGACGGGCACGCCATCATCGTGCTCTCCGAGGGTCGCCTGCTGAACCTGGGCAACGCGACCGGGCACCCGAGCTTCGTCATGTCGAACTCGTTCGCCAACCAGACGATCGCCCAGATCGAGCTCTTCACCAAGACCGAGGAGTACCCGATCGGCGTCTACGTGCTGCCCAAGCACCTGGACGAGAAGGTGGCCCGGCTGCACCTCGGCGCGCTCGGCGCCAAGCTGAGCACGCTGACCAAGGAGCAGGCCGACTACCTCGGCGTCTCCCAGGAGGGTCCGTTCAAGCCGGACCACTACCGCTACTGATCGACACGTTCGGACCGGGTCGGCTGTTCGCAGCCGGCCCGGTTCGGCGTCTCCGCCGCCGGTCTCGGCGGGTCAGCGTCTCTGCCGTCGGCTCTCGGCGGGTCAGCCTTTCCGCCGCCGGCTTCGGCGGTCAGCCTGAACGGGGGCCGCGCCGGGTGGGCCGGAACCACGTCCAGACGCACCAGACCAGCCAGCCGACCGACACGATGGTGGCGAGCGCGCGCAGGCGTAGCGCGCTGAGCACCAGCACCACGGCCAGCACCGCCAACCACGGCAGGAATCCCCTCACGGCGGGGATCCTTCCACAGCCGACCGGCCACCGGCCGGCTGCCGGGCGCGTCGTCCTCGGCGCGGCTCAGTGAGCTTGTCATGAACGACTTGACGGGGGCCCTGAGCAGGAGGAAGGTATGCCTGCCCTAAGTAAGCAAAGGCGTGCCTAACTACTCGGAGCCTGGATGTTCGCCACCTATCTGATCGGCCTGCGGGAAGGGCTGGAAGCCACCCTGGTGGTCAGCATCCTGGTCGCCTTCCTGGTGAAGTCGCAGCGCCGGGACCGACTGCCGCAGGTCTGGGCGGGTGTCGGCCTGGCCGTGGCGCTCTCGGTGCTCTTCGGCTGGTTGATCGAATACACGTCGACCTCGCTGTTGTCCCGCTCCGACGATCGTGAGTTGTTCGAAGCGGTCACCTCCGTCGCCGCCGTGGTCTTCGTGACCTGGATGATCTTCTGGATGCGCCGGGCCGCCCGGACCATCGCCGGCGAGCTGCGGGGCAAACTCACCGAGGCGTTGGCCGTCGGGTCCCTCGCCGTCGCCGGAATGGCTTTCCTTGCCGTGATCCGCGAAGGCCTGGAGACCGCGCTGATCTTCTACTCGGCGGCCCAGGGTGCGGCCGGCGACAGCGGGCCGCTGCTCGCGTTGATCGGCGGCATCGTCACCGCCGTGGTCATCGGCGTGCTGCTCTACGCCAGCGCCCTGCGAATCAACCTCAGCAAGTTCTTCACCTGGACCGGCGCGCTGCTGATCCTGGTCGCCGCCGGCATCCTCAAGTACGGCGTGCACGACTTCCAGGAGGCCGGCGTCCTTCCCGGCCTGAGCAACCTGGCCTTCGACATCACCGGCGTGCTCGACCCGAGCACCTGGTACGCGGCACTGCTCGCCGGCATGTTCAACGTGACTCCCGCGCCCACCGTGCTGGAGACGATCGCCTGGGTCGGGTACGCCGTACCGGTGCTCCTGCTCTTCCTGCGACCGGCCCGGCGTAAGCCGGCACCCACCGTGACCACCACCACCGTCACCGAGCGCGGGGCGGACACCGGCGCCGAGGCCGAGGCGGCGTCCACGCCGCAGCGCGCCTGACCCACGAGGAGAGACAGCCCAGATGCGTACCACCCAGTTCTTCGCGCTGGCCGCCGCCGGTGTGCTGGCAACGGCCGGTCTGACCGCCTGCTCCGACTCGGGCAAGGGTGACCAGGCCGGGGCCGCCGGCCCGATCGTGGTCAAGGCCAGCGACACCGCCTGTGAGGTCGGCACCACCGACCTGGGTGCCGGCACGGCCACCTTCAAGATCACCAACTCGGGCGCGAAGGTGACCGAGTTCTACGTGTACGCCGACGGCGACCGCGTGATGGGCGAGGTGGAGAACATCGCCCCCGGGCTGAGCCGCGAGCTGCACGTGGAGTTGCCGGCCGGCACGTACCAGACCGCCTGCAAGCCGGGGATGAGCGGCAAGGGCATCCGGGGCGCGCTCAAGGTCAGCGGGTCGGCGCAGCCGCTCACCGCCGACGCCGCGCTGGGTGATGCCACCGCCAACTACCAGCGCTACGTCAAGAGCCAGACCACTGCGCTGTTGGCCAAGACCGAGGAGTTCGTTGGCGCGGTCAAGGCCGGCGACGTCGCGAAGTCCAAGGCGCTCTACCCGGTCGCCCGCACCTACTGGGAGCGGATCGAGCCGGTTGCCGAGATCTTCGGTGACCTCGACCCCAAGATCGACGGCCGCGAGGAAGTCATCGAGGAGGGAATGGAGTTCACCGGCTTCCACCGGATCGAGAAGGACCTCTGGCAGTCCGGTGACATCAGCAAGGACGGCCCGATCGCCGACCGCCTGCTGGTCGACGTCAAGGAGATCGTGGCCAAGGCGAACGCCGAGAAGCTCTCCCCGCTCCAGCTCGCCAACGGTGCCAAGGAACTGCTCGACGAGGTCGCCAGTGGCAAGATCACTGGCGAGGAGGACCGCTACTCGCACACCGACCTCTGGGACTTCGCCGCCAACCTCGAAGGTTCCAAGGCGGCCGTGTCCGCCCTGCGCCCCGCGCTGCAGCAGCGCTCGCCCGAGCTGGTCACGCAGCTGGACACCGAGTTCGCCAACGTCGAAGCGCTGCTCGGCAAGCACCGCGACGGCGACGGGTGGAAGCTGCACACCGCGTTGAGCAAGGCCGAGCTCAAGGAGCTCTCCGACGGGATCAACGCGCTCGCCGAGCCGATCAGCAAGGTCGCCGCGGCCGTCGCGAAGTGACCACAACGCAGAAAGAGTCGAGTCGATGAGCGGAAGCGGGTTGACCCGGCGCCGGGCGATCACCCTGGCCGGCGCCGGGGTGGCCGGGGTCGCCGGGGTGGCGGCCGGCGCGGGGGCACTGCTGAACGGCTCCGGTGGCCCGGCCTCGGCGACCGACCACCCGGCCGGGGCGGTGCCGTTCCACGGTGAGCACCAGGCCGGCATCGTCACCCCGGCGCAGGACCGACTGCACTTCGTGGCCTTCGACGTGATCACCAAGGATCGGGCCCGGCTGGTCGAACTGCTTGAGGAGTGGTCGGCCGCCGCCGCGCGGATGACTGCGGGGCGCGACGCCGGAGTGCTGGGTGCTGTCGGCGGAATGCCGCAGGCCCCACCGGACGACACCGGTGAAGCGCTTGGCCTGCCTCCCTCGCAGCTCACCCTCACCATCGGCTTCGGGCCGACGTTGTTCCGCGACGCTGACGGGCGGGACCGCTTCGGCCTCGCCGACCGTCGGCCCGCCGCCCTTGCCGAGCTGCCGAAGTTCCCCGGCGACGCGTTGCAGCCGCAGCTCTCCGGCGGCGACCTGTGCGTCCAGGCCTGTGCCAACGACCCGCAGGTGGCGGTGCACGCGATCCGCAACCTGGCCCGGCTCGGCATGGGCGTGGTGAGCGTCCGCTGGTCGCAGCTCGGCTTCGGCCGTACCTCGTCGACCTCCCGGGACCAGGCCACCGCGCGCAACCTCTTCGGGTTCAAGGACGGCACGGCCAACCTCAAGGCCGAGGACACCGACCTGCTGCGTGATCAGTTGTGGGTGCAGCCGGGCGACGGGCCGGACTGGATGGCCGGCGGCTCGTACCTGGTCACCCGCAAGATTCGGATGCTGGTGGAGACCTGGGACCGGACCTCCCTCGCTGAGCAGGAGGAGATCGTCGGCCGGGCCAAGGGCAGCGGCGCGCCACTCGGTCGGAGCGACGAGTTCGATGAGCCCGACTTCGCCGCGCGCGGCGCGGACGGGAAGACGGTCATCGCCGAGCACGCCCATGTCGCGTTGGCCCACCCGAGCCGGAACAGCGGTGCCCAGCTGCTCCGCCGGGGTTACAACTTCGTCGACGGCTCGGACGGCCTCGGCCGGCTCGATGCGGGCCTCTTCTTCATCGCCTACCAGCGCGATCCACGCCGCCAGTTCGTGCCGATCCAGACTCAGTTGGCGCGGCACGACGTGATGAACGAATACCTGCGACACGTCTCCAGCGGTGTGTTCGCCTGTCCGCCCGGGGTGCGCGACGGCGGGGATTACTGGGGGCGTGGGCTGTTCGGCTGACCGTCGTCCGGATGGCGACAGTCGGGTCGACCGAGCCTGCGGTGGCGCCGGGCGGCGCCGACGGGGGATCATGGTGGCAGCCTGACCACGGCCATCCGTGCGCTGGGCACCGCAGCACGTGGCGCCGCCGCCGCGGACCGCGGTCACCCGATTTGCCGGCGGCGCGAAGCGCGTACCGGCAGACGCCGGTCCCACCGAACTGAATGAGGATGCAATATTAATCCCATGAGAGCCCGCGTACTGGTGGTCGACGATGACCCCGCGCTCGCCGAGATGCTCGGAATTGTGCTGCGTAGTGAGGGTTTCCTACCCTCGTTCGTGGCCGACGGCGAGCGGGCGTTGGCCGCTTTTCGCGACAGTCGTCCCGATATCGTGCTGCTTGACCTGATGCTTCCCGGCATGAGCGGTATAGACGTCGCCCGGTCGATCCGCGCGGAGTCCGGCGTGCCCATCGTCATGCTGACCGCCAAGAGCGACACCGTGGACGTCGTGCTCGGCCTGGAGTCCGGTGCCGACGACTACGTGGTCAAGCCGTTCAAGCCCAAGGAGTTGGTGGCCCGGATGCGGGCCCGTCTGCGCCGAGGCGAGGACGTGGCCCCCGAGATGCTCACCATCGGGCCGCCCGACAACCAGATCACCATCGACGTGCCGGCGCACACCGTGAGCCGCAACGACGAGGAGGTGAAGCTGACTCCGCTGGAGTTCGACCTGCTTGTCGCACTCGCCCGCAAGCCTCGTCAGGTCTTCACCCGTGAGGTGCTGCTCGAGCAGGTCTGGGGCTACCGGCACGCGGCCGACACCCGTCTGGTCAACGTGCACGTCCAGCGGCTGCGGGCCAAGATCGAGCCGGACCCGGAGCGGCCGGAAATCATCCTCACCGTGCGGGGCGTGGGCTACAAGGCGGGGACCGGATAGCCTGGTCGCACTGTGTCAACCTCGCCGCCGCCACCCTCCCCGAGTACGGCGCCCCGCCGGCCCAGCGCCGCCGGGGAGCTCTGGCGTGCGGTGAGTGTCCGGGTCGCGGGCGTGCTGGGTCGGGCGCACCAGACCTGGCGCCGCTCGCTCCAGGTCCGGGTGGTGACCATCACGCTCGTCGCGTCCAGCCTGCTGGTCGGCGGCTTCGCGTTCCTCATCGCTGACAAGATCACCACCATCCTGCTCGACAGCGCGCGCAGCGACGTGCGGCAGCGGGTGACCAGCGGTGCCAGCTACGCGGCCAAGCAGGTCTCCTTCTACGGGCAGCCGCAGGAGGCGCAGCTTCAGGAGACCATCGACGGCACCGTCAACTACCTGGCCGGCGGCGACCCCCAGCAGACCAGCGGGGTGGTGGTGGCGATCACCGCCGACGACTACCCCAACGACATCCAGACCCGCACCTCCCCGTCGGCGAACGTCCAGCCGCTGATCAGCCCCGAGCTGCGCGCCGCGATCGCCGACGGCAAGGTGGCCAGCCAGATCCGCACCGGGCGACTCACCGACGAGACCACCAAATACCTGGTCTACGGCTCACCGGTGCCGACTCGCTTCGGCCAGATCGAGCTCTACTATCTGGTCCCGCTGGGCCGGCAGGACGTCACCGCCGCCGACGCCCGAGCCACGGTGGTGGCCACCGGCGTCGCCCTGGTGATCCTGCTCGGCCTGCTCGCGGCGCTGGTCACCCGGCTGGTGGTCAACCCGGTCCGGGTCGCCGCCCGCACCGCCCAGCGGCTCTCCGCGGGCCTGCTCGACCAGCGGATGGTGGTCAACGGCGAGGACGACCTCGCCCTGCTCGCCGCGTCGTTCAACCAGATGGCCACCAACCTGCAACGGCAGATCCTGCGCCTGGAAGAGATGTCCCGGTTGCAGCGCCGCTTCACCTCCGACGTCTCCCACGAGCTGCGGACCCCGCTGACCACGGTCCGGATGGCCGCTGACCTGATCTTCGCCGAGCGCGACGAGTTCGACCCGGCGGTCGCCCGCAGCGCCGAACTGCTCCAGGCCGAGCTGGACCGATTCGAGGAACTGCTCACCGACCTCTTGGAGATCAGTCGGTTCGACGCGGGCTTCGCCATGCTGGATTCCGAGCCGACCGACCTGGTGCCGGTGGTGCACCGGGTGGTCGACCGGCTGGCCGGGCTGGCCGAGCGGGTGGGCGTACCGATCGAACTCGACCTGCCGGGCACGCCGGTGATCGCCGAGGTTGACCCGCGCCGGGTCGAGCGGGTGCTGCGCAACCTGGTCGGTAACGCTGTCGAGCACGGTGAGGCCCGGCCGGTGCTGATCACCCTCGGCATCGACGAGACCGCCGTGGCGATCACCGTCCGGGACCACGGTGTGGGGCTGAAGGTGGGCGAGGAGAAGTTGGTGTTCAACCGGTTCTGGCGGGCGGACCCGTCCCGGGCCCGGCAGACCGGGGGCACCGGCCTCGGCCTGTCGATCAGCCTGGAGGACGCTCGGCTGCACGGCGGCTGGCTGGAGGCGTGGGGCGCTCCCGGGCAGGGCGCGCAGTTCCGGCTCACCCTGCCGGCCCGTGCCGGCGACCGGCTGACCACCTCGCCGCTGCGGCTGGTGCCGGCCGACGCGACGCTGCCGTTCGGCGGCCCCCGCGACGGCAACCCTCGCGATGGTGGCTCCCGTGACGGCGGCCAACTTGCCATCGGTCCCGGCACCGGCGGGGCACTGGCGATCGGTCCGGCTCCGGCCGGCGACGGGCAGCGGACGGAGGTGCACTCGTGAGACGGCCGACCCTGCTCGGGACCTTCGGCGTGATGGTGCTGCTGGGCGCCGGCTGCGGCATTCCGGCGGCCTCCGACGTGCGGGTGGACGGCAAGGGCGGTGCCGCGACCGAGGCCGGTGTGATCAGCCGGGGCAGTGAGCCACCGACGCGGACCGCCAGCGGCACCCTCCAAGAGGTGTTCGTCCGCAACTTCCTGTCCGCCGCCGCAGGCGAGCCGGATCGGGCGTACGAGCGGGTCAAGGCGTTCGTCGCCCCGGAGGACAAGATCCGCCTACAGGACAAGAAGGGCAGCGAGGTCGCGCTGAACGTGGTGCGGCTGCGCGAGGCGGTCTACACCCCCAACAGGGACTTGACCACGACCGTGAAGATCACGGTGCAGCAGATCGGTGTGCTGCGGGCCAACGGCACCCTGGCTCCGCCGGTGGCGACCGAGACGGAGTACGAGTTCGGCCTGCGCAGCGCGTCGTTCGACGGCGGCGTCGACGATGACCGCGCCGGCCTGTACATCATCGACCCGCCCAACGTGCTGCTGCTCAGCGACACCGCGCTCCGACAGTATTACCAGGACGAGACGATCTACTTCTGGAGCTCCGACCGCACCCGTCTGGTGCCTGACCAGCGCTACCGACCGCAGGCGGTGCCGGTCGAGCGGCGGGTCAACGAGGTGGTGAAGTGGCTGGTCGGCGGTCCCTCCGACTGGCTGCGCCCGGGAGTCGTCGGGCTGCCGGACCGCACCGAGCTGATCAACAACGCCACCGGTGGGAACGGTCGGTGGGAGGTCAACCTGGACATGCCCAGCGACGACCAGAACGGCATCGACCAGTTGATCACCCAGATCGCCTGGTCGTTGGGTGACCTGCCGGGCCAACTGGAGCTGAAGATCCGCAACAACGCGCAACCGGTGGTGATCCTGGGCGAGCGCCGAAACTCCCATGCGCTCTACCCGCACGCCGCCAGCCCGCTGCGCTTTGGGGTGTACGACGGTGCGATCCACCCGCTCGACTTCGAAGGCGAGCCCAGCGGCACCGTGCCGCTGGCGCCCGAGGTCAACCGCAACGTCGTCTCGGCCAGCCTCGGGTTCGCCAAGGACCGGCGGATCCTCGCCGCGATGGTGGTCACCGGCAGCAAGAACCGCTACCGGCTCGCCGTGGGCACGGGCGTCGAGCCGGTCTCCGTGCTCAGCCGCAGCAGCACCGAGTACTCCTCGATCAGCCGGCCGGTCTGGCTGCGGATGGTCGACTCCCGACCCGGCCGCGGCCTGGTCGTGGCCGACGGGCAGCTCTACCGGTTCGACGAGACGGCGCGGATGTATCAGATGCCGCTCAACCTGCCCTCCGGCGAGGTCACTGCGGTGGCCGCCGCGTTGGACGGCCAGCGGGTGGCGCTGATCGCCGGCGGCCGCCTCTACGTCGCCGCTGTCAACCTCGACGGCGGCGGGGTCTCCATCGGCCCGGCCCGAGAGCTGGTCACCTCGCTGACCAACCCGACGGCGGTCGACTGGGGCAGGGAGGACCAACTGGTGGTGGCCGGGTCCGTCGGCCAGCCGGCGCTCTACGAGATCAGCGTCGACGGCGCCCTGGAGACGCCGTTGCGGACCGACCTCGGTGCCAAGGTCAACCACCTGACCGCGTACCCGAGCAACCGCGGCGTGCGGGCGCCCAGCGGTGCCTACATGTACGAGGTGAACGGGGTGGCCTACCGCAGTAGCCCGTTCGAACGCATCGAGCCCAGCCGGGTACGCGGCATCGCCCAGGTGCCGGCCGGCGTGCGGCAGAGCAACCCGTCGGCCCCGTTCTTCCTCTACTGACCCGGTGGGCGGGCTCTGGGCGGACCTCGCCGACCTGGTGCTACCCGCCGACTGCGCCGGTTGTCGCGAGCGCCGCCCCGGCCTGCGGCACGGGGTCTGCCCCGCCTGCGTCACCGCGCTGAGCCAGTTGCGGCCACGGGCGGTGCGCCCCACCCCCGCCCCGCCGGGTCTGCCGTCCTGCGTCGCACTCGGCTCGTACGCGGGTCCGCTGCGCGAGGCTCTGCTGGCGTACAAGGAACACGGCCGACACGGCCTGGCCCGCCCACTCGGCGCGCTGCTCGCCGAGGTCGTCGCGGCGGCCGTCGGCGAGCCTCGTCCGTTGGCGTTGGTTCCGGTCCCGGACACCGCGGCGGCGGCCCGGTCCCGTTACGGAGACCACCTCGACCGGTTGGCCCGGCACTGCGCGGCCCGGCTCAACCGGGGCGGTTGGGCGGCGCGGGTGCACCGTCCGCTGCGGGCGATGCCCCGGCCCGACTCGGTCACCCTGGACAGCGCCGGGCGGGCGGCGGCGGCTGAGGCGGCCTTCCAGCCTCGCTCGGCCGGACCGTTGCCGGGTGGTGCCGCGGGCCCGGCACCGGTCGTGGTGCTGCTCGACGACATCGTCACCACCGGGGTGACCCTCGCCGCCGCGAGCGGAGTGCTGAGCGCGACGGGATGGGCGCCAACAGTCGCCGCGGTGCTCGCGGCGACCGAGAAAAGACACCAGTCGTAACCCATCGTGTTTCCGTTTCACCCGTTGGTGTATGAGCTGCGAAAAATTCTGGGCCGTCTCGGCAACATGGGGTGACTGCCGGGCAAACAGGAGTTAGCGTTTCGCTGTCGGGGGTAGGAGGTCGTTCCAACCGCCCTCGGCGGTGAGAGGAGGCGTAGCCGTACAACCGGTCGACGCCAGCGGGTCTCCCCACGGCGCGCGGCCGGGTAACCGGATCGAAGACCGTCCGAACAAGGGAGGTCACGTGGACATCGTGGTCAAGGGCCGTAACGTCGAAGTTCCCGATCATTACCGGGTACACGTAGCCGAGAAACTCGCGAAGATCGAACGCTACGACCACAAACTTATTCGCGTCGATGTCGAGCTGTTTCACGAGCGCAATCCGCGCCAAGCCGACCACTGCCAGCGGGTGGAGATCACCTGCGTTTCCCGGGGTCCGGTGATTCGGGCCGAGGCCTGCACGAACGACTTCTACAGCGCGCTCGATGCCGCCATCGCGAAGCTCGACACCCGGCTACGCCGCGCAGCCGACCGCCGCCGCGTACACCGGGGCCGGCACGCGCCGATCTCCGTCGCCGAGGCCACCGCGGGCCTGCCGGTCGCCGACCTGGTCTCCACCGCGCCGAGCGACGGCGCCCGCGCCGGCACGGCCGTCGCGGAGCGGGTCGAGGAGGAGTACGACGACCAGCAGCCGTGGCACATCGCCCGGGAGAAGGTGCACCCGGCGGAGCCGATGACCATCGACGACGCGCTGTTCGAGATGGAACTGGTCGGCCACGACTTCTACCTTTTCCAGGACAAGGAGTCCGGCCGTCCCAGCGTCGTCTACCGGCGGCACGCCTACGACTACGGGATCATCTCCCTCGCCACCTGACCCACCCCTCTTGTTCGACCGGGGAGTTGTGGCGGGACGTCCCGCCACAACTCCCTGCCGCCGTTCTCAGCGCAGGTCGGTGGGGAGCAGCGCGAACGTCAGATCGTCCAGGCGGGTGCCGTCCAGGCCGGGCAGCCGGCCACGCTGGAGCCCCTCCCGCTGGAAGCCGACCCGCTCCAGCACCCGGTGCGAGGCAACGTTTCCCGGCACTGTGCCCGCGACCAGCCGGGTGACACCCGCCGAACCGAACGCCCACGCGGCGAGCAGCCGGACCGCACGGGTCGCGTACCCCCGGCCCCGCCACTCGGGTAGCAGCGCGTAGCCGACCGAGCCCTCACCGCTGGCCGCGTCCGTGATCGACATCCCGCAACTGCCCGCCGGCGCGCCGCTGGCCACGTCGACGATCATCAGTCGGGCGATGACACCGGTGAGCCAGGCGCTCTCCGCCAGCAGGCAGCGCCGTTGCGTCGCCTCGGGCGTCGGCGGCACCGGCGGGGCCTGGTTGGCGACGACCTCCGGTCGGCTGTGCAGCCGGTGCATCAGCTCCGCGTCGTCCGGCGCGAGCCGGCGCACTGTCACGACACCGTCGGTGAGCAGCCCGCCGGGCAGGTCGGGCAGCAGGCGGGCGGTCGGGCCAGGCGGGTCGTCGGCGAGGCGTACCCAGGCCAGCAGGTCGTGGCGGTCCCCGTTCCGGCCGGATCCGGCCGACCGGCGCGAGCCCTCGTAGCGGTAGCCGGCGGCCAGCGCGACCCGCTGACTCGACGCGTTCTCCGGCTCGGTGAGCAGCTCCAGGCGGGCGGTGCCGGCGGCGAACGCGTGGTCGCTCAGCGCGCGGGTCGCGGCGGTGGCGACCCCGCGTCCGCGCGCCGCCGGCCGCACCCAGTAGCCGATCTCGACCTGACCCCGGGCGGACACCGGGTTGTTCAACCCCACCGCGCCGAGCAGCCGGTCGGTGGCCGGGTCGGCGATGGCGTACGCGGCGCCGCCGCCGGTCCAGGCCGCCGGAGCGCCCACCTCGATCCACCAGCGGGCGTCGACATCGGTGTACGGGGCTGGCAGGTTCGACACGAACCGCTGGCTGACGGGGTCGGCGCAGCCGTCGACCACGTCGGCGGTGTCCCCGGTGTGAAACGGCCGCAGCCGCACCCCGTACGCCTCGATGACCTCCTGCTCGGTCACGCCAGATCCTCGGCGAGCAGCGCGGCGACCCAGACGTCGGCCCGTTCGCCCCGGTGCGGTACGGCACCCCGGGCGGTCCCCTCGAACGAGAAGCCGGCCTTCTCCGCCACCCGACGGGAGGCGTCGTTGCCGACGTTCGCCTTCCACTCGATCCGGGCCAGACCCAGCGCGGTGAAACCCCAGGCACTCAGCGCGAGCAGCGCGGCCGTCATGTAGCCGCGACCACGGGCGTCGGGCGCGGTCATGAACCCCACGTCGGCCAGCAGCGGGTCGGTCGGGGAGAGCCGCAGGTCGATGGTGCCCGCGTAGCTGTCGTCCGGGTCGGAGATCACGAAGCAGGCGGCGTCGCCCCGGGCCCACAGCGCCTGGCAGTGCTCCTGGTACCACAGCGCGTCGGCGTGGTCGTACGGGTCCGGCACCGTGGTCCAGCGGATCGACTCCGGGTCCCGGCAGGTCCGCACCACGGCGTCCAGGTCCCGCTCCTCCATGGGCCGCAGCCGCAGCTCGCCCGCCCCGGTGGTGGCGAACAGAACGGGCTGCGGGCGGCCGAAGACGGCGGCCCGGCGGGCGGCGAGGGTGCCCGGCTGGGCCGGCCCGGGCGACCCGGCGGCGGGCACCTCGCCAGGCAGCAGCGAACCGATCCAGCCGTCCGCCACGCCCTCCAGCGCCGGGTTGGCCATCCGCAACCGGCCGTCGACCCGGAAACCGGCTCGGAGGGCCACCAGCCGGGAGGCGTGGTTGCCCACCTCGGCCTGCCAGATGAGCCGACGCAGGCCGACGGTGTCGAAGGACCAGCGGGCCACCGCCCGGGTGGCCCGGACCATCACGCCCCGACCACGCGCCCAGGGTGCCGTCCAGTAGCCGACCTCACCGGTGCCGTCCTTGTCGATCGAGATCAGCCCGCAGGAACCCAGCAGCTCCCCGGTGCTCGGGTCGCACACCGCGAACGGTGCCCCGGTGCCCTCGGCCCAGGACTTCCGGCTCATCTCGGTGACAAATCCGTGCGCGTGTTCCGGCCGGTATGGGCGCGGTACGGTGGTCCAGCGCTGAATGTCGGGGTCCTGGCAGGCTCGGTGGACGGCCTCGGCATCCGCCTCCCGCCAGGGTCGCAGCAGCACGCCGTCCTCGATGATCTCCACGGGCTCCACTCGTGCATCCTGCCGCAGCGTTCGCCGACGGCGTAACCGGATAACGTTTGGGGCGAGCGCAGGACGCGAGTTATGTCGGGTTCCGCGGGGTCGAGCACCGCCACCAGTGACCATCGCGCCGATGGAGCGCCTACGATGGTTCGAGACTGTCTAGGGGAGCGTTGATCCGTGTCGATTCTGGAAAAGGTCCTTAACGCGGGCGAGGGCCGCATGGTGCGCCGCCTCAAGGCGATCGCCAATGCCGTCAGCTCGATCGAGGACGACTACATCAACCTCACCGATGAGGAACTGGCCGGCATGACCGAGCAGTTCCGAGAGCGGCTCGAGGAGGGTGAGACCCTCGATGATCTGCTGCCGGAGGCGTTCGCGGTGGCCCGCGAGGCGGCCGCCAGGGTGCTGGGCCAGCGCCCGTACGACGTCCAGGTGATGGGCGGCGCGGCGCTGCACTTCGGCAACATCGCCGAGATGAAGACCGGTGAGGGTAAGACGCTGACCTCGGTCATGGCCGTCTACCTCAACGCGCTCTCCGGCAAGGGCGTCCACGTCATCACGGTCAACGACTACCTCGCCCAGCGGGACGCGGCGTGGATGGGCCGGGTGCACGAGTTCCTCGGGCTGACCGTCGGCGTGGTGCTGCCCAACCGGCCGGCCAGCGAGCACAAGGCCGCCTACGAGTGCGACATCACCTACGGCACCAACAACGAGTTCGGCTTCGACTACCTGCGCGACAACATGGCGTGGTCGAAGGACGAGCTGGTACAGCGCGGGCACAACTTCGCGGTGGTCGACGAGGTCGACTCGATCCTGATCGACGAGGCCCGCACCCCGCTGATCATCTCCGGCCCGGCCGAGCACTCCGCCCGCTGGTACGGCGAGTTCGCCGGCGTAGTGGCCCGGCTCCAGCCCGGCACCGACGGCGAGGGCGACTACGAGGTCGACCACTCCAAGCGCACCATCGCGGTGACCGAGCGGGGCGTCGCCAAGGTCGAGGACCGGCTCGGCATCGACAACCTGTACGAGTCGGTGAACACCCCGCTGGTCGGCTACCTCAACAACGCCATCAAGGCCAAGGAGCTCTACAAGCGCGACAAGGACTACATCGTCAGCGACGGTGAGGTCCTGATCGTCGACGAGTTCACCGGTCGCATCCTGCACGGCCGTCGCTACAACGAGGGCATGCACCAGGCGATCGAGGCCAAGGAGGGGGTGGAGATCAAGCAGGAGAACCAGACCCTGGCCACCATCACCCTCCAGAACTACTTCCGCCTCTACGAGAAGCTGTCCGGAATGACCGGTACGGCCCAGACCGAGGCGAGCGAGTTCAACAAGGTCTACAAGGTCGGCGTCGTGACGATCCCGACCCACCGCCCGATGGTTCGCGAAGACCGGCCGGACGTCATCTACAAGACGGAAAAGGCCAAGTTCAACGCCGTCATCGAGGACATCGCCGAGCGGCACCAGATGGGCCAGCCGGTGCTCGTCGGCACCGTCTCGGTGGAAAACTCCGAGATCCTCTCGCAGCTCCTGCGCCGCCGGGGCATCCCGCACAACGTGCTGAACGCCAAGTTCCACGCGCGGGAGGCCGAGATCGTCGCCCAGGCAGGGCGTAAGGGCGCTGTCACCGTGGCAACCAACATGGCCGGTCGCGGCACCGACATCCTGCTCGGCGGCAACGCCGAGTTCCTCGCCGCGAACGAGCTGCGCCAGCGCGGCCTCGACCCGCTGGAGAACGAGGAAGAGTACGCCAAGGCGATGGAGGAGGTCCTTCCCAAGTGGAAGCAGGCCTGCGACGCCGAGGCGGAGGAGGTCGCCGCCGCCGGTGGCCTCTACGTGCTGGGCACCGAACGGCACGAGTCCCGGCGGATCGACAACCAGCTGCGCGGTCGCGCCGGCCGGCAGGGCGACCCGGGCGAGTCCCGTTTCTACCTGTCGCTGCAGGACGAGCTGATGCGGCGCTTCCGGGCCGGGGCCGTCGAGGCGGTGATGGAGCGCTTCAACATCCCGGAGGACGTGCCCATCGAGTCGAAGATGGTCACCCGGCAGATCAAGAGCGCCCAGGCCCAGATCGAGGGCCAGAACGCCGAGATCCGCAAGAACGTCCTCAAGTACGACGAGGTGCTCAACAAGCAGCGCCAGGTCGTCTACGCCGAGCGGCTCCGGGTGCTCAACGGTGAAGACCTCTCCGACCAGGTCCGCAACATGATCGACGACACCGTCGAGGCGTACGTGCGGGGTGCCACCTCCGAGGGCTACGGCGAAGACTGGGATCTTGAGCAGCTCTGGTCCAGCCTCAAGCAGCTCTACCCGGTCAGCGTGACGATCGAGGAGTTGGAGGAGGAAACCGGCGGCTCTCGGGCCGGCATGGACGCCGACTTCCTGGTCGCCCGCCTCAAGGAGGACGCCAACGCCGCGTACGACCGGCGGGAGGAGCAGCTCGGCACCGAGGGCGTCCGCCAACTCGAGCGGATGGTGCTGCTCCAGGTCATCGACCGCAAGTGGCGCGAGCACCTCTACGAGATGGACTACCTCCAGGAGGGCATCAACCTCCGCGCGTACGCCCAGCGCGACCCGGTGGTGGAATACCAGCGCGAGGGCTTCGACATGTTCGCCACGATGATGGAGGGCATCAAGGAGGAGACCGTCGGTTTCCTCTACAACATCGAGGTCCAGGTCACCGAACCCGAGCCGGAGGCGGGAGCCGACGAGGTCACGCTGCTCGACAAGCCCGTCGAGATCCGGGCCAAGGGCCTCAACCAGGCACCGCGGCGGCAGGGCCTGCAATACTCCGCGCCCACCATCGACGGCGAGGCCAGCCCCGGTGCGGTCGCCGTGGAGCAGGCCGAGCAGCAGGCTCCGGCGCTCGGCGTTGGCCGACCGGCTCCGGGTGCCCCGGCGGCACCGGGGCAGAGCGCGCCGTCCGCTCCGCAGCGGCCGGCATCCGGGCTGCGTGGCCCGGCTGTTCCGTCGGCTGCCGCCCGTCGGACGGCACCCAACCAGGCCGAGGCGAGCAACGGCCCGTCCCGCAACGCGCCGTGCCCGTGTGGCTCGGGCCGCAAGTACAAGCGCTGCCACGGCGCCCCCAACGGCGGCAACTGACCGACAGCGTCCGCAGCGACAGTCCCTGACCGACGGGTCCCGGCCGACCAGGCCGGGGCCCGTCGGTGTCTGCCAGCCCCGCCGGCCCTACAACCACCTGCCTGGGCGGCCCTCCTCGGGTGACACGCACCCGCACACCGTGATCACCTCGCCTTCATGAAAATCGGGCCATCACCCACAGCCGGACAACCCGATTTCCTGAAACCGGAGTGGATCACCCGGTCTGGCCCTGGCCTGGCTCGGTCCTGCCCTGGCTCGGTCCTGCCCTGGCTTAACCCTGCCCTGGCCCCGTCCGGCCCTGGCCCTGGTCCAGCCCTGGCCCGGCCCTGTTCGGCCCGGCCCGGCCTAGTCCTGCCGGGCCGGCCCTGCCTGGCTTGGCCCCGGCCCTGCCTGGCTTGGCCCCGGCCCTGCCTGGCTTGGCCCCGGCCCTGCCTGGCTTGGCCCCGGCCCTGCCTGGCTTGGTCGGCTCGTCCTAGCCCGGCAGGGCTCGGGTTGGAGCCGTCCTGGGCGCGGCCAGGTGACCGATTGGGGCCGGGAGTGTGGTCAGAGCACGTGTAGGGCGGTGCAGAGCCAGCGGCCACGACGGTGCTCCAGGCGTACTGCCAACGCCCAACTTCGGCCGCTGGCGCCGGTGAGGACGG
The DNA here is from genome assembly GCF_018070385.1 of Micromonospora sp. C97. Taxonomy (NCBI): domain Bacteria; kingdom Bacillati; phylum Actinomycetota; class Actinomycetes; order Micromonosporales; family Micromonosporaceae; genus Micromonospora; species Micromonospora sp. C97. The sequence goes on from NZ_JAGPXU010000004.1 coordinate 46,171, forward strand.
CTGCCGCCTCCACAGCGGTCTCCCTGGGCTCGCAAACTCGCAGGCGTAGCAGCCGAACCAGTGGTCGGCCGGCCCGACGGCGGGTTGTCCCGGCGCGGCCGGACGCGCGGGCGAGTTCGGTCAGCAGGTCGGCTGCTCGGGCCGGGTCGAGCAGCGCTCGCACCTGGTTCGGCGAACGGTAGCCGTTGACCACCTCCACGCAGGTGCCGACGAAGCGGTGCGCGGCTCGGGTGGTCTCCGGAGCGGCCGTCGGCGGTAACGACGCGACGGGATGGGTGGCGGGTCGGTTGGGCACCGGGCGCAGCGGTGTTCGGCGTTCCGGCGGCCGGAGGGGGAGGGGTCTGGTGGAGGCGAACAGGTCGAGGGCGAGCTGACCGTCGGTCGGTGCTGGCCAGTACGCCCCGTCGGTCTCGTCGACGTACGGCGGGTCGAAGGGCGGGACGGGGCGCAGTCGCACGGGTGGTCGGGAAGGACCGGGTCGTGCTCCGCTCATCATGGCCCCCTTTGATCTTGCGTTTGCCTTCGTTTGCCTCCGACAAGCTCGATTCTGAGTGAGACAACTGTCTCGGTCAATGGCTTCCCGGTACCCACGACCAACAAAGGCCCTTGATCCACTCGCGTTTCTTGATACCGCGGTACCGCGGCGGCCTCGATGCCCCGACTTCCGTAAACCCGAGTGGATCAAGCCAGGTCGGACGCCCGGACCGCCCACGGCCGTCAGGCGAAGGGCTGGCTGAGGGGTCGATCGTGACGTGGGCTGCAGGTGACTCGGCCGGCGCGGCGCGAGCGGCTGGCGGGCTGGTCGTGACGCGAGCAGCAGGCAGGTGACTCGGCCAGCGTGGTGCGAGCGGCTGGCGGGCTGGTCGTGACGTGGGCGGCAGGCAGGCACGGCCGTGGCGTGAGCGGCAGGCAGGTGACTCGGTCAGCGGGGCGCCAGCGGCTGGCGGGCTGGTCGTGACGTGGGCGGCGCGCAGGCACCGCCGTGGCGTGAGCGGCAGGCAGGCGGCTCGGCCAGCGCGGCGCGAGCGGCAGGCGGGCTGGTCGGGACGTGGGCGGGCAGCCAGGCGGGCCGGCGGGCCGACCGGATGGGCTGGGCCGCTACTCGGGGTCCCTGTCGATGAGCGGGTTGCTCTGCACCCAGTCTGCGGTTTCATCGTATTTGCGCGTTATGTACTCTTCCAGGCGGGTCCGCTCGACGCGCCACTGGCCGCGCCCGCCGATCTTGATCGCCGGCAGTTCGCCGCTGCGCACCATGTGGTAGACCTGCGAATCCGACACGTTGAGCTCGGCAGCCACGTCGGAGAGCAGCAGGAACCTCGGCTCCACAGGCACTCCCGGTGTTGATGTCGTTTGGCTCAGTTTGCCACCGACAGCGCTGACCGCCCAGCACCGGCCCGGTTCGGCGGCCGACCGGCAGCGCGAGACACACCGGGCGGGAGCTTCCTCCGGCCGGAGGCGAGGTGTATGACGGTCACGGCGTGCGGCATGATCTGCGCCCGTGCCGGCGGCCGCCGGTGGAGGACGACGCGGGGAGACGACCGGTGACCGACGAGCTTGTCCGGGTGTACGTGCCGGCGACCGTACCGATGCTGGCTCGGCTGCGTGAGGAGGGGCTCGCCGCCGACCAGGCGCACGCCGTGACCCCGGCGCTTCGCGAGTGGTACGCGGAGGGCGACGAGGAGGAGTTGGAGTACGTCGCGTTCACCCGGGCTGCGCAGGACGCCCTGCACCTGCTGCGGGCCGACCCGAGCGCGCCCCGCCGTCGCGTCGTCGTCTCGGTCGACCTGCCGTCGGGGGCGATCGGGCGTGGCGACGGTGAGTTGGGCTCCAGCACTGTGGCGTTGACCGGTGCCGTGCCGGTGGGCGCGGTGGCGGCCATCCACGTGGACGGCGCGGACGCGGTCGAGGAGATCGGCGCGGCGGCCGACGTGGTGGCCGAGGCGGCGGCTGGTGACCCCGACGCCCAGTTCACCGTCGACGGCGCCGAGGATCACGAGCTGGAGTGGTACGACGTGACGGAGCTGGACCAACTGCTCCGCGCCGCCACCTGAGCCGACACCGGCCGGGACCGTCGAACACCGCGCACCGGCCGGGACCGCCTGACGTCGAACGCCGGCCGGGACCGCCGGACACCGGCCGGGACCGTCGAACACCGCGCACCGGCCGGGACCGCCTGGCGCCGGACACCGGCCGGGACCGCCGGACACCGGCCCGACGCCGGGTCAGCGAGCCGGGTCCGCCTTTGCCGGGTCCGCGTCGACCGCCTGAGCGTCGTCGGAGGTCTCGGTCGGGTCCGCGTCGTACGCCTTGGCGTAGCCCGGCTTGTCGTCCTCGGGGTCGGCCTGGTCCGGGACCGGGGCCGGGCTGTCGGCTGGTTCGTCGTCGTCGCTGTGGGCGGGGCTGAGCGTGCGGCCGAACGCGATGAGCGCGGTCAGCGCCCCCACGAACAGCACCCAGATGCCGTTGTCCACCCGGGAGGTGCCGAGTGAGGTCTGCGCCACCGCGTCCGCCTCACTGAGCGCGCTGGCGAGGTCGAGCAACGACCGGCCGCCGACCCGGATGATCACCTCGGCGAGCAGCAGGAGGAGCCCCGGCCCGGCGCCGGCGAGCAGGTACGCGGGCCAGCGCAGCCCCGGGGCGTCGGGATCGCGGCGGACGGCTCGACGTCGTGCCCAGGTCAGGTAGCCGAAGGCCAGGAGGCCGGCCAGGAGCCCGGCGACGAGCGATTCGGTGCGGGACACCCACTTGGCCGCGCTGATCAACGATTCCTGGCTGTCGCCGGCGCCAAAGAGGTCGAACAGCGGGTCGCGGGCGCGGCTGAACGCGACCACGAAGATCAGGGTGCCCAGCGCGGCGGTGACCACGGCACCGATCGCCGGGGCGGTTCGCGCGGCGGCCAGCGCGCCCCCGATGATCGCCGCTGCCGCGGTCGTGCCGGCGATCACGTTGGTGGTGGACGTGTCGAAGTAGGTGAGGTTGATGGCCACCGCGGCGGCGAGCCCGACCAGCATTCCGCCGCCGATCGCGCCAGCGAAGCGCAGGGTGGCCCAGTCGCCGTACCGGCGGGCCAGCAGGTTGCCACCGGCCAGCGCGACGGCGGCCCCGGCCACCAGCGCGGCCGAGATCACGCCGGGTAGGGCGAACGCGGAGAGGCTGATCGCGGTGACGCCGGCCGCCGCCGAGGTGATGGCCTCCCGGGTGGACCAGAGCATGGCGGCCAGCCAGCCGAGCGCCAGCAGCGCGAGCACAGTGGCGCCGGGGGCGGGCAGCGGCCGAGTGCCCGCGTTGACCGCCGGCTCGTCCGACTCGGCGGCCGGGGGGCGGCCGGGCTGCTTGGTCATCGTCTCCCCTTCGAGGCGGCAGGTCACCGACCATTCAGGGTACGCGGGCCCGCTGGGCTGCCTGTCGCCCCGGGACAGCGGGATGGATCGAGACCAGTCGGTAAGGGGAGGAGGGGTGGGGCGGTCCTTGGCGCAGGGCGGTGGCCGGGGTGGGTCGCGTGGCCCGTCGTGGAAGAATCACGGGAGGTCCCGCCGCTGCTCGGCCTCTCGTGTGGCGTCCGGTGTCCGGCCGTCCGGTCGGCGCCCGCGGGTCCGGTTTCGCCACTGCTGTCGAGATCGCCAGGAGCCCTGATGGATGCCGTGTTCTCCGTACCCGAGCCGCGCAACGAGCCGGTTCGCAACTACGAGCCGGGCAGCCCCGACCGGGACCGGCTCCAGCGGCGGCTGACCGAGCTCGCCGCCGAGCGCATCGACCTGCCGATGACCATCGGCGGTGAGCAGCGGATGGCCGGCGGCGACCCGATCAACGTGGTGCAGCCGCACAAGCACGCCCACGTGTTGGGTGTGACAGCGCACGCCACCCACGATGACGCCCGCGCCGCCGTGAAGGCGGCAAAGGATGCCGCGCCGATGTGGCGGGCGCTGCCCTTCGAGGAGCGCGCCGCGATCTTCCTGCGCGCCGCCGAGCTGCTCGCCGGTCCGTGGCGCGACACCCTCAACGCCGCCACCATGCTCGGCCAGTCGAAGACCGCGATCCAGGCGGAGATCGACGCGGCCTGCGAGTTCATCGACTTCCTGCGGTTCAACGTGCACTTCGCGCGTCGCCTGATGGAGGAGCAGCCGGCGTCCTCGCCCGGCGTCTGGAACCGCTTCGACCACCGCCCGCTGGAGGGCTTCGTCTACGCGGTCACCCCGTTCAACTTCACCGCCATCGCCGGCAATCTGCCGTCGGCGCCAGCCCTGCTGGGCAACACGGTGGTCTGGAAGCCGGGCCCGACCCAGCAGTTCGCCGCGCACTTCACCATGCGGCTGTTCGAGGCGGCCGGCCTGCCGCCCGGTGTGATCAACATGGTCACCGGCCGGGGCGAGGAGGTCTCCGATGTGGTGCTCGCCGACCCGGATCTGGCCGGCATCCACTTCACCGGCTCGACGAAGGTCTTCCAGCAGTTGTGGCGGACCGTCGGCGACAACATCGCCCGGTACCGGGGCTACCCGCGCCTGGTCGGTGAGACCGGCGGTAAGGACTTCGTCGTCGCGCACACCAGCGCCGACGTGGACGCTCTGCACACCGCGCTGATCCGCGGCGCGTACGAGTACCAGGGCCAGAAGTGCTCGGCGGCGTCGCGGGCGTACGTGCCGCGCTCGATCTGGGAGGGTGGGCTGCGGGACCGCCTGGCCGCCACCGCCGACTCGCTGACCTACGGTGACGTGGTCGACTTCAGCAACTTCGGCGGCGCCGTGATCGACGACAAGGCGTTCGCCCGGCACACCGCCGCGCTGGAACTGATCGCCGGTGACGACAGCTGCCGGGTGCTGGCCGGTGGCACCGCCGACGACTCGGTCGGCTACTTCGTGCGCCCGACGCTCTTCGAGTGCGGCGACGCCGCCCACGAGACCTTCACGACCGAGTACTTCGGGCCGATCCTGGGCGTGCACGTGTTCGACGACGCCCGGTTCGACGAGGTGGTGGCGCAGGCCGAGTCGATCGCCCCGTACGCGCTGACCGGCTCGGTGTTCGCCACCGACCGGCGGGTCGTCGAGTCGGTCGGCGAGCGCATGCGCTACGCGGCCGGCAACTTCTACATCAACGACAAGCCGACCGGCGCGGTGGTCGGGCAGCAGCCCTTCGGTGGCGCCCGCGCCAGCGGCACCAACGACAAGGCCGGCTCCTGGCTGAACCTGGTTCGCTGGGTCTCCCCGCGGACGATCAAGGAGACCTTCGTGCCGCCGACCGACCACACGTACCCCCACATGGGCTGACCGGCGACGACCCGCCGGCGGCGTGCGTGAGCGCCGCCGGCGGACGCCCGGAATGGCCAATCCATCGATAGTCCTCAACGGACAGTCTGCCGCCGACAGTGCACTTAGGAAGTCCTGTTGGGTGGCAAACCGGCAAATCCTGGACGCCGCGTGCGCAAAGTGGCAGCGTAGTGGGCATGGCGGATTCCGGAGTCAACCCTACGGCGGCGGCCCTGCTCGGCCTCCTCCACGAGGGCCCGATGACAGGCGGTCAGTTGATGGCCGCCGCTGAGCGCCGTCTGGCGCCGTACTGGTCGATGACCCGCAGTCAGGTGTACCGCGAGTTGCCGGTGCTGGCTGAGCGGGGTTTTGTGCGGCTCGGCAAGCCGGGGCCGCGGATGAGCCAGCCGTACGCGCTGACCGCCAGCGGAAAACGGACGTTTTCCCGCTGGCTCGCGGAGAACCCGGGGCGGGACACCATCCGCAACCCGATAGCGCTGCGGATGGCCTTCGGCAACCTGCACTCCGCCAGCCAGCTGAAGAGCCTGTACGCCTCGGCCAACGAATACCACACCGAGGCCCTCGCCCAGGTGCGGGAGCAGGTGAAGAACGCCAAACGGGACGGCGAGACCTACGACGCCAGCGCGCTGGAGTTCGCGGTCGCCTACCACCGGGCTGCCCTCTCGTGGCTGAAGTCCGCCCCCGTCGGGTGACGATCGGCTGGTTCGCGCACCGGCAACGGGCTGCCGTGAGCCCGGGGGCGTACCCCCGATTTGACGCTGCTCCGCGGGGCTCGCAAGCTCACCCCTCGCCCGCGCAGTACGCTTGTCTGTCGTGACCGCTGCCGATTACGCCGAACAGCTCAAGGAACTCGACGCGACCCTGCGAAACATCGAGGCCGTCCTCAACCTCGACCGGCTCCACGAGGACAAGGCCCGCCTTGAGCAGGAGGCGTCCGCCCCCGACCTGTGGGACGACCAGGCCAAGGCCCAGCAGGTGACCTCGCAGCTGTCGTACGTCAACGGCGAGATCAGCAAGCTGGGCAGCCTGCGCTCCCAGCTCGACGACGCCCAGGTGCTGCTGGAGCTGGCCGAGGCCGAGTCCGACCCGGGCGTGTTGACCGAGGTCGAGTCGGAGATCACCGGGTTGACCAAGGCCATCCAGGAGATGGAGGTCCGCACCCTGCTCTCCGGCGAGTACGACTCCCGGGAGGCACTCGTCGCCATCCGGGCCGGCGCCGGTGGTGTGGACGCCGCGGACTTCGCCGAGATGCTGCTGCGGATGTACCTGCGCTGGGCGGAGCGGCACGGCTACCCGACCGAGGTCTACGAGACCTCGTACGCCGAGGAGGCGGGTCTGAAGTCGGCCACCTTCGCGGTCAAGGTGCCGTACGCGTACGGCACGCTCAGTGTCGAGTCGGGCACGCACCGGCTGGTCCGGATCAGCCCGTTCGACAACCAGGGGCGTCGGCAGACCAGCTTCGCGGGGGTCGAGGTCCTGCCGGTCACCGAGCAGACCGACCACATCGACATCCCGGAGAACGAGGTACGCGTCGACGTCTACCGCTCCTCCGGCCCGGGTGGGCAGAGCGTCAACACCACCGACTCGGCGGTGCGGCTGACGCACATCCCGACCGGCATCGTGGTGACCTGCCAGAACGAGAAGTCCCAGCTGCAGAACAAGGCCTCCGCGCTGCGGGTGCTCCAGGCTCGGCTGCTGGAGCGCAAGCGCCAGGAGGAGCAGGCCAAGCTCGAAGGGCTCAAGGAGAACGCGGCGGGCTCGTGGGGTGACCAGATGCGCTCGTACGTCCTGCACCCCTATCAGATGGTGAAGGATCTCCGAACTGAGCAGGAGACCGGCAATCCGAGCGCGGTCTTCGACGGCGAGTTGGACGGTTTCATCGAGGCGGGCATCCGTTGGCGTAAGCAGCGACAGCTCGCTAACGACGGTGCGTAACGGCGCGCGGGCGGAGCGCGTCGTCGATCTCCAGGTAGGAGCCTGATTCGACGACTCGTGCCGGATCGGCGGGGCGTGGGGCTTGGCTCAGTTGTTACACCGCGTAGACTCACCACCCGTGATTCAGCTTGAGCAAGTGACGAAGACGTACCCGAAGGCGTCCCGGCCTTCGCTCGACAACGTGTCCGTCTCGATCGAGAAGGGCGAGTTCGTCTTCTTCATCGGTCCATCCGGCTCCGGCAAGTCCACGATCATCAAGATGCTGCTGCACGAGGTGGCCCCCAACAAGGGGCGCGTCGTCGTGAACGGCAAGGACGTCACGTCGATGCGGTCCTGGAAGCGACCCCACTTCCGGCGCTCGATCGGCTGTGTCTTCCAGGACTTCCGGCTGCTGCCGAACCGCACCGCCTACGAGAACGTGGCGTTCGCTCTCGAGGTGATCGGCAAGACGAAGGCGGTTGCCCGCCGCGTCGTGCCGGAGGTGCTGGAGCTGGTCGGGCTCGGTGGCAAGGAGCACCGCTACCCGCACGAGCTCTCCGGTGGTGAGCAGCAGCGGGTCGCCGTCGCCCGGGCGTTCGTGAACCGTCCGCTGATCCTTCTCGCGGACGAGCCCACCGGAAACCTGGACCCGGACACCTCGATCGAGATCATGCGTCTGCTGGACCGGATCAATCGCACCGGCACGACCGTCGTGATGGTCACCCACGACTCCAACATCGTGAACCAGATGCGCCGCCGCGTCGTTGAGATTGAGAGCGGTCGCATCGTGCGTGACCAGGCCCGCGGCGTCTACGGGTGAGCCGGCGCTCCACCCCTGCGCAGCCTGACGACGAACACCTCATGCCGGAGACCCGGAGGAAATCCCGATGCGCGTGAAATACGTCCTGTCCGAGGTACTGGTCGGACTGTGGCGCAACGTGACCATGTCCATCGCGATGATCATCACGATGGCGGTCTCGCTGACCATGCTCGGCGCCAGCGGTCTCATGTACCGCCAGGTCGACGACATGAAGGACCTCTACTACAAGAACATCCAGGTCTCGATCTTCATGGAGCAGGAGGTCACCGAGCAGCAGCGCACCGACCTGCAGATTAAGCTCGACGGCGACCCCCTGGTCAAGGAGGTCATCTACGTCGACAAGGCCCAGGCGTACGAGCGCTTCAAGTCGATGTACCAGGACGCGCCGGACCTGGTGAACGCGGTCAAGCCGGACCAGCTGCCCGAGTCGTTCCGGCTCACACTGAACAACCCGGAGCAGTACAAGAGCGTCTACGACCAGTACAAGGACACTGAGGGTGTCGAGGAGATCGTCGACCAGAGTCGACTGCTCGACAAGATCTTCAATATCCTCACCTCGATCCAGAACATCGCCCTGGCCGCCGCCATCGTGATGGCGATCGCCGCCCTGCTGCTCGTCGCGAACACCATTCAGGTGGCCGCGTACAGCAAGCGGCGTGAGGTGGCGGTCATGAAGCTGGTCGGCGCGTCCAACTGGTTCATCCAGGCGCCGTTCGTGCTGGAGGCCGTGGTGGCCGGCCTGATCGGTTCACTGCTCGGTCTGGTGGCCCTGGTCGCGGCGAAGTATCTGCTCTTCGACGGGTCGTTGAGCGCGTTGCAGGGTCTGCTCTCGCCGATCACCTGGGGCGACATCCTGTTCATCTTCCCGCTGATGGCTGGCGTCGGTGGTCTGGTCAGCGCCGCCACCGCCTGGATCACCCTGCGCTTCTACCTGCGGGTCTAGGCACCGTACGGGTCGTCCCGTGGTCTTCCGAGGACCCTCCCGCAGCCGGAAATAAACGGCGCGGGAGGGTCCTTCCACTCGGGTAGCATGATCGGTTGTCCGGCCGGGTGAACCGGCCGCGGACGAGGGAGAGGAGGTGGCACCGATGCCACGGGAAAAGGGGCGCAAGGTGGTCGCCTCCAACAAGAAGGCGCGCCACGACTACGCGATCCTCGACACGTACGAGGCGGGCATGGCGCTGACCGGCACCGAGGTCAAGTCGCTGCGGGCCGGGCGGGCGTCGCTCGTCGACGCGTTCGCGCAGGAACGTGACGGCGAGTTGTACCTGCACGCGATGCACATTCCGGAGTACACCCAGGGCACCTGGACCAACCATGAGCCCCGGCGTACCCGCAAACTGTTGCTCAACCGGGGCGAGATCGACAAGCTCGTCGGCAAGACCCGCGAGGGTGGTTTCACCATCGTCCCGTTGCAGGTCTACTTCTCGGACGGCTGGGCCAAGGTCGAGATCGCGCTGGCCAAGGGTAAGAAGTCGTACGACAAGCGTCAGGACCTCGCCAAGCGCGACGCGGACCGGGAGATCGCCCGGGTGTCGGGTCGACGAGGCAAGGGAATGGACGACTAGTTCATCCTGTTTGTCCGGGTCGCTGCGTCGGCCCGGGGCTCGGGATGAAAGCTGTTGCGCCAGGCGTTAGTCTTGTCAGTGCCGCCACATCGGCGGCCTGTCGAGGGGGTGACTGGTTTCGACTTCGTACGCAGCGACAGGGGAAGCGAGCCGAGGAAGCCGACGTCGTCTCGAGAATCGGTCGTCGGAAACTTATAAGCGCCAAGCAAAATCGCGCTGACTTCGCTCTCGCCGCCTGAGGCGAGTAGCTAAGTCTGTCGGCCTGGGAACGCCTTCGTCCCAGTAGCCGGCATCAGCTAGGAGGCTGGCCAATCGGACCCGGTCGCGGGGTCCGTGCGGCGAGATTAATCAGCGACTGGGCCCGTCACACCAACTTGCTCGCGTGAGCGGTGGGGCCGAGTAGAGGCACAGCGAGCTGCGCTCGGAGAAGCCCTGACAAACCGGCGAAGGACCCGGGTTCGATTCCCGGCACCTCCACCACCTCGAACGAAGCGCCCCGGCCACCGGCCGGGGCGCTTCGTTGTGTCGACGGGGTCTTACGCTGCCCCCTGTGACCAACCGAGAGCTGCGCCTGTCGGTCGGCGCGTCACCCGGCCAGCGGGTCGTGGCGGTGGTCGCCGGCGTCCTCGTCGCCGCCATCGGCGCGGCGTTCGTGGTGCTGCCCCTCGTCGCCGACGGGCTGCTGCGCCGGCTGACCGGACCGGGTGACGCGTTCGCCTCCTATGAGGAGGCTCGCGACCTGCCGCCGGGGCTGCTGCCGCCGGGGCTACGGGACTCCGCTGACCCGAACCAGTCCGGTCCCAGCCCGTTCATCGGCCTGTGTGGTCTGCCCTTCGTGCTGCTCGGCCTCTACCTCGTGTTACGGGTGCTCCGAACGGCCGCCTGGCTGGACGGCAGCCGGGCGCGGGTACGCGGGGCGCTGCGCACCCGCACCGTCGACCTCGCCACCGCCCGGATCGAGGCGGGCGGGACGTCGTACCGCAAGGCGGGCGACGTCGACCCGGCCGGCGGGCCGCAGATGCGGGCCATTCTCGCCACCGACCCGGCCGGTACGCGAGGGGTCACCATCCCACTGCGCGGCATGGGGCTGCCGAGCCTGCCGCCGACAGAGCTGCGGGCGCTGGCCGAGGCGATGACGGCGGGCCGAGGGGGCGACGGGCGGGACGACGACACCCGTGCGGTGGCCGACCACCTGCGCCGCCTGGCGGAGCGCCGCTGGACCGACTGAGGCTGATACGTCCAGGAGGCTCGTGGGGACGCGGTACTGCTGCGGCTGGTGGGGTCAGTGGGTTCAACGCGGCAGATGAGGCGATCCGGGGCCCTGGACAGGGCGGGTCGGGCAGGCTCACCATCGCGGTATGGGGTAGCAGCGCCGCGCGGGAGGTGCCATGGTCACCGGTCCGATCCAGCAGCCGTCACTCGTCGCCCGACCGCGCGTCGCGCATCAGGTGGGGCGTCCCGCCGATCCACCTCCCCTCGGTCTACCCGGCGAGCCGCGCCCCGCCGGCCTCGCCGGTGACGTGCACGCCCTCGGCCGGGCCGTCGCGGTCGCCAGCACCGCGCCGCGCTGGCGCGAAGCTGTTCTTCTTCGACTGCGTCCGGTGCGCCAGGGTTTCGCCGAGCACGTCCGGGCCACCGAGGGCCCCAGCGGCCTCTACCGGGAGTTGCTCACCCAGTCGCCGCGACTGGACCACGGCGTGCGGCTGCTGACCCGGGAGCACGCGGCGATCGTCGCCGCGATCCTGGCGGCGCAGCAGATCGCCGAGCGGCCCGAGGCGCACCCCGACGAGCTGCGGCACCGGGTCGGGCACCTGCTGCGGAAATTGGCCCGGCATCGGCGGCGCGGCGCCGACCTGCTCTGGGAGGCGTACCAGACGGACCTGGGCGGCGAGACCTGAGGGAACCGGCCGGTCGGCGGGCGCGTCGAACCGCACATGCGTCGACTCGCAGTGCTGCTCGTACTCCCATTGCTGCTCACGGCGGGCTGCGCCGCGACCGACACCGGTCCGGCCGACGCCCCACCCAGCCCGGCGCGCGACGCCGAGGCGTTCGACCAGCGGGCCGCTCAGGTCGCCGAGGCGTGGCGGCCGGGCCCCGACTGGCGCACCGCCTACGTGCCATTGGAGGGGCCGACACTGCTCACCGGCGACCCGGGCTTCACCCCCGACACCGAGGCGGCCTTCCGGGCCGGGTGGTACCGCGCGCAGGTGGCGATACCGCCTACCCGGGTCGGTGGCGAGATCCGGTTCCCGGACGGACGGCTGACGCTGCCGTTGATCAGCGCCGCCGAGGCGTACCGGCAGCTCGACACGGGTGACCCGCTGCCCTGCCCGGGACGGCCGAAGCAGCCCGGTCGGCCCACCCCCGGCGGCCCCACCGTCGAACCAGGGCCGGACGGGTGGGTGACGAGCAGCACGCAGACCGCCTGTCTCCCGCTCACCGTCACCGCTGTCACGTTCGACACCGTGCCGGTCCGCACGAGCCGCGGTGTGGCGCAGGTCCCGGCCTGGCTGTTCACCATCGAGGAGCTGACCGCCCGGGTGGCCCGGCTCGCCGTCGCGCCCACCGCTGTCACCAAGGTTCCCGAGCCCACCGCTCCGGCCAGCCCTCTGCCGGACGGGTTGGTGGCGGCCCAGGACCTGGCGGCCGTCGAGGACACCCGGTTGACAGTGCGGCTCGGCGTCGGCGCGTGCGATACCGGGATCACTCCGTTGGTGTGGGAACGGCCGGACGTCGTGGTGGTCGGTGGCCGCGTCACCCGGCCCACCGGCGAATGCATCGCACTGCTGAAACTGGAGCCTGTCACCGTCACCCTCGCGACGCCGCTGGGCGCCCGGCCGGTGCTGGACGTCTCCACCGGCGCCCCACTGTCGATCGCATCGCGCTGAACGAGACCTGGTTCAGAGGATGCTGGGCACGTCCGTGCTGATCGGCACCGGCACAACCGTGGGACGGTCGGCGCCCAGCCCGGCGGTGAGCGCCGCGCCGAGCTGATCGGGGGTCTCCACCACCTCCGTGGCGCAGCCGTAGCCGGCCGCGATCGCGACGATGTCCAGACCCGGCAGGTCCAGGCCGGGCACCCCGGGAGTGTGCTTCAGCTCGGCGAACGCCTTGAGGATGGCGTACTGCTGGTTGACCGGGACGACGACCACCACGGGCAGTGCCAGGCGCGCGGCCGTCCACAGCGCCTGCACCGAGTAGTGGAACGAGCCGTCGCCGACCACCGCCACCACCGGGCGACCGCGCCCGGTGTCCCGCTCGGCCAGGGCGACGCCGATTGCCGCCGGCAGCCCGTAGCCGAGGCCGCCGCTGGCCATGGTGAAGTACGACGCCGGGCGGGTGATCCGCAGCTGACGGCGCAGTGCGGACAGGTTGGACGGTGACTCCTGCACCAGCACGGCGTCGGTCGGCCAGTGCGCGGCCAGCGCGGCGAACAGGGCGTCGGCGCTCAGTGGGGTGCCGACCTCGGGCGGTGGTGGTGTGTCCCGTCGTGCGGGCGCCGGCCGGTCACTCGGCGGCACCCGTTCGACCAGCGCGTCCAGGGCCAGCCCCGGGTCACTGAGCAGACTGTCACCGACCGGGGCTCGGGCGGCCTCGTCCGGGTCGTCGGTGACGTGCAGCAGGCGGGCGCCGTCGGGCAGGTGCCCGCCCGGCACGTACGGGTAGTAGCGGAAGACCGGGGCGCCGACGACCAGCACCGTGTCGTGTCCGCGCAGCGCCTCGGCGAGGGGACCGATCGCGTACGGCAGCACGCCACGGAAGTGCGGGTGGTCCTCGGGGAAGACGGCCCGCTCGGTCGCGGGGGCCGACCAGACCGGCGCGGCGAGCCGTTCCGCCAGCGCCACAGCGGCCGACCAACTCGCCGAGCGGTCCACCCCCGGCCCGTACACGAGCGCCGGGTTGCGGCTGCCGGCCAGCACCGTGACGAACTCCGCCAACCGCTGCGGGTCCGGTGCGAACCGGGTGGCCACCGTTCGCGGCGCGGGCGGCGGGTCGGCTGGCTGGGCCCAGTCGTCCATCGGTAGGGAGAGGAAGACCGGCCCGGCCGGTGGCTGCACCGCGGTCGCGTACGCCCGCAGCATGGCCGCCGGGATGTCCTGCGCCCGCGCCGGCTCGTAGGCCCACTTCACGTACGGCTGCGGGAGTTCGGTGGGCCGGCGGTTGGCCAGCCGGGGTTCGAGGAGCAGCATCTCCCGGGTCTGTTGGCCGGCGGTGACGATGAGTGGGGTCTTGTTGTGCCAGGCGGTGACCAGGTTGCCCATGCCGTTGCCGGTGCCGGGGGCGGTGTGCAGGTTGACGTGGGCGGGCACTCCGGCGGCCTGGGCGTAGCCGTCGGCCATCGCCACGGCCGTCGCCTCGTGCAGCGCGTGGACGTAGTGGAAGTCGGCCGGGAAGTCCTGGAGGAACGGCTCCTCGGTGGAGCCCGGGTTGCCGAAGACGGTGGTCAGGCCGAGGGTGCGGAGCACGTCGTACGTCGCGTCCCGGACAGTTGCCATCGCCACCCGCCTCCGTGTCGCGGGCAGGGACAACCGTGATCGCCCTCCCGATCAGCCGAATCTATCGGGATGTGACGGACCTTTCGGGCTTTTCTCAGCGGTCGGTGCTCCGGAACGGTCGATCACCGGGAGGTCTGCCAACCGGTGCATCGGCCCTTCGTCTCAACTGTCTGATCACCCGCCGGTCAGACCTTAGCCAGCGCCCAGCACGCAAGCTATGGTGCCAGGCATGGCGTTGACAGCGCGGCGGAACCCGATGCGCCGGGCGGATCCGGTCGAGGACCGGCCCCCGGGCCGGGCTCACGGTTGACGGGTGTGTGGCATGCAGGGAGAGGGCCAGGCGATCGGCGGACGAGCGATGGAGTCGATGACCGGGCGGCTGCTGGTCGCGACTCCGGCGCTCAAGGACCCCAACTTCGACCGTACGGTGGTGCTGCTCGTCGCCCACGAGCCGGGCGGCGCGCTCGGCGTGGTGCTGAACCGGGCCACCGAGGTGCCGGTAGCCGACGTGCTCGGTGACTGGAGTGACCTGGCCCGCCACCCGGCGGTGCTCTTCGAGGGTGGCCCGGTGCAGCCCGACTCGGCGATCTGCCTCGCCCGGATGCGCCACCCGATGCGTCGGCTGAAGGGCTTCCACCAGGTGTCCGGGGCGGTCGGCACGATCGACCTCTCGGTCGACCCGGAGCGGTTGCGGGAGAGCATCGGTGGCATCCGGGTCTTCGCCGGCTACTCCGGCTGGGGCAGCGGCCAGTTGGAGCAGGAGATCGCCGACGGGTCCTGGTTCGTGCTGGACGGGCTGCCCGGGGACGCCTTCGTCGACCGGCCCGACGACCTGTGGCCGATGGTGCTGCGCCGGCAGGGCGGGATGATGGCCGCCGTCGCGCACTTCCCGCCGGACGTGGCGCTCAACTGACCCGGCTGTGGCGGGGGACCCCGCGAGATGACCATGCGAGCGGGTCTGTGTATAGTTTCCCAGTGCCCGGGCGACCGGGACAACAGCAAGGGGCCGTGGCGCAGCTGGTAGCGCACCACACTGGCAGTGTGGGGGTCAGGGGTTCGAGTCCCCTCGGCTCCACCTTGTTGGACCGCAGGTCAGCGGCTTAGTCGGAGATCATCCGCTAGGCCGCTGATCTTTTTCTGCGGTCTGCTCTCTCGTACGCCTAGCGGATGATCGGTGACCACTCCCGCTGGCTGGTGATCGTCACGCCGGGAGTGCGGTAATAGGGGTCCTCGGCGACGATCGCGGCGAGCGCCGCGGCGTCCGGGACGTCGAAGATCAGCAGTGCTCCGGAGTCGTCGGGGAACGGCCCGGCCAGCACCACTTTGCCGTCACGGTGCAGGGCCTGGAGACGCTCCCGGTGCGCCGGCCGGGCGGCGAGCCGGTCGGGTTCTTCGCCGAAGGACAGCTCCAAGATGAACACGGGTTCCTCCTCCTGGGGGGGGGCGGCCTCCCGGAGGACCCTAGTCGACGTGCTGTGCCATCGCCGCCCGTAACGAGGGCGGTGGAGGTCGCCCCGGCCATCTGTGCGGACACGCAGACCGCCCCTGACCGAATGATCCGGTCAGGGGCGGTTGTCGACTGTATGTCCGGCTGGGGCGCTGTCAGCCCTGGCGGCTCTTCCACTGCGGGTTGGCGCGGTTCACCACGACCGTGCGGCCACGGCGGCGGACCACAACCGAACCCGGCTTCTGCTTGAGCGCACGCAACGAGCTACGTACCTTCATCTCTGCCTCCTCGGTGCAAGCGGTTCCGAGTATCGAAACGCCACACCCACCTGCGGGATTCCCGACCGGTCGGCGTCGAACCTTTGCCGCCCACCGGCCGTACCAGTGGGTGGAGGTCGTCCTCATGCCCGTACGCCGGCTCCTCGCCACTGTGCTGGTCGCTGCCGCGACAGTGCCGCTGGCTGCCACGCCCGCCGCCGCCCACGGAGCCCCGACCGACCCGGTCAGTCGCGCGGCGGCCTGCGGCCCCGAGGGCCGGTACGCGGCCACCAGCGCCTGCCGGGCGGCGATCGAAGCCGGCGCGGCCGTGCGCGAGTGGGACAACGTACGCGTTGCCGCCATCAACGGGCGAGACCGGGAACGGATCCCGGACGGTGAGCTGTGCAGTGGTGGGCTGTCCGCGTACCGGGGACTGGACCTGCCCCGCACCGACTGGCCGAGCACCGAACTGACCACCGGTGCCACGTTCACCTTCCGGTACCGGACCACCATCGAGCACCGGGGCACCTTCCGGCTCTACGTCACCAAGCCCGACTACGACCCCCGCAAGAAGCTGACCTGGGCGGACCTGGAGTCGCGCCCGTTCCTCACCCGGACCGACCCGCCGGTGCGGGCCGGGGCGTACCAGTTGGCGGGTCGGCTGCCGGCGGGTCGCAGCGGCCGACACCTGATCTACACGATCTGGCAGAACTCCAACACCCCGGACACCTACTATTCCTGCTCGGACGTGGTGTTCCGGGGTGCCAAGGCCACCGGCTCGCCGCCGAAGGCCGCCGCACCGAAGAGCGCGCCGCGTACCGCTGCGAGCGCGCCAGCCGCCACCGGGTCGGCGGTGGCGGCGGCGGCCGACCCGGGCGTGCCGGTGGCGGCGGTGACCGACCTCGGCGGCCGGTGGCCGGTGCTGGCCGGTGCCGCCGTCGTGGTGGTTCTGCTGCTGCTGATCGGCGCGAGCCGGCGGCGTCGCGGTGCCCCCGCACCGGTGGGACGCCAGTGCGAGGTACGCAACCACCGGGCCGGGCGGCGTCGGATCTGGTGACCCGACCCGCCCGAAGCCCGGCGGTGCTCAGCCCAGGTGCTGTTCGATCTCGGCCAACTCGTCGGCGGTGAAATCGAGGTTGTCCAGCGCGGCGATGTTCGTCTCCAACTGCTCGACGCTGCTCGCCCCGATGATCAGGCTGGTCATCCGCGGGTCACGCAGCGCCCAGGCCAACGCGAGCTGCGCGAGGGACTGGCCGCGCCGCTCGGCGATCGCGCCGAGGGCACGGATGGTGGCCATCTTCTCCTCGCTGAGGTCGCTCTCGTTGAGGAAGACGCTGGTGCGCACCCGCGAGTCGGCCGGGATGCCACCCAGGTAACGGTCGGTCAGCAGGCCCTGCGCCAACGGACTGTACGCGATGCAGCCAGCGCCGACCCGCTCCAGCGTGTCGAGCAGGCCGTCGGACTCGGTCCAGCGGTTGAGCATCGAGTACGACGGCTGGTTGATCAGCAGCGGCGTACCCAGTTCGTCCAGGATCGCGGCGGCCCGCGCGGTCTGCTCCGAGTTGTAGTTCGAGATGCCGACGTAGAGCGCCTTGCCGGAGCGGACGATCGCGTCGAGCGCCCCCATCGTCTCCTCGAGCGGAGTGTCCGGGTCGAACCGGTGCGAGTAGAAGATGTCGACGTAGTCCAGCCCCATCCGGCCCAGCGACTGGTCCAGCGACGAGATGAGGTTCTTGCGCGAGCCCCACTCGCCGTACGGGCCGGGCCACATCAGGTACCCGGCCTTGCTGGAGATGACCAGCTCGTCCCGGTACGACTTCAGGTCCGTGGCGAGCATCCGGCCGAAG
Organism: Micromonospora sp. C97; assembly: GCF_018070385.1. Classification (NCBI taxonomy): domain Bacteria; kingdom Bacillati; phylum Actinomycetota; class Actinomycetes; order Micromonosporales; family Micromonosporaceae; genus Micromonospora; species Micromonospora sp. C97. The sequence continues at coordinate 63,781 of NZ_JAGPXU010000004.1, forward strand.
TTCTCCTCCGCCGAGCCGGGCGGCGGGCCGTAGTTGTTGGCTAGGTCGAAGTGGGTGACGCCGAGGTCGAAGGCGCGGCGAACGATGTCGCGCTGCCGTTCGAACGGGCGGTCCGGGCCGAAGTTGTGCCACAGGCCGAGCGAGACGGCGGGCAGCCGCAGCCCACTGCGTCCGCTGCGTCGGTAGGTCATGGTGTCGTAGCGGTCTTCCGCGGCGAGATAGGTCACGATCATGAGCCTAACTCCGGAGCACGGTGCCGGGGATCGGGCGTGTGAACCGGGACATCGGGGTAGTTTCGACGCCATGCGTTTCATTGCGCTCGACACCCCCAAACCGTTGTCCAAGATCGGGTTGGGCACCTGGCAGTTCGGCTCCCGGGAGTGGGGGTACGGCCCGGACTTCGAGCGGCAGGCGGCGCAGATCGTCCGGCGGGCCGTCGAGTTGGGCGTGACGGTCTTCGACAGCGCCGAGATCTACGGGTTCGGGCGCAGCGAGCGCATCCTCGGCGCGGCCCTCGGCGACGACCGGCCGAGGGTGGTGGTGGCCAGCAAGATCCTGCCCGTGCTGCCGGTGGCCGCGGTGGTGCAGCAGCGGGCGGTCGCCTCGGCGGCCCGCCTCGGCGTCACCAGCATCGACCTCTACCAGGTGCACCAGCCCAACCCGGTCGTCGGCGACCACACCACCATGCGTGGCATGCGCGTCCTGCAGGACGTCGGACTGGTCGGCGAGGTCGGCGTCAGCAACTACGGGCTGCGCCGCTGGCAGGTCGCCGAAGCGGCGCTCGGCCGTCGGGTGCTCACCAACCAGGTCCGCTACAGCATGCTGGACCGCGCGCCCGAACAGGACCTGCTGCCGTACGCGCGGCAGGCCGGCCGGGTGGTCATCGCGTACAGCCCGCTGGCACAGGGCTTCCTCTCCGGCCGGTACGACGCGAAGAACCCACCGACCGGGGCGGTCCGGCGGGCGAACCCGTACTTCCTCCCGGAAAACCTGGAACGCGGCGCGGCGCTGATCGACACGGTGCGTCAGGTCGCCGACGCCCATGACGCCACTCCCAGCCAGATCGCGCTGGCCTACCTGCTGCGCCACCCGAACGTGCTCGCCATCCCCGGCGCGTCCGGCGTCGAGCAGATGGAACGCAACGCCGCCGCGGCCGACATCGACCTTGCCGACGACGAGTACACGGCGCTGGCCGAGGCGGCGAAACGCTTCCGGCCGATCACCGGCCTCGCCGCGATGCCGGCGATGCTGCGCGCCCGGTTCGCCAAACCAACCGAGAAGTGAGCACAGTGGACGACATCACCGCACTGATCCTGGACGACCACGCCGCGTTCCGGCGCGGCTTCGCCCGCCTCGACGACGCCCGCGACGAGCAGGAGATGCTCGCCATCTGGGACGCCCTCGCCCTGCACCTGGACATCCACGCCGAAGCGGAGGAGGCGATCCTCTACCCGCACCTGGTCAAGCACGGCGACGACGGCGAGGACGAGACGGCCGACGCGATCGGCGACCACAACAAGATCCGCGACGCCATCGCCGACGCGAAGCTGCACCCGGTCGGCTCGGATCAGTGGTGGGAGGCGGTCGGCACGGCCCGCCGGGAGAACAGCGAGCACCTGGCCGAGGAGGAGGACGAGGCGCTGCCCGACTTCCGCCGGCACGCCAGCACCGAACTCCGCGCCGAGCTGGGCCAACGCTGGCTGACCTTCTACGGCGAGCACAAGAACGGTCGCAACCTCCCGTTCCGCGACAAGGACCCGCAGCAGTACGTCGCCGACCACCGCTGACATCTCCCCGACGCGGGGGAGTCGCCGGGACCGGCCCCGGCCGCAGAATGGCGAGGTGACGATCCGAGCCGCGCTGGCCCCGCTGGTCGCCGGCACCACCTGGCGACGCGGCGTGTTCCTGCTGCTCGGCGGGGTGCTGGCACTGCCGTACGGGCTGCTCGCGGTGACCTTCGCCCAACTGCTCGCCGATTCGACGATCCCGCGCCCGCTGGTGTACGTCCTGCTGGTCATCGCGGTGTTGATCGCCGTGGTGCCGTTGCTGCTGGACGGCAGCCGGGCGTTGGAGATCGCCGCCGTCCGGGCGCTGCTCGGCGTCGACCTGCCCGAACCCGCGCCCGGGCACCACGGTGACCGGGAGACCCGGCTGCGGAGCGCACTCTGGATCGCCACCCACCTCATCGTCGGCGCGCTGGTGGGGATCGCGCTGTTCAGCGCCCTGCCGATGGCGCTGGCGTTCATCGCCCAGCAGTTCGGCATCGGCGAAGAGTTGACCAGCCGGGAACGGTTCGGGCCGCTGGACGGGCAGGACAGCGGCTGGCTGACAGTGACCGGGGTGCTGCTGCTGGTCGGCCTCGGCTACGCCGTCGCCGGGCTCGGCGCGCTCGCCGGATCCATGGCGCCGGTGCTGCTCGGCCCGGCCCAGGCCGAGCGGATCGCCGCCCTCGAAGCGCAGGCCAGCCGGCTCGCCGAACGCAACCGGCTGGCCCGGGAGCTGCACGACTCGGTCGGTCACGCGCTGACGGTGGCCACCCTCCAGGCCGGGGCCGCCCGCGAGGTCCTCGACACCGACCCGGAGTTCGTCCGGCGGGCGCTCACCGCCATCGAGGACGTCGGGCGCAACGCGATGGACGACCTCGACCACGTGCTCGGCCTGCTCCGGGAGGGCGGACGCGACCGGCCCGTGGTGGCGCCGCAGCGTACCCTCGCCGACCTGGACCGGTTGGTCACCGACGCCCGCGCAGCCGGCCTGGCCGTGCACGCGCATCGCGCCGGCGACCCGACCCGGGTGCCCGCGGTGGTCTCCCGGGAGGGCTACCGGATCGTCCAGGAGGGACTGACGAACGCCGCGCGGCACGGCCACGGGCCGGTGACTGTCCGCCTGGACCTGCACTCGGACGCGCTGGAGCTGGAGCTGGTCAACGCGCTGCGCCACACCGTCCGGGCGCAGCTGGGGCGGGGCGGTCGAGGTCTGGACGGCATGCGGGAGCGGGTGCTGCTGCTCGGCGGCCGGCTCACCGTGGGCCCGGACGGCGACCGGTGGCTGATCCGGGCCCGCCTGCCCTACGAGGAGACGCGATGAGCACTGGCGTCCTCGTCGTCGACGACGACGAGCTGATCCGGATCGGGCTGCGGGCCATCATCGACGCCCAACCCGACCTGCGGGTGGTCGCCGAAGCCGCCGACGGGGCCGAGGTGCCGCCGCTGGTCGCCCGGCACCGGCCCGACGTGGTGCTGATGGACGTGCGGATGCCCGGCATCGACGGCATCCAGGCCACCCGGCACCTGCTGGCCACCTCCGCCGACCCGCCACGGGTGCTGGTGGTCACCACGTTCGCCAACGACGAGTACGTCTACGAGGCGCTGCGCGCCGGGGCCTCGGGGTTCCTGCTCAAACGGGCCCGGCCCGCCGAGGTGGTGGAGGCGGTCCGGGTGGTCGCCGCCGGTGAGTCGCTGCTCTTCCCGGCCGCGATCCGCCAGCTGGTCGGGGCGTACGGGCCGGCCGGCGGCGACCGGTTGCGCGGGGCCCGGCTCACCGACCGGGAGGCCGAGGTGCTGCGGTTGATGACCACCGGCCGGTCCAACCCGGAGATCGCCGCGCACCTGGTGGTCGGGGTGGAGACGATCAAGACGCACGTCGGCAACGTGCTGGCCAAGCTGGGCGTCCGCGACCGCACGCAGGCGGTCATCGCCGCCTACGAGTCCGGCTTCGTCACCCCGTCCGGCCCTGCCTAGCCGAGCGTTGCCGCGGAAAATGTGAGCTAGCGTGGGTCGGGTGACTGCGCCTACCCCGGTAATCCCGGTTCCACCGGCCGACCTGCCCGGCACGCTCGGCGCGCTGCGGGCGGCCGGTCACCACTACCGCACCGTCAAGCAGGAACTCCGTGACAACCTCCTCGCCCGGATGCGCTCCGGCGAGACCCGTTTCCCCGGCATCGTCGGCTATGACGACACAGTGCTGCCCGAGGTCGAGCGGGCGTTGCTCGCCGGGCACGACATGGTGCTGCTCGGCGAGCGCGGCCAGGGCAAGACCCGGCTGATCCGCTCGCTGGGCGCTTTGCTCGACGAGTGGACCCCGGTGCTGCCCGGCTCGGTGCTCAACGAGCACCCGATGCACCCGCTCACCCCGGCGTCCCGCGCCCAGGTCGCCGAGGCCGGCGACGAGCTGCCGATCGGCTGGCTGCACCGTTCGATGCGGTACGGCGAGAAGCTGGCCACCCCGGACACCAGCGTCGGCGACCTGATCGGTGACGTCGACCCGATCCGCATCGCCCAGGGTCGTACCCTCGGCGACCCGGAAACCATCCACTTCGGGTTGGTGCCGCGCACCAACCGGGGCATCTTCGCCGTCAACGAGCTGCCCGACCTGGCCGAGCGCATCCAGGTGGCGCTGCTCAACGTGCTGGAGGAGCGGGACATCCAGGTTCGCGGCTACCAGCTGCGGCTGCCACTGGACCTGCTCCTGGTGGCCAGCGCCAACCCGGAGGACTACACCAACCGGGGCCGGATCATCACCCCCCTCAAGGACCGGTTCGGCGCGGAGATCCGCACCCACTACCCGGTCGACCTGGAGTTGGAGCTGGCCCTGATCCGTCAGGAGGCGGACCTGGTCGCCGAGGTGCCGGAGCACGTGCTGGAGGTGCTGGCCCGCTTCGCCCGCGCCGTGCGCGAGTCGCCGTCGGTGGACCCGCGCTCCGGTGTCTCCGCCCGGTTCGCCATCGCCGCCGCCGAGACGGTCGCCGGTGCCGCGCTGCGGCGCGCCGGTCTGCTCGCCGCCTCCGGCACCCCGGACGGGCGTCCCGAGGCCGCCGTTGCCCGCGTCGGTGACGCGGTGTCGGTGACCAGCACGCTGCGCGGCAAGGTCGAGTTCGAGAGCGGTGAGGAGGGCCGGGAGATCGAGGTCCTCGCGCACCTGCTGCGTACCGCGACCGCCGACACGTTCCGGGCCCACCTCGCCGGGTTGGACCTGTCCGGGTTCACCGCCCTGGTCGAGGACGGCGCCGAGATCGAGACCGGCGAGTTGGTCAGCGCCGCTGAGCTGTTGCGCCAGGTCGGCACCGTGCCCGGTTTGGCGAAGGTCCTGGACCGGCTCGGCCTGGGTGACGCGCCCACCTCGGAGGAGGCTGCCGCCGCCGTCGAGTTCGTACTGGAAGGGCTGCACCTGACCCGCCGGCTCGGCAAGGACGTCACCGACTCGGGGCGCACCGTCTACGGCGGTCGGGGCTGACGGTGGCCGGTAACCGGTTCCGTTACGGGCAGTGGAACGGCGGGCCCGACCCGCTCGCACCCCCGTACGACGTGCGCGAGGCGGTGGACGCGGTCGGTGCGGAGGTGCTGGCCGGTGGCAGCCTGCGGGAGGCGCTGCGCGACCTGCTGCGCCGTGGCCCGCAGGGGCGGGGTGGCCTGGACGACCTGGCCGCCCGGGCGCGACGACTGCGCCGCGAGGCGATGCGCCGGGGTGACCTGGACGGCGCGGTGACCAGGGCGCAGGCCCTGCTCGACCAGGCCCTCGCCGCCGAACGGGACGAGCTGCGAGGTCGTGACGACGACGCCGCGCGGTTCGCCGAGGCGGTGCTGGACAATCTTCCCCGCTCGACCGCGCGGGCGGTGCAGGAACTGTCCGGCTACCAGTGGGCCAGCGACGACGCCCGCCGTTCGTACCAGCAGATCCTCGACCAGCTTCGCGATGACGTGCTCGGCCAGCGCTTCGCCGGGCTGCGCGAGGCGGTGCGCGCCTCCGCCGACCCGGCCGCCCAGCAGCGGCTCGCCGAGATGATGGGCGACCTGAACGACCTGCTCGCCCGGCACGGTCGCGCGGAGGACACCACCGACGCGTTCGCCGAGTTCATGCGCCGGCACGGCGACTTCTTCCCGGAGCAGCCGGAGACCGTCGACGAGTTGATCGACGTGCTGGCCCGCCGGGCGGCGGCGGGTGAGCGGCTGATGAACTCGCTGTCGGAGCGGCAGCGCGCCGAGCTGTCCGGGCTGATGCAGCAGTCGCTCGGCGATCGCCTCGCGGGGGAGATGTCAGCTCTCGACGCGAACCTCCGGGCGCTGCGACCCGATCTGCGCTGGGGGCGGGGCGAGCGGGTCCGCGGCGACCAGCCGTTGGACTACGCCGACGCGGCCGGCGCGCTGGGTGAGATCGGCGAGCTGGACGACCTGCTGGACCAGCTCGACCAGGAACACCCGGGGGCGACGCTCGATGACGTGGACGTCGACGCGGTGGCCCGCACGCTGGGCCGGGACGCGGCCGACGACGTTCGGCGGCTGCGCGATCTGGAGCGGGAGCTGCGCCGCCAGGGGTGGGTGAGCCGGGACGCGGAAGGGCTCACGCTGAGCCCGAAGGCGCTGCGCCGGCTGGGCGGAACCGCGCTGCGGCGGGTCTTCGCCGACCTGACCGCCGGGCCGCGCGGCCAGCACGACCTGCGCTCGGCCGGTGCGGCGGGCGAGGTCAGCGGCGCGTCCAGGCCTTGGGAGTACGGCGATGAGCAGCCGTTGGACGTAGTCCGGACGTTGACCCGGGCGGTCAGCCGGGCCGGGCCGACGGTCCCGGTGCAGCTCGCGGTGGACGACTTCGAGGTGGTGGAGACCGAGAAGCGGGCCTCGGCCGCTGTGGTGCTCTGCGTCGACCTGTCGTACTCGATGATCTCGCAGGGTCGTTGGGGGCCGATGAAGCAGACGGCGCTGGCGCTGGCTCACCTGATGGAGACGCGCTTTCCGCAGGACGCCCTGCAGATCGTCGGCTTCGGGCGGGAGGCGATGACGCTCACCCAGCATGAGTTGGCGGCCGTGGAGCCGGACATGGAGCAGGGCACCAACCTGCAGCACGCGCTGCGGTTGGCGGGCCGGCACCTGCGCCGGCACCCGGACGCCGAGCCGGTCGTGCTGGTGGTCACCGACGGCGAGCCGACCGCCCACCTGGACCCGGACGACGGGGAGGCGCTGTTCCACTGGCCGCCGCTGCCGGAGACGATCGAGGCGACGGTCCGTGAGGTGGACCGGCTGAGCCGCTACGGCGCCACGCTCAACCTGTTCATGCTCGGCGACGACCCGGGTCTGCGGCGTTTCGTCGACGCGGTGGCCCGCCGTAGCCGGGGACGCATGTTCACCCCGGACACCGACGACCTGGGCGAGTACGTGGTCAGCGACTACCTTCGCTCCCGCCAATCCCGCCGCTAAGTCCCGCCGGGGCGGGTTGACTGGGGGGATGGAGAGCGGGGGGTTGCGACAGGCCTACGGTGCGGTGTTCGCGGAGGTCGACGCCGGCGGGTTCGGTCCGGCTCCGCAGGGACAGCTCAGCGCCGAGCAGATCGTCGCGCATCTGGTCGCCAACGACGAGCTGATGATCCAGGCCACCGAGGCGCTGCTGGCCGGGTCGCCGTTCGCGTACTACGAGTTGGAAGAGGACATGCACCGTCCGCAGCTCGACGCGCTCGCCGCCGAGCAGGGTGGTCTGCGTGGACTGACGGCGCTGCTGCACGGCACCAGTGATCGGCTGTGCGGGCTGGTCGACCAGCTCGGGCTGGCTGCGGAGACTCCGGTCGAGACGCACCTTCGCGAGGGCTTCGACCTCATCGTCGACGAGCCGCTGCCCTGGTCCCGGACCCTGGACCTGCACACCCGGGTCCACCTCCCCAAACACCAGGCCCAACTCCGACTCCTCCGCGCCTGAGACGCGTCACCGGCGCCGGGGCGCCGGGTACCCGGGCGAGGCGTGGGCAGGGGCGGCAGCGTCCGGGTGTGGCGCGGGCAGGGGCAGGCCGTTCTGCTTAGCGTGATGTCTGTGAGACATCGTGATGTCTCACAGACATCACGCTCTCCCGAGTTACCGGCCCGGGCGGGCGCGTTTCACCGGCGCTCGTGCCGGCGCCGGGCGGCGTGGCCGGCTGAAGGTGCCTGCTGGCGTTGGGGCAGCGCGACGATCGGTTCCGCGCTGGGCCGGGAGGTGCTGCCGACCGACTCAGGTGTCGACCAACTCAGGTGTCGACCAACTCGGGGCGGGGGTGGAAGGTGCGGCGGTAGGTGGAGGGGGCCACCCCGATGCGCTGGTGCAGTTGCTGGCGTAGGGCGGCGGTGGTGCCGAAACCCGAGCGGTGGGCGATCTGGTCGACGGTGAGGTCGGTTGTCTCCAGCAGCAGCCGCGCGTGGTCGGTGCGCTGTTGCAGCAGCCACTGGGCCGGGCTCAGACCGGTCTCCGACCGGAAGCGCCGGGTGAAGGTGCGCACGCTCATCCGGGCCTGCTCGGCCAGGTCGCGCAGCGCGATCGGCTCGTGCAGCCGCTGCCGCGCCCACTCCCGGGCGCCCGCCGTGCTGGAGTCGGTCGCCTTCGGCACCGGCTGTTCGATGTACTGCGCCTGGCCGCCGTCGCGCCACGGTGGCATCACGCAGCGGCGGGCCGCCCGGTTGGCCACCTCGCTGCCGTGGTCGAGGCGGATGACGTGCAGGCAGAGGTCGATGCCGGCGGCGACCCCGGCCGAGGTGAGCACCCGGTCGTCGGCGATGAAGAGCACGCCCGGGTCGAGGTCCACCCGGCCGTGCAGGTGGCGGAAGCGCTCGGCGTACGCCCAGTGGGTGGTCGCCCGCCGCCCGTCGAGGAGCCCGGCGGCGGCGAGCACGAACGCCCCGGTGCAGATCGACATGATCCGTGCGCCCCGCTCGTACGCCGCGCGCAGCGCCCCGGTCACCTCCGGCGCGGTGGTGCCCGACGTCAGCACGGTGCCGTCGTGGATGCCGGGGACGATCACCGTGTCGGCGGTCTCGAGCAGTTCCAGGCCGTGGTCGGGGACCACCTGGAAGCCGGCGGTGCTGCGCACCGGCTGCCCGCCCGGGGTGCACACCCGCACGTCGTAGAAGGGTGTCCCGTCGGCGGCCCGGGCGGTGCTGAACACCTGGGACGGGGTGCCGAGGTCCAGGCCAACCACCTGGTGCAGAGCGAGGACGGCGATTCGATGCGGGCCAGCGGTCATGGCCCGATTATTGCGCATGATGGCTTTCCGGCCACTCGTCGCGGTGCCCGGCCCGGCCCAGACTTGCTCCGTGACCAAGAACCGTCGTCTGCATCCCGCCTGGCTGGTCGCCGCCGTCGCCTTCGTGGCGCTGGTCGGCGCGGCGGGCTTCCGCGCCACCCCGTCGGTGCTGCTGCACCCGCTGCACGAGGAGTTCGGCTGGCCGCTGGCCACCATCTCCGCGGCCGTCTCCGTCAACCTGTTGCTCTACGGGCTCACCGCGCCGTTCGCGGCAGCCCTGATGGACCGGTTCGGCATCCGCCGGGTGGTCTCGGTGGCGCTGCTGCTGGTCGCCGCGGGCAGCGGATTGACGGTCTTCATGACCGCCAGCTGGCAGCTCCTGCTCTGCTGGGGTGTGCTGGTCGGGCTGGGCACCGGCTCGATGGCGTTGGCGTTCGTGGCCACCGTCACCGGCCGCTGGTTCGTCCGCAGACGGGGTCTGGTGACCGGAGTGCTGACCGCCGGCGGGGCGGCCGGGCAACTGGTGTTCCTGCCACTGATCGCCATCCTGGTACGCGACCACGGCTGGCGGACGGCGGCGCTCGTCGTCGCCGCAGCGGCGCTGGCGGTCGTACCCCTGGTGGTGTGGCTTCTGCGCGAGCACCCGGCGGATCTCGGCCTGCCCGCCTACGGGGCGACCGAGGTCGTCGCGGCACCACCGGCCACCGGTGGCGCCGCGACCCGGGCGCTCGGCGCGCTGGCGACGGCGGCCCGGACCCGACCGTTCTGGCTGCTGGCCGGAGGGTTCGCGATCTGCGGCGCGACCACCAACGGCCTGGTCGGTACGCACTTCGTGCCGGCCGCGCACGACCACGGCATGGCCCAGACCACAGCGGCCGGGTTGCTCGCCCTGGTGGGGCTCTTCGACATCGTCGGCACTGTCGCCTCCGGCTGGCTCACCGACCGGGTGGACAGCCGGCTGCTGCTCGGCATGTACTACGCGCTGCGGGGGTTGTCCCTGCTGGTGCTGCCGAGCCTGTTCTCCGGCAGCGCTGAGCCGAGCATGCTGGTGTTCATCGTCTTCTACGGCCTGGACTGGGTGGCCACCGTGCCGCCGACCGTGGCGCTGTGCCGGGAGTACTTCGGCGGGGCCGGGGCGGTGGTGTTCGGCTGGGTGTTCGCCGCGCACCAACTCGGCGCGGCGGTCGCCGCCACCGGCGCGGGGCTGGTCCGGGACCGGCTGGGCGACTACGCGATGGCCTGGTACGTGGCGGGCGCTTTGTCGATCGGCGCCGCCGGGCTGTCGTTGCTGCTGCGTCGACGACCGGGCCGAGCGGTGCCGGAGGCCGTGCTGCTCGCCGCGACCGCGCCCCGGGCCTGGAGCTACCGGGGCTGAGCGGGTTGGCTGGTCAGCCGATCGTCCACTGCTGGGCGGGTCGGCCGTCGCAGGCGCGCTGGCGGATCTCGTCGTCGGGCTCGTCGCCGTCGTCGTCGGCCTGCGCGCACCTGCCGCTGTGCGCGGCCACCAGCAGCACCGGGCCGGTTCCGGTGGCGGACAGCCGCCACTGCTGGTTGGCCCCACCGTGGCAGGGGAACTGGAGCAACCGCGCGCCGTCGTCGGTACTGCCGCCCTCGACGTCCAGGCACTGCCCGTGGGCGGCGTTGGTCAGCGTCACCACGCCCGCGCCGGCCGGGTTGACGACCCACTTCTGTTCCGGACCGCCGGTGCAGACGGCCAGCTCGGCCCCCGCTTCCTTGTCGTCGCCGTCGAGCCCCAGGCAGAGCCCGGACGCGACCCGCAGCACCCGGGGGCCGGTGGTCGGTGCCGTCGAGGGCGTCGGCGACGGCTCGACCGACGGGGTCGGGCTCGGCCCGGCCGCCCCGGTGGTGGCCTCCGCCGCGCTGGACGTCGCACCCACCGGGGCCGGCACCGCCGGTTCGTCGTCGCCGCCGAGAAGCCCGGTCGCGAAGACCACCCCGAGGAGTACGCCCACCAGGCCGACGCCGAGCGCCACGCGCAGCAGCGGGTCCGTGAGCGGGCCGGAACGCGCGGCCCGTCGGCGGCCGCCGTAGACGGTGCCGGCGGGGTCGGGGCGTTCCTCGGGCGCGGGCATACGGGCCATCCTCACCCACCGCCGTCGGCCACGGCCAGTCGGTGCCGTCAGTCGACGACCCGGACGTCCTTCCAGAACGCCACCCGGTCACGCACCATCTCGGCGTCCGGTTTGGGCTCCGGGTAATACCAGACCGCGTCCTTGCTGGTGCTGCCCTCGTGCTCAAGGGAGTAGTAGGAGGCGGTGCCCTTCCAGGGGCAGACGGTGTGCGTCGTGGACTCGCGGATCAGGTCGTCACGCAGGGCGGAGCGAGGGAAGTAGTGGTTGCCCTCCACCAGCACGGTGTCGTCGCTCTCGGCGACGACCAGGTCTTTCCACATGGCTTTTGGCATGCCCCAACACTATTCCGCGCCGCCCACCGGGGCTGTGCTCAGCGGGTGGGCTGGGGGTCGGTGACGTCGGCCACTGTGGCGTCGAGGGCGGCGATCGCGACGTCGGCGGCGATCGCGACGGCCAGGCCACGCTCGCCGGCGCCCAGGGTGATCTCCCGGCCGCGCAGTCGCTCGTCGGCGACCACCGGCCAGGCCGTGCTCGCGCCGAACGGGGTGATGGTGCCGCGTTCGTAGCCGGTGGCGGCGAGGGCGCCGGCCGCGTCCGGCATGGAGAGCCGGTGCACCCCGAGCAGGGCGCGCAGCTTGGGCCAGGAGATGACCCGGTCGCCGGGGGTGAGCACGAACAGGTGATCAGCTTCACCACGACGCACCACGATCGTTTTGACCACGTCCGGGACGGCCACGCCCCGGACGGCGGCGGCCTCCGCGAGACTGCCGACCGCACCATGCCTGACCAGCCGATACGGCAGTTGGGCGGCGTCCAGGGCGGTGATCGCTGGCGATGGCATGCCCGCCACGGTAGCCGTCGCGCCTGCTACCGGACGGGAAACTGCCCCTGCCGACATCCCACGGTTTCCGAACGGCGAGCGTAAGGTGATCACATGCGCGCTGAGCGTGTGGATCATCCGATTGACCATGATCAAGCGGTGGACACGCTGCGGCGGTCGTACGCCGCGGTGCCCACGGGCGAGCCTGTCCGGCTGGCCAAACGCACCTCCAACCTGTTCCGCCCCCGGTCCGCTCCCCGGACTCCGGGGCTCGACGTGAGTGGCCTGAACGGTGTGCTGTCGGTCGACAGGGCCGCCCGCACCGCCGATGTGCAGGGCATGTGCACCTACGAGGACCTGGTCGACGCGACCCTCCCGCACGGGCTGATGCCGTTGGTGGTGCCACAGTTGCGCACCATCACGCTGGGCGGCGCGGTGACCGGCCTCGGGATCGAGTCGACCTCGTTCCGCAACGGCCTGCCGCACGAGTCGGTACGCGAGATGGACATCCTCACCGGCTCCGGCGAGATCGTCACCGCCCGGCCGGACGGGGAGCACGCCGACCTGTTCACCGCGTTCCCCAACTCGCTGGGCAGCCTCGGGTACGCCACCCGGCTGCGCATCGAGCTGCAACCGGTCGGCCGGTACGTGGCGTTGCGCAACATCCGGTTCACCCAGCTGGAGGCGCTCACCGACGCGATCGCCGAGGTGACCGCCACCCGCTCCTGGGCCGGCGAGCCGGTCGACGTGATGGACGGCGTGATGTTCAGCCCCGGTGAGGCGTACCTGATCCTGGGCACCTTCACCGACGCGGCCGACCCGCCCAGCGACTACACCGGTCAGGCGATCTACTACCGGTCGCTGCGCCAGCGCACCCGCGACGTGCTCACCGCGTACGACTATCTGTGGCGCTGGGACACCGACTGGTTCTGGTGTTCCGCGGCGTTCGGCGCGCAGCACCCGGTCGTGCGCAGGCTCTGGCCGGCGCGTTACCGGCGCAGCGACTTCTACCACCGACTGGTCCGGTTGGAGCACCGTCACCAGGTGGCGGCCCGGATCGACCGGCTGCGCGGGCAACCGGCCCGGGAGCGGGTCGTGCAGGACGTGGAGATCCCGCTGGACCGTACTGCTGACTTCCTGCGCTGGTTCGCCGGCGCGGTGGGGATGAACCCGGTGTGGCTGTGCCCGTTGCGGCTGCGGGAGCCGGCGGGTCCCGGTTCGGCGCGGTCCTGGCCGCTGTATCCACTCCAGCCGGGCCAGGACTACGTCAACATTGGGTTCTGGGGGAGCGTGCCGATCGCGCCGGGCGCCGCCGACGGCGACGTCAACCGCACGATCGAACGCAGGGTGTCGGAGTCGGGCGGGCACAAGTCGCTCTACTCCGACGCGTACTACGACCGGGACGCCTTCGATCGCCTGTACGGCGGCGACACGTGGCGGGCGGTGAAAGACCGCTACGACCCGGACCACCGGCTGACGGGACTGTACGAAAAGGCGGTAGCACGAGCATGAGCCTGACCGACCGAGATCAGGGGGCGGCGAGCGTCCCCGCCACCCCGCCGGCGGGGGGCCGGCGCACGGGTCCGACCGTCGCTGACGTCGTCCGCGCGGTCACCGCCGGGCCGCTTCCGGTGCGGATCACCGGGTACGACGGCAGCGCCGTCGGCCCGTCCGACGCCGGCATCACCCTGGCGATCCGTTCCGAGCGTGGGCTGTCGTACCTGCTCACCGCACCCGGCGACCTGGGCATGGCCCGGGCGTACGTCAGTGGTGACCTGGCGTTGCAGGGGGTGCACCCGGGTGACCCGTACGAGGCGTTGCGGGTGCTCAAGGACGAGCTGCGGTTGCGCCCACCGGCGCTGGCCGAGGGGCTGGCGTTGGTCCGTGGGCTGGGCTGGGAGCGGCTGATGCCGCCGCCGGCGCCGCCGCAGGAGGCGCAGCCCCGCTGGAAGCGGGTGGTGAACGGGCTGCGGCACTCGCGGGTGCGGGACAGCACCGCCATCTCGCACCACTACGACGTCTCCAACGCCTTCTACGAGAAGGTGCTCGGCCCGTCGATGACGTACACCTGCGCGGTTTTCCGGTCTCCGGACGACACGTTGGAGCAGGCCCAGGCGGCGAAGTACGACCTGGTCGCCGGCAAGCTGGCGCTGAAGAAGGGGATGCGGCTGCTGGATGTCGGGTGCGGCTGGGGTGGCATGGTGCGCCACGCCGCGCGTGAGTACGGCGTCAAGGCCCTCGGGGTGACCCTGTCGAAGGCGCAGGCGCAGTGGGCGCAGGCGGCGATCGAGCGGGAGGGGTTGACCGAGTTGGCGGAGGTGCGGCACCTGGACTACCGGGACGCACCGGCCGAGCAGTTCGACGCCATCTCCTCGATCGGGCTGACCGAGCACATCGGGGTGCGCAACTATCCGGCCTACTTCGGGGCGCTGCGCAGCCGGCTGCGGCAGGGCGGGCGGCTGCTCAACCACTGCATCACCCGCGCGGACAACCGGGCTCCGCACCGGTCGGGCGCGTTCATCGACCGGTACGTCTTCCCGGACGGTGAGCTGGCCGGTCCGGGTCGGTTGATCAGCGAGGTGCACGACGCCGGGTTCGAGGTGCACCACGAGGAGAACCTGCGCCAGCACTACGCGCTGACGCTGGCTGCCTGGTGCCGCAACCTGGTCGAGCACTGGGACTTCTGCGTCTCGGAGGTGGGCGCGGGCACCGCCCGGGTGTGGGGGTTGTACATGGCCGGGTCGCGGATGGCGTTCGAGCGCAACGGCATCCAGCTGCACCAGGTGCTGGCCACCCACAACGGCCCGAACGGTGTGAGTGGCTATCCGTTGCGACCGGACTGGTTGCCCTGACCATCTGCTGAGTGTCGCCTGAAGCCGCGCCGGAAAAAGTCGGCGCGGCTTCTCGCGAAGCGATTGACAAAGAAGTTTTGTACGTACAAACTGATTTTGCCATGAGAGACGTCCTGTACCTGGAGCAGATCGAGCAGGCCGAAGTCCTGCTCAAGCCGCATCGCGTCGAGGTGCTGCGGCAACTGGCCGAGCCGCGCACCTGCACGGAGGTCGCGGCCCGACTCGACCAGACGCCACAGCGCGTCTACTACCACGTCAAGCAGCTCGTCGCGGCCGGCCTCGTCGAGCTGGTCAACGAACGCAAGGTCCGTGGCATCACCGAAGGCATCTACCAGGCCGCCGCCCGGTCCTACTGGCTCTCCCCACGGCTCGTCGGCCGGATCGGCCTGCGCCGGGCCCGCGACGAGCTGAGCCTCGGCTACCTGCTCGACCTGATGGAGGAGGTCCAGGCCGACATCGCCGGCCTGGACCGGGCGGCGCCCGAGCTGCCCTCGATCGGGGTCTCCGGCGAGATCCGGGTGCCCCCCGAGCAGCGCCAGCAGTTCCTGCACGACCTGCAAACCGCACTTCAGGACCTGTTCACCCGCTACGGCGGCAGCGAAGGCGACGCCTTCAAGCTGGCCGTCGCCTGCTACCCGAAAGGAAACGACAATGAGTGAACCGATGAAGGTTCAGGCTCGCCTCTCCGCGCCCGTCGGCCGGGTCCGCAAGGCCCTCACCGACCCGGCCGAGCTGCGTCTCTGGCTGGCCGAGCACGCCGAGGTCGAGCTGCCCCGGCGGTACGAGTTCTGGGGCCGCTTCACGCCCGAGGGCGACGCCCCGCACCAGCGGTTGCTGCACGTGGACGACGACACGCTGCGCTTCAGTTGGCTGCTCGACGGGGTGGAGACCACCACCGAGTTCCAGCTGGCCGCCGAGGGCGCCGACAGCACCGTGCTGACGCTGACCCAGAGCCACTTCGACTTCGCCGAGGCGATGAGCGGCTCCAGCATCCGGGGCGTGCTCCAGACGTTCTGGGCGCTTGCCATCGCCAACCTGGCCGCCCACGTGGAGGGCAAGCCACTGCTGCCCCGCACCGACTTCACCTCCGCCGACCTGCGGGGTGAACTGGTCATCGCCGCCCCCGCCGACAAGGTGTGGGAGTCGCTGACCGACTCCGAGCAGGCCAGTGCCTGGTTCGGCTACCCGATCGGCATCGAGCCCTGGGTCGGCGGCCGGTACGCCATGGGCGGCTTCGAGACCGGCTACGCGGCCAAGGTCGTCGACCTGGAGCCCGGCCGGCGGATGTCCGTGGACTGGGGACCGACCGGCGTGACGAACTGGGAGCTGGCCGAATCCGGTGGCAAGACCACGCTGACCTTCGTGCAGAGCGGCTTCGACGAGGCCAACCCGCCGTACGGGGCGTGGAGCGGGTCGGTTGCCGGGCTGTACGAGCTGCGCCGCTTCCACGAGGTGCCGAACTGGCAGCCGATCTGGATCTCCGAGGAGATCCCCGGCCTGGAGCCCGCCCCGACCAGCTGACGTGTGATCGTCTCGCCTTGATCGTGCTCGATCAGGGATGTAGTGGCCTCGTTCACCCCCGGAGGCCCCCACATCCTGGGTCGAGCACGATCTTGTGCGTACCGGCGCGGTGGTTGTTCTGATCAGGTGGCGGGATGTGGTGACTTTTCGCTGTCGAGTGGGTACTGGCGGGCGATGTTCTTCATCTTTGGTCTGCGTACCAAGGTCGACCGGTCCGGTGTCGTGCAGCAGGTCTGCCGCCACTGCGGCAACCAGGCCGCACAGGTGATCACCCGCCGCTCGACGAAATTCACCCTCTTCTTCATCCCCCTCATTCCGATCCGTACCCGGTACGCGCAGCAGTGCACGTTCTGCGGGGCGGAGTACGAGATCTCCCGGTCCGACGCCGAACGCCTCCCGGTCGGCTGACCCGACGATGGAACGCTTCCTCTGCTGGCTGATCGGTCGACCAACGCCCCCGGTCGACGTGGCGGTGCACACCGTTGCCCGCCCGCCCTGCACCCCCGGTCGGCGCAGACGCCGCCGCGCACGCCGTCCGTCGGCCGGCACGACGCTGCCCCGCTCACCCTGGAACCGCTCCGGCGGCCGCTGACCGCAGGTCCGGGCGTCCGCGACGGCGTGCATGTTCGGCTCTGGCGGGGTTTCTGAGCGCTGGTTAGGCTTTCGGGGTTTGCCGTGGACCGGTCCTGCCGAGGGTGCACGCACGACGAAAGGGCCGGAGCGACCGTGTCCCGACAGGACGGAACGCAGGCTGCGGGGGCGCTCAACCCCGCCGGTGCGTTCGTCGCGGCTGCGGTCATCCTGCTGGAGGCGGGTTGGCTGGTCGCCGCGTTGCCCGGCGCCGCGCTGGTCAGTGATGTCGGCGCGATGCTGGTCGCCGGCTGGGCGACACTCGCGTGCGTCGGGGTGGCCCGTCGGCATCCGACGCCGCTGCGTCGCTTCTGGACCCTGCTCGCCGTCACCATGGCGCTCGCCGCGATCGGCCGGGCGATCTGGACGGTGCAGCGGCTCGTCGGCGGCGACCTGCCGCACACGCCGGTGGTCGGGGTGGTCTTCACCGCCGGCATCCTCACCGGCACGGCCGCGTTGCTCAGCTCGCCGTCCGCACCACGGACCGCGGTCGGTCGGGCCCGTACGCTGCTGGACGGGGTGATCGTCGCCCTGGCCCTGGTGCCGATCGGTTGGGTGCTGGTCTTCCGCGGGGTCGCCGCGGCCGAGCTGGCCGACCCGGCGCGCACGCTCGGGCTGCTCTTCCCGATGTTCGACCTGATGCAGCTCACCATCCTGGTCGCGGCCTCCGGGCCGGCCCGGCCGATGTGGCGGCCGATGAGCATCCTCGCGGCGAGCCTCAGCCTGCGGGTCGTCGCCGACGTCGTCTACGTGTCGCTGGTCGCCCGCGCCGACTACGCCGCCGGTCACCCGATCGACCTGTGCTGGCCGTTGAGTTACCTGCTGATCGGCCTGGCCACCCGGAACCCGCCACCACCGGACTGCGACGGCACCGACGACACCGCCGAGTCGCCACTGCCGCCCTGGTGGCGGGTGGCGCTGCCGTACCTGCCGGTGGGTGGGGCGATCGTCGCGGTGGTGCTGGCCCGTCGGCCCACCGGGCAGACCCCGCAGCTGGTGTTCGTGACCATGATGGTGTTGCTGGCGACTCTCGCCGTCCGGCAGGGGTTGGCCGCCAACGAGAACCTCCGGCTGGTGGTCCGGTTGCGTCGGCTCGCGTACGGCGACCAGCTCACCGGGCTGCCCAACCGGCTGTTGTTCAACCGGCGACTGCGGCTGGCCCTGCGCGACGGGCGGCCGGTGGCCGTGCTGCTGCTCGACCTGGACGGGTTCAAGCAGGTCAACGACCGGTTCGGGCATGCCACCGGTGACACCCTGCTGACCGGGCTCGCGGCCCGGATGCGCACTGCCGTCAACGGCGACGGCACCATCGCCCGGCTCGGCGGTGACGAGTTCGCCGTGCTTGTCGACGGCGACCGGCCGGTGTCACCCGAACGGCTCGCCGAGCGGCTGCTCGACGCGCTGCGGCCGTCCGACGACGAGGAGGACGTCGGGGTGCACCCGTCGGCGAGCATCGGAATCGCCGAGTTCGGCCCGCAGCACGCCTCCCACACCGACCTGCTGCGCGACGCCGACATCGCCATGTACGCGGCCAAGGCGGCCGGGAAGTCCGCGTATCGGACGTGCACACCGGCGCTGCGCGAGTCGGCCGTCTCCCGCGCCGAGCTGATCGCCGACCTGCGCCGCGCTGTCGACGAGGATCAACTGCGCCTGGAGTTCCAACCCATCGTCGACCTGAGCACCGGTGCGGTACGCAGCGCCGAGGCGCTGGTGCGCTGGCGGCACCCCCGGCTGGGGATGTTGGCGCCGGCGAAGTTCCTGCCGCTGGCCGAGGAGACCGGGCTGATCCTGCCGATCGACCGCTGGGTGATCCACGAGGCGTGCCGGGCCGCCGCCACCTGGCGGGGGCGGGTGCCGGACGCGACCGTCGCGGTGAACATCGCCGCCGCGCACCTGCGTCGGCCGGACCTGATCGCCACTGTCACCGCGGCCACCAGCGCCGCCGGGCTGGCGCCCCGGGCGTTGACCCTGGAGCTGACCGAGTCGGCGCTGATCGAGGGCACCGATGCGGTGCTGGAGCGGCTGCACCAGCTGCGGGAGCTGGGCATCAGGATCGCCATCGACGACTTCGGCACCGGCTACTCGTCGCTGAGCTACCTGCACCGCATCCCGGCCACCGAGTTGAAGATCGACAGGTCGTTCGTGGCGCGGCTGGGCACCGACGACCGGGCGTACGCCACGGTGGAGATGGTCACCCGGCTGGCCGGCGCGTTCGACCTGGCGGTGGTCGCCGAGGGGGTGGAGACCGAACGTCAGCATGAGGCGGTCACCGCGATCGGCTGCCCGCGCGGTCAGGGCTATCTGTACGGGCGGCCGGACGGCCCCGCCATGGTGGGCCAGAATCGGAGTTGACTCTCACGTAACGGCAGGCAGGAGCCTGGTTCCCGGAAGGGAGGGGGACCATGGCGTACACGGTGGGTCAGGTGGCGAAGGTCGCCGGCGTGACGGTGCGGACGCTGCACCACTACGACGAGATCGGGTTGCTCTCGCCCAGCGGGCGGACCTCGGCCGGTTACCGCCGCTACGACGAC
This sequence comes from Micromonospora sp. C97, assembly GCF_018070385.1. Lineage (NCBI taxonomy): Bacteria > Bacillati > Actinomycetota > Actinomycetes > Micromonosporales > Micromonosporaceae > Micromonospora > Micromonospora sp. C97. The sequence goes on from NZ_JAGPXU010000004.1 coordinate 83,202, forward strand.
GCGGACCTGCAACGGCTGCAACTCGTCCTGTACTACCGGGAACTGGGTTTCCCGCTTGAGGAGATCACCGCGATCATCGACGACCCGGCGGCCGATCCGGCCGCACACCTGCGCCGACAGCACGAGCTGCTGACGGTACGGCTCAAACGGTTGCAGGAGATGGTCACGGCGATCGAGTTCGCGATGGAGGCGACCAAGATGAACATCCAACTCACGCCGGAGGAGCGGTTCGAGGTCTTCGGCGACTTCAGCCCGGAGGAGCACGAGGCCGAGGCGGAGCAGCGGTGGGGTGACACCGACGCGTACCGGGAGTCGAACCGCCGGGCCTCCCGCTACGGCAAGGAGGACTGGCTGCGGATCAAGGCGGAGAACGAGGACTGGGGTCGGCGGATCGTCGCGTTGATGGCCGCTGGCGCACCCGCGGACAGCGCGGAGGCGATGGAGTTGGCCGAGGAGCACCGGCAGCTTATTAGCCGTTGGTTCTACGAGTGCTCGTACGAGATGCAGACCGGGCTGGCCGACATGTACCTGGCCGACGAGCGGTTCACCGCGCACTACGAGAACATCGCCGAGGGGCTGGCGGCGTATCTGCACGAGGCGATCCACGCGAACGCGATCAGCCGGGCTTGATCGGCCGGCAGGCCGACCGGGACCGACAGCGGCCGGCCGGCCGACCGGGAACAACAGCGGGCCGGCGGGCCGACCGGGACCAACAGCGGGCCGGCAGGCCGACCGGGACCAACAGCGGGCCGGCGGGCCGACCGGGAACAACGGCAGGTGCGGTCCGGCTACTCTGGCCGGACCGCACCACCCCGGGGGAGATGACAGTGCAGAAACCGAAGCTGATCGCCGCTGGTGTCATCCTGGTCGTGGCGGTCGCCGCGGGGGTGTGGGCACTGGTGGCCACCGGGGATGAGCCCGACGCGGGTCGTCCGGCGGCGTCGGCGGACCCGACCGACGGGGTCGGTGTGCTCAGGGCCGCCGCCGGGAAGGTCGACCAGCAGACCTACAAGCTGACGTTGAGCAGCGGCGGGACGACAAGCGGGGACGGCACCGTGGTGCTGTGGGACCCGAAGGCGAAGCGGGGTCTGGAGACCACCTCCCTGAAGGTGCCCACCGGTGAGGTGAAGATCGAACGGCTCACCACCGGGCCGGACGTCTACGTCCGGGTCAGCGCCCCGGACCGGCGCGTTCCGGTCTGGGACGGCAAGACCTGGTGGCATGTCGGCGCTCCGGGTTCACCCCCCGCCAAGCAGGGCCTGGACAACACCCGGCTGGCCGACACGCTCGGCACGGCGACCGCCGTCCGCCAGACCGCCACCCGGGAGTACGCGGGCACGCTGGACCTGCGCCAGAGCAGCGCGGTGCTGGGCGAGGGGGTCGGAGGCGTGCTCGGTGACCGGGCCGGGGCGGTCCCGTTCACCGCTGCCGTCGACGAGCAGGGGCGGCTGGTCCGTTACCGCATCGAGCTGGCGAGCGAGCAGTCGGAGGTCGCCCAGCTCGACCTGACGTACTCGGATTTCGGGCTGTCGGTGTCGGCCGACCCGCCGGCCGCCGACCTGGTCGGCGAGGACCCGCCGGCGAACATCCCCGGCGCCTGACGCCAGCTCACTCCTCGACCGCCCCGTCGGCCGGGTCGACCAGGAAGTCGTAGACGGTGCGGGCCATCCGTCGGACCGTCTCGTCGCCGGTGGCCATCGGCCCGGCGGTGAGGAAGGCGACGGCGGTTTCGGTGCCGGGGATCAGGTAGTAGCCGACGTCGTGTGAGGCGTCCGGCAGGTCACCGGTCTTGTGCGCCACCGGCACGCCGGGCGGCAACGCCGCCGGGATCTTCGTGTTCAGGGTCTGTTCCCGCATGAACCCGATCATCAGGTCACGGGAGGCGGGGGTGAGGATCTCGCCGTCCCAGACCGCGCCGAGCAGCGACACCACGTCGTCCGGGCTGGTGTAGTTCTCCTCGCCGCGTTGTGCGGCGGCGCTGTCGAGCATCCGGCGGGCCAGGATGGTGGACCGCTGGTTCATCGAGTCGATCAGCGCGTTGACCGGGGCGAACCCACCCAGGTAGGTGATCAGCACGTTCGCGGCCACGTTGTCGCTGTACTTGATCAGGTACTGGGCGAGCCGGTGCACCGTCACCACCTGCGGGAACGTCTCGAACTGGAGTTGACCGGTGCCGCCGACCACATCCTCGGGAGTGACCAGCACCCCGTCGTCGAGGAAGATCTGTCCGCAGTCGACCCGGCGCAGCAGCTCGACCAGGATCCAGAGTTTGATCACGCTGGCCGCCTTGGGGCGCAGCGACCCGTTGACGGCGATCTGCTGGTCGCCGTAGCGGCCGGACAGGTCACGGACGGTGGCCCCGGCCGGGTTGAGGCTCGCGTCGGCGACCACCCGGGCGAGCTGCCCGCTGAGCGGGAACAGCCGGGCCCCGGCGACCGGGTCGGTGGGCGGCTCGGGGCTGGTGACCACCACGCCGGTCAGCGTCGTCGGTGGGCGGTGCTGTGGGATCACCTCCAACGTGCCCTCGCTGCGCCCGATCAGCGGCACCCGGTAGCGGTAGGCAGTGCCGCCGACGACGAGAGCGCCGCTGGCCACCCCGGCGGCGACCCGCATGGTCGGGTCGGCGACCCGGCCGGTGTCCCCGTCGCAGGCGCGGTAGCGCACCGTGTGACCGAGCGAATCCACTGCGAACACCCCGCCGGGAAACGACAGCCAGGACACCTCGCTGGTCGGTGGGCGCTCCGGTGTCGGGTCCAGTCCCGGTTCGTGGCTCCGGCCGTCACCGCCGTACCCCGGCTCGGTCGGCTGTGCCTGGTCCGTGGCGGGCCCGCGGCCCGGGTCGTCGGCGGTGGCCGGCCCGGTCGTCGCGAGCACCGCGAGCGCGACCGCCGCCGACAGCACCTTCACTGGTACGCGGGCAGAGTTCCCCAGCAGGGAAGATGAGCACCTCTTGTCGCTTTTTCTCACGTTTGCACGATATGAAGCGGGCGGGGCGGTCGAGACCGGCGGGACTGGTGTCACCCGTCCGGGCGGCAGGTCCCGGTGCGTGTCAGGCCCCAGCGGTATAAACGTGACTCACAGGTATCACCGTCATCGGCGGTACCGGATCCTGGAGGCCCAATGTTGATCATCGCTGGCAGTCTGCGGGTCGAACCGGCCGCACGCGAGGCCTACCTGTCCGGCTGCGCGCAGGTCATCGCGCAGGCCCGTGCCACCGCCGGCTGCCTCGACTTCCTGCTGGCGGCCGACCCGTTGGAGCCCGGCCGGATCCACGTCTACGAGCGCTGGGAGTCTGCGGAGCAGTTGGAGGCGTTCCGTGGCTCCGGGCCGGACGACGGGCCGGAAGTGGCCATCCTCGACGCCGACGTGCGGCGTTACCTGATCTCCGGCGTCGAGGCACCCTGACCCCGCCGCTCAGGTGGGTGGCAAGGGGCCGGTGGGCAGGCCGGGTGCCATCCGACGGATCGACGCGAAGGTGGGCGTGAGGGCGTCGTACAGCTCGGCGAAGAGCGGCAGCAGCGCCGCGTAGGTGGCGGCGGCGGCCGGGTCGGGGCGGATCGTCTCCTCGATCTGCACCAGGTCGGCGGCGACGTCGATGCTGGGGATCAGCCCGAGCGCCTCCATGCCGAGCAGCGCCGCGCCGAAGCTCGACCCCTCGTGCGCGGCCGGGAAGCTCACCGGCAGGCCGAGCACGTCGGCGAGCATCTGCCGCCACAGGCCGCTGCGGGCGAAGCCGCCACCGGCCCGGACCTCGCGAACCTCGTTACCGGCAGCGCGCACCGAGCTGAGCACCAGCGCGAGTTGCTGACAGACACCCTCCAGCGCGGCCCGCACCAGGTGCTCACGGCGGTGTGCGTGGGTCAACCCCACGTACGCGCCGCGCGGCAGGGCGCTCCAGTGTGGTGCCCGTTCGCTGTGCAGGTACGGCAGCATGATGAGCCCGCCCGAGCCGACCGGCGCGCGGGCCGCCAGCGCAACCAGCTCCTCCTCGGCGTGCTCGCCCAGGTCCGGGGCGAGCGCCGCGCCGGCCCACTTGAGCACGATGCCGCCGTTGTTGATCGCGCCGCCGACCGCCCAACGCTGCTCGGTCAGCGCGTAGCAGAACACCCCGCCGAGCGGGTCCACGCCGGGCCGCTCGACCATCACCCGCATCGCGCCGCTGGTGCCGATCGAGCAGGCCACCATGCCGGGATGCACAGCGCCCAGGCCCAGGTTCGCCAGCGGCCCGTCGCCCGCGCCGACCACCACCGGGGTGCGCTCCGGCAGGCCGGTCTGGGCCGCGCTCTGCGGGGTGAGGTTGGGCAGCACGGCGGTGGTGGCGACGAGCTGCGGAAGCTGTTCCGCGGTGATGCCGGCGATGCGTAGCGCCTCGTCGTCCCACTCCAGTGTGTGGATGTCGAGCAGGCCGGTGGCCGAGGCGATCGAGTGGTCGGTGACCAGCGTGCCGCAGAGCCGCAGCAGCACCCAGTCCTTGATGCCCACCCAGTGCGCCACCCGCTGGAAGATTTTCGGCTCCTGCTCGGCGAACCAGAGCAGCTTGGGCAGCGGCGACATCGGATGCATCGGCGTGCCGGTACGCCGGTGCAGGGCCAGCCCCGACGGTGCCGCCCGCAGCCGCTCGGCCTGCCGGGTGGAGCGCGAGTCGGCCCAGGTCAGTGAAGGGGTGAGGGGGTTGCCGTCAGGGTCCAACCCGATCAGGCTGTGCATCGCGGAGCTGAACGACAACCCGACCACCGGCTGCACCAGCTCGGCCACGACGATGCTGATCGATCTGAGCACCGCATCGAGGATCAGTTGAGGGTCCTGCTCGGCGTAGCCCGGTTGCGGGTTGTTCATCGGATAGCCGGCCAGGTGGCTGCCGAGCTGCCGCCCGTCGGTGTCGTACGCGACGGCCTTGGTGCTGGTGGTGCCGATGTCGACCCCGATCACGACCCCGGGCAGCGTGACTGCCGGCACGACCGTCACCCCCTCGGAGAACATGAACGTCGGCATCAGTATCCCCCTATCGTGCTGATTGCTCCGCCGATCGGATACTTCGCCCGTTTCGACGTGTCCGGGTGCCGTGCCGCACCTGTTGAACCCGACGACACCCAGATTGGTGGCCTGCGCGGCGAAGGAGTCGGCGTGGCAAAGACTGATTCGACGGGTTCCACATGGCGGTACCGGTGGGCGCACCGGCAGAACGTGCGGCGGGTCAGCACGTTCCGTGGCGCTGAGACGGCGTGGCGGCGACGCGACGACGAGTTACGGCGGCTGCGCGCCCTGGCCGCCGACTTCCAGGGTTCGGCGGCTGCCGGCGCCGGCCTGCCGTTGGAGTTGGCCGGCGACGAGGTGGTGCTCTGGGCACTGCCCGCAGCGCAACTGGTCGAGGTGCGACACACCGCAGTGCTGCCCGCGCCGGACCTGCATGTCGACCCGCGAACCGGGCCGCTGCGTCCACGCCGCCCCGACGGCGTCCGCGTCACCGACGCCGGCATGGCCGTGATCACCAGTCGTCGGCTCGTGCTGCTCGGCGGACGCGGCCGACGCGACTGGGCGTACGGCCGGATGACCGGCCTGGCCCACGACCCGACCGCACCGGTCACCCTGATCCAGGTGCTGGACCGGCGGCGTACCTCCGGGTTGCTGCTGCCCACCGACGCCGCGCCGGATTTCCGGTTCAAGCTCACCCTGGCCTTCGCCGACGCGATCGAACAGCGCTCCGCGGTGCTCGCCCAGCTCGACGAACTGATCGCCGAGCACGCCCAGCTCAAGCCGTTCCGGCCGGCGGTGGCCACCCCCGGGCAGGCCCGACTGTCGTCGTTCGTACCCGGTGGTCGCAGGAGCATCGCGGTGGCGGCGGCCATCGCGCTGCTGGTGCCGGCGGCGCTGATCGAGTCGGACCCGTCCGACCCGACCGGCGGCGCGGAGGTCGCCGCCGCCGCCACCCCGGCGCCCACCCCCAGCGGGGCACCGGCGCTGATCCACCCGGTCGACCCGGCGCTCGCGCTGAAGACCCCACCACCGAAGCAGAAGAAGTCACCGCGCCCCTCGCCCAGCGCGACCACCGACCCGCGCTGCGGGGCACCGGAAAACCCCCTGGGGTACGGCTTCTGCGGCGGCACGCGGATCCGCAAACCGGCCGCCGAGGTGTGCGACTGGTTCGACTGCGTACCGCAGTTCTGGGCGGGTCGCGGCTACCTGGTGCAGTGCCGCGACGGCTCGATCAGCCTGGCCGGGGGTCGGTCCCACGCCTGCGCCGAGCACCGGGGTGTGCGGCGGATCATCACGAAGTGACCGATTCGGGGCCTGAAGTCCGCTTCGCTCGGCCAGAATGATCGAGTGGAGATCCGGTCCGACGACGGCGCCCGGGTGCGGATACGCCCCGTCGGCTACCAGCCCGGCATCGACCCGCCCGACGACCCCGACGGGGCCGCGCCCGGCTGGCACGACTGGCTGCTCATCGAGGTGGACGCCCGCACCGCCGACGGTCAGACCTGGTCACACCACTACCCCAGCCTGATGGTCGAGGAGGCCCGCGCGCTCGGCGGTTGGCTGCACGGGCAGGCCACCGCCGCCCTCGCGTTGAGCGCGCCACCGGCGATGGTCCGGTTCACCGAACCCAACCTGGCCCTGCGCAGCCGGGTGCTGCGCCGCCGCCGGCTGGAGTTGATCGTGGAGTTCTCCGCCGAGTCGTTGCCACCGTGGATGCGCCGCCCGTCCAGCGCGATCTACCCGCTGATCCTCACCGTCTCCGCGGACGCCCTGGCCACCGCCGCCCAGCACTGGGCCGAGCACTGCGAGGCGTACCCGCCGCGTACCCGGTCGAGGTTTCCGACCCGGGGCCGACTCCCCGACCCACTCGGCTAGAGTGATCTTCGTCAGCCACGAGAGGAGGTGAGCCCGGTGACCACCCATCGTCATTCCTGGGCGCTCCTCTCCGCCGTCCCCCTCAGCTGACCTTCCGCGTCGGGGAGCGCCCTCCTTGTCGGAGGACCAATGTCTTTCTCTTCCTTCCGCATCGACGTGCCCGATGCGGTCCTCAATGACCTACGGGCCCGACTGGCCCGTACCCGTTTCACCGACCGCGGCGGCAACCAGCCGTGGCAGGGCGGCGTCGACCCCGACTACCTGCGGGACCTGGTGTCCTACTGGCACGACGGGTACGACTGGCGCGCTCACGAAGCCGAGCTCAACGCGTACCCCCAGCACCTGGCCGTCGTCGGCGGCCGGAAGCTGCACTTCCTGCACGTCCGGGCCGCGCGCCCGGCGGGTACGCCCGCGCCGTTGCCGTTGATCCTCAGCCATGGCTGGCCCAGCAGCTTCGTCGAGATGCTGCCCCTGGTCGACCGGCTGACCAGCCCTGCCGGCGGCGGCTTCGACGTGGTGGTGCCGTCACTGCCCGGCTTCGGCTTCTCGGAGGTCCCAGACGAGCCGGTCACCCGGGCGTTGCTGGCTCGGACGCTGCACGAACTGATGACCGACGTGCTCGGCTACGAGCGGTACGGCGCCTTCGGCGGCGACGTCGGGGGAGTGGTCACGGGCTGGCTGGGCGCCCTCTATCCGGAGCAGGTGGCCGGCATCCACATGATCCATCCACCGTTCCCGGCCAGCTTCGACGCCCGTCCGCTGTCGGCGGCCGAGCAGGCGTACCTGGACGCCGAAACCGCGTACGACGAGACCGACGGCGGCTACAGCGCCATCATGGGCACCCGCCCGGACACTCTCGCGGCGGCGCTCGCCGACTCACCCGCTGGGCTGGCCGCCTGGATCGTCGACAAGTACCGCGACTGGAGCGACAACCACGGGGACCTGGCGAACAGCATCGACCGGGACACCCTGCTCACCATCATCACGCTCTACTGGGTGACTGGCACGATCGGCTCGTCGTTCCGGCAGTACGCGGACTTCGGCCACAACACGCCTCGACCCGACATCACCGTGCCGGCCGCGTTCACGGTGAGCACCGAACCCGCGATGGCCAACTTCCCTCGCTCGATCGCGGAACGGGCCTGTACCGACATCCGGCACTGGAGTGAGCCGGGCCGGGGCGGGCACTTCATGCCGCTGGAGGAGCCGGACCTGCTGGCCACTGAGATGAGGCAGTTCTTCACCTCGCTGTAGGGGCGATGCGCGGCGGCGGAGCCGAGCCCAGCGTGGCCGGCTCCGCCGCTGCCGGAAATTCTCTCCTTTCGGACGCAACGGGATGCATCGATCCGGTGCGCGTTGCCTGTCACGTACGTGAGCGGTTGTACCGCGTGTGACCGTGACCTCTGTGGCCTGTGCCCCCTGGCGGATCGCCTGGGCCGAGCGCGAGAACGAGCGGCGGCAGCGCGCGTACCGCGACGCCACCGACGCCTGGCGGCGCCGCGACGACCACCTGGGTCGGCTCCGCATCGAAGCCGCCAGCTTCCTCGGGTGTACGCAGCCGCGCACCGGCCTGCCGGTGGACCTCGACGACGACGAACTCGTCTTCCGCGTCCTCCCCGTCGCCACGCTCGTCGAGGCCGAGGGGCGGCACGTCCCCGGCCTGCCCACCCCGGGCTGGTGTTCCTTCGCTGAGCCGTCTTCTGACGCACTGCCGGCGGGGCTGCGGACCGTCGACAGGGGCATGGCCGTGGTGACCAGTCGACGGGTCGCCTTCGGCGGCGCTGAACACCGGCGCGAGTGGCGGTACGCCGACCTGATCGGCCCCGCCCACCACCCGGACGTCCCGGTCACCCTGCTGCCTGATCGCGGTCGACTGTCCGGCCTCCTGGTCCCGGTGGGCGCCGTGGTGAACTTCCGCTTCTACCTCACCCTCGCCGCCGCCGACGATCGCGCCGCCGTCATCGCGCAGGTCGACGCGCTGCTGGCCGCGCATCGGGCCGCCCGCCCCGCGCCCGTTGTCCTGGCGGAACCGGAGGACGCACCCCTGACCGCGGTACGCCCCGACCGACGGGCACTCGGCGCTGCCGCCGTCGCGGCAGTGGTGTTCGTGACCCTCGGCCCGGGTGCGCTGGGCCCCGGTGCTCTGGGACCTGGCGCGTGGGGTTCACACGGGCCGGTGGCCTCGGCGGACATCGTGACCATGGAAGTTCCGAGGGTCGGGGCGCTCCTCGTTCCGATCGGCCCCGCCGCGCCCGTGGCACCCCGGTCGCGGATTGGCTCAGCAGAGAGCGCCGTATGGAGTCCGGCTGTCCGACGGTCGACTCCGCCGGCCGTCTCTACAGTGGATCCCCCTGTCGTGGCGGTGGCCCTGCCGTCGACCGCTGCGCCGACCGTCGCCCCGGCCCCGCCGGCCAGTCCGGTGCCCACACCTGACCCGGCCCCCACCACCGACCCACCCGCGTCAGCCCCGCCGACACCGCCCGTCGCGTCGCTCACGCCGACGCCGACCGCGACTGTTACGGCGACGCCCTCATCGGATCCGGGGCTGCTGGCGATCTGCCTGGACCCACTTCAACTGCCGTTGCTGGACCCGCTGCTCTGCCCGTCTCCGGCACCCTGATCAGCGTCCGTGTCGGCGCGGCTCAGTTCATGGCGCTGAAGTCGGGAACGGTCAGGGAGCCGTCCTCCGCGAGGGCGAAGCCCGGGTTCCAGGCGATCTCCCACAGGTGGCCGTCCAGGTCGGCGAAATAACCGGCGTAGCCGCCGTAGAAGGTCTCCCGGGCCGGCTTGGTGATCGTGGCGCCGGCCTTGGTCGCGGTGGCGATCACCTCGTCGACCTCGGCCCGGGAACGGACGTTCTGGGCGAGGGTCATCGCGCCGGTGCCCGGCCCTTCGATGCCCGCGTCCTCGGCCAACTTGTCGCGGCCCCACAGGACGACGGCCAAGCCGCCGGCCTGGAAGAAGACGGTCTCCTCGACCTCCTGGCCCCGCCAGCCGAGCTGCTCGTAGAACGCCTTCGCGCGGGCCACGTCCGCGACGCCCAGGGTGATCAGGCTGATCCGCTGCTCCATGGTCTTCAACCTATCGCCAGCAGCACGCTCGCGGCCTGATCCCATAGCAGTGACTGTGCAGGGCTAGGCGGCGATCGTCCGGGCGGTGGCGTAGACGTCAGCGGGTAGGGCGTGGTCGAGGTGCCACAGGACGCGCATAGGTCGGTCGCCGGTATGCGAGTCGTAGGTCATGGTGCCGGCGTAGAGGTACGGCGGTGCGCCCAGGTCACGGTCGGCGATGCGGGTTTCCCGGACGAAGAGGTGCACTGTCGAGCCGCCCGACGTGTAGCGCTGCCCGGTCGCCGACGCCGCCGACGTGGTGCTCTGCGACTCCCACTGGAACAACGTGTCGGTGATGGCCCGGTCGGCGTACATGGTGGTGGGGGAGTAGTGCGCCTCCGACTTGACCAGGGTGACGAAGAACAGGTCGGCCTGGGCGTCGGGCAGCCACTTCACCCCCTCACGCAGTGACCCCGGGTTGGTCATCCCGAAGGCGGCACAAGCCTCGTTGCGGCTGTACCGGGCGTGCACCCGCAACGGCACCGCGCCCGAAGCGACGGTCGGCATCACCCGGTGGATGCGGTCCCGCAGCACCTCGGCGAGCTGCCGCAACTCCGTGCAGCGGGCCGTTTCCTTCCACAGCCGTGCCAGCCGCTCATCGCGCGTCGACAGCGGGGCGTTCGGCCCCCAGAGGCTGAAGTGCAGCATGTCCAACAGTCGACTGTTGCCCGCGTACACCTGCTGACCTGGCGCGGGCGGTCCGGCCGCGACTCGGGTCAGCAGCTCCAGCCGGTCGATGTCGTCGGTGTGCAGCATCCGCCCGATGGCCCGGCCCAGGTCCCGGTCATCGGGGCCGGCGGCGGACGTCTCGATGCCGGCGAGCCGCCGTAGCCCGGCCCAGCCGCCGATGCTGGCCGACCGGTACACGTCCTCGACCTCCAGGCCGGTCTCGCGCAGGAACGTCGCCAGGCTGACGTCGCCGAGCTGTCGCAGCTCGGTCACCAGGCCGGTCTTCGAGGTGGGCAGCGCGCTCTTCAGGTTGGCCAGCACGACTTCCTTGGCCACCCGGTCCAGTTCGACGTGGCAGCCGCTGGGCAGGCTCGGGAAGTCGTCGCGGACCGCCTCGGTGATCGCTCGTCGACTCACCCCGGTCAGGGCACGCCACCGTAGGTCAAAGCGGAAGTTGGCGTGCTGCCCGCCGATGAAGTCGAGCACCGTGAGGCAGGGCTTGTCGTCGTCGAGGCGCAGGCCACGACCGAGCTGTTGCAGGAAGATCGTGGCGCTCTCGGTGGGCCGCAGCATCAGGATCGTGTCGATCATCGGCAGGTCGACGCCCTCGTTGAACAGGTCCACAGTGAAGAGCACCCGCAACTTGCCGGCCTTGAAGTCCCGCAGCATTCCCTTCTGCGTCGAGCGGTCGACTCCCGAGGTCACCGCCGCCGCCTCGACGCCGTGCTGCCTGAACCAGTCGGCCATGAACTCCGCGTGCCCGATGCTGACGCAGAACCCGAGCGCCCGCATCCGACCGACGTCCACCTTGTCGCTGACCGCGCGCAGCACCGACCGCGCCCGCGCGTGGTTGCCGGTGTAGAGGCCGTTGAGTTCTGCCAGGTCGTAGCCCTGGCCACGTTTCCAGGTGACCTGCGACAGGTCCACGTCGTCGTGCAGGCCGAAATACTGGAACGGCGCCAACAACTGCCTCTCCAACGCGTCCCACAGGTGCAGCTCAACAGCCGCGCGGCCGTCGAACCACCGGCGCACGTCGCCGCCATCGGTCCGGTCGGGGGTCGCGGTGAGGCCCAGGAGTACGCGGGGACGCAGCCGCTGCAACAGTCGCGTGTACGTCGGGGCCTCGGCGTGGTGGAACTCGTCGACGATCACCATGTCGTACGCCTCGGGGTCGACCTCCCGGCGGTGCAGCGACTGGATGGAGGCGAAGACGTGCTTCCAGCCGTTCGGCTTCTCGCCCGCGACCAAAGTTTCGCCGAAGCTGCCGTCCCCCATGACCTGCCGGAACGTGGACAGGCTCTGCCGCAGGATCTGTTCCTGGTGAGCGACGAAGAGCAGCGAGTCTGCGCGGCCCGCCTTATGTAGCCGGCGGTAGTCGAGGGCAGCGACCACGGTCTTGCCCGTGCCGGTCGCCATCACCACCAAGTTGCGCCACCGTCCATGCACCAACCGCTCCGCGTCCAGGTCGGCAAGGATTTCCGCCTGGTACGGGTACGGGCGCACGTCCAGGTTCGAGATCTCGGTTGGTGCTTCGTCGCGGCGTTCTCCGGTGAGTGCCTGCCGCAGGCGTTCGGCGTCCCTGTCCGCGTCGTACGCCTCGAACGCCGGATCGTTCCAGTAGTCCTCGAACGTCGCCGTGAACGTGTCGATGACGTGTGGCTGCTCGATGTTCGAGATGCGGACGTTCCACTCCACGCCGTCCACCAGCGCGGTCTTCGACAGGTTCGACGAGCCGACGTACGCGGTGGTGGTGCCGTTGCTGCGGCGGAACAGCCACGCCTTGGCGTGCAGCCGGGTAGTCCTCGTCTCGTAGGACACCTTGACCTCAGCGCCGAGCTCTTTGAGTCGGTCCAGTGCTCGCTGATCGGTTGCGCCGAGGTAGGTGGTGGTGATGACGCGAACCTTGCCGCCCCGGGCGATCAGGTCGCGGATGGCGTGCTCGACGACGCGGAGGCCGTACCACTTGATGAACGCGCAGAGCAGATCCACCTGCTCGGCGGAGGCCATCTCGTGGTTGACCTCGTGGCCGATGCGGGGCTGGTGACGGCCGTTGACCAGCAGCGCGCCGGTGGAGAGGGGAGTGGTCGGGCGCTGCGGGAAGGTGGGTTCCGCGGGTGAGGTTGGTGGGGCGGCGATGGCGTGGAGCAGGTGCTTGGCGTCGGTGACCTGGTCCTGCTCCGTCGCTGCCTTCGGGCTCAGGGCGGCGATGGCGTCGGCGATCTGGTTCGCCATCTCGACCTGGTGGTGGAGCTTGTCGTCGCCGTTGGGGAGGGATTGGAGGGCGCGGGCGGCCAGGGTGGCGATGTGCCGGGCGAGGGTGTGGTGCGCGTCGGCGGGGTCGAGTTTGTGGTGCTGGATCAGGGCGGGATCGACGTGCTGGAGTTGGTTGGCCAGCTCGCGGGTGATGAGGTGCTCGTACACACCCCGCTCAAGATCCGTCATCGGGGCACTCTAGGCTCAGCAGCACGTGCTTGGTTACGCAAGTTGTTTTGTATGACCTCTTCCATTTTTTGGATCCCACCGAGCGACGCCGGCCCGCGCCGTAGCTTGGTCTCATTCAGGTCATCCCTCACTCGACGTCTAATGACGTGCTCGTCGAGTCCTGCATGGGAGACTCTCAATTCGTCTGCCCGATCTATCAGCTCTTTGGGGAGAAATGCATACCTGGAAATATCCGTAATAAGTGGTAGGCCTGCCCAAAGTTCACGTTCAACTGCTGTTCGCAGCGGACCTATGCGCAAATACTGTGACATAAAGTCGGGGGAGATTGCTGGCGATGCGGGAGCACTATTTCCGAGCCGCTGTTTCAGTTCGCGATGCAGGGAAAGTGCGATCTTGTCGAGCGTGAGCCACCACGAGCGATATCCCAGGGGGTTTATCGACGTCTGCTTTCGCAGTTGAATTATCCCCACGGAGTTCTCCACGTCGTGTGCAACTAGGCGATGACGAGTGGCAGGGTCCAACTCTTCCTCACCAGGTGCCACGCGTCGTCGTTCGTGGGTTTCGTGCCACACCTCTTGGACCGCAGCTCGCAATTCGGTAGGTGCTGCGTCTGCCTCAGCGAGCAGGTTTCGTCGGTCGACCCCGTAAACTTCGAAGAGGTACTGCCGAACGTCCTCCTGGGGGCTGACCCTGCCTCTGAAGCGTTCGGCCCAATCGTCGAAACCGCTACGTGCGCGCCCCGAGAGCGCATAAACGGTCGATAAGAAAGGAACTCCCGATCGCCACTCTCGAGTTCCCGACCTGGAAAATACCACACAACGGTTGATGTGTCGCTCGACTTCTTCGACGACGCCATCCGTGACGTATAGCCGAAGCCCGGCATCCTTGGCAGCCTTAATAAGCGCCGTGTAATACCGATCGAGCGGGTCCTCGAGCAGTGTTTCGGCTAACAATGGCAGGATCATGGAGGTGTCAAGCCAAAGGTCACCTCCAGAAAACATTGAAACGACAACCTTTTGAACGTCGGGCGCTTGGCGTAAGAACGCGAACATCGTGTAAGCGTCCGCAAGGCGGTGTAGATACTGGCGCACTTCCGGGTAGGGTCGCTCTAGCACTTCGATTGTTGCTGTGGCGACTTGTTCGTTGGTAAGGAGCCGCCCGCTTTCGCGATTGATCCGCGCCACAGTGGCTAGAACCTCTCCCGCGTCAACTTGCTGGATTTCTCCGGTTTTCGCCGCTCCGGCAAAGGCCTCGCCTCGCTTAAGGAGGACGGTTTCGAGGGCGACTCGAAGGTCCTTACCTACCTGTCGCAGGGCTTCGTCGTTCAGCTGCAGGCCGGGCAAAGCGGTCTTGATTGCAGCAACGAGCCTTTCTTGTAGACGATCTTGGAATAGAAGGTACTCGGCTGCTTTTTGCTGGACCGCCTCTCGTTGTATCTGGGAGAGGAAGTATTCGTTCGATTTTCCGTGCTGCTTCACTGGTCCGTTTCTTGCGCTGAGTCTCTGAATCGCGCCCTTAACTCGTTGGGCGATTTGAGTCTCGAATCCCGCAGGCAGCATCCGAGCTACGCGGGTAGTTATTGCCTCAAGGGTCCTTCGCGTCTCAGGTGTTGTGTCATACAACGCGGAGAGAACCAATGATTCAAAGCAGGTTTTTGTAAGCCCTTTGTCCGATGCCTCATCCTGTGCGTCCAACGTCAGGTGTAGAAGCGCAATTCGTGCCTCTTCGTTGCTAAGTACTGGCGAGTGTTCGCGGATGCGACGCTCCACAAGAAGCGGGTCGACCATTCTCTGAGTCAACTCGCGCGATGCAACCTCACGCTGAGGGGCCGTCAGTTCCCGCTCCACGAACCATGACCTATCCCTTATGTCTATGTAGACGTCGCGCTTCCTCAGCGCGCGGACGAGGTCATCTGCAGATGGTCCAATGGCTTGATTTGTGGCGTATATCAGTTCCTGCACGCTAGGCATCGTTTCCCTCAAGCGAGAAACGGTTTGATTAATCTTGCTTCTCCAGTCGGAGGTCACCGAATATTGAATGGCTACTCGGGGCTCCTCGGCCACGTTGTACAGCTGCCCATCTCTGCCGCGATCTCCGGCGGGCGCTGCGGTGGTGCGCAGGCTCGGATATTCGACGGCTAGAAATTCTGCGGCAAATTGCTCAAAGACTTGCCAGTCTCCTGGGGTGAGACGGTCAAGTGCTAGGGCTAGTCGATCCGATGGCATGCCCTGGATCGTAGGGGTTCTTGTCCACGCGCGGCTCCCCTGACTGGGTCGGTTTGACGACTTTAGTCGCTCTTCCTCCACGGACGACGTACCCCCAGTATTAGTGCCTTCCCACAGTTTGGGCCAGCCGCTCGGTGCCAGTGGCCCGGCAGGGGCGGCCTCCACCACCGTCAGACGAGCTATCGGCCGTGTCGGTTACGCCTCTGAGCCAGCCAGGTCAGTAGGCAGCTGCCCAGCAAGTAGGTCCATCGGGTGCCCGCGACTAGTAGCTGTCGGAGCTTGAATCGCTAAGGGTGCCGGCCGAACGTGGCAACGCAGCACCCGCCTCCGATGCTCTACGTCAAGTAGATAGCCTGGCGTATTGCCGTGTTGGTCCTAGTCTGCATGCTGGGCGGTGCCGGAGGGGCAGAACTGTCCAGCTTCGCCTGCGCTGTTGGAACGCCCTCTCGAGCCCGTCAATCCATATGGCCTTGAAGGGCGCGTCCCAAGACATCGAAGCTTGGTGCCTCTTCCCAGTTGGGCTGCAAGGTGGTGATTTTGTGCCAGCCCCAGGAGTGATACGCGGCTTGGGCCGCGATGTTGCCGGGACGGGCCAACAGCGTCGCTCGCTGCTCGGCCCGGTTGCCAATGAGGTCATCATGCAGCGCCCTTGCGATGCCCTGACGTCGCCAGGAGGCGTGCACCAGCAGTTCGCTCAGTGCGAAGGTGCGCGTACCGTCTTCGTCGATGAACCCGGGCGGCACAGGCTCGTGTATGCCCTCCCACCACCGTGTCTGCGGAGGTAGCGGAAAGCCGTAGATGTAGCCCACCAAGCCCCCGCCGACACTTGCGGCGACCAACTCCCACCCAGCTCTCTGCATGTGGAGGTCGAGTTGACGCCGGTAACGCTCCTCGCTGTAGAACTCGCCGCAGCCTGCATAGACCTCCAGGTAGAGGTCCACCAGCTGATCGAGCATCTCCTGAGCCTCGTCAGCGCTGTGATGGCGAAGTTGCAGACCCTCGGTCACGCGCTGACCGCCTGGTCGTAGGCGTCGACGAACTGACGGGTCGTCGTGGTCGCTTGCAGTGGCGCCGCCAAGCTCCCGCGCACCTGCGCGAGATGCTGACTTACCCGCTTCGAGTTGATCTGGCGCACAGCAGGCAGGACGTCCAGGGCGATACGTGCTGCCTCATTGACGTCACCCTGCTGGTACGTCGCCTCCGAGAGCCGCACCGTGTAGTAGACCTGGTTCCGTCGATGACTAGGTGAGGGGTTGGCAGTGATCGCGCGCAACGACTGGACAGCGCGTTCGGGTCTGCCGAGGGCAAGGTAGGAGAGCCCTTCGATCCCGTTCAACTCTTGGGTGTTCACGAAGTGCACGAAACCCTGGTCATCCTCGTGAGGGCCACGATCTAACTCTCGGCGGGCCTTGGTCATCTCGCGACTGAATCCGCTGGCATCCCCGAGAACCGCGTACGCCGGTGCCCGTCGCAGGTGCAGCAACGTGGTGAGTCGAGGTGTGGCCCATCCGGCGGAGATTCGTAGGGCTGCTTCGGCGCAGTGCAGTGACTCGCCGGGCTGACTCTCGCGGATCAACAGCGACAGGTGCGTGAGGGCACGCACCTCCACCTGTGGGTCGTCCGCGATTCGCGCACGAGTGATGGCCTCATGTAGGTACGGCCGTGCCTCAGACCGGCGATCAGCATCGATGGCGAGCCAGGCAGTCTCGATGGATAAATCAGCCAGGGCGCTTTGGAGCGCGTCACCGACCTCCCGGCTGTAGCTCGCCCGTGCTGCCCAGGCTGACAGCCTGGTGTGCGCTTGCATGGCGACGTCGCAGAGCAGGTCGGCCCCGACGGCCGCATCGACCCGCCTGAGATCGTCAACCAGGGAACTGGCGAGCCGTACCTGCTCCATTCCAATGCTTACCGGCACCTCAGCAGAAGGCCCGGGAAGCAGGTATGTGTGACCGCCTGCGGCGAGCCCCGTGAGTGCGGCCATGACGTTGAAGCGTCGGCGGTTCGTAACGTCACCCCCTTGGCTTGGTGCCTGTTCCACGTTAACTGCCACGGCTGCTGGGTCGCCTCGCTCGACCACCTGATCATCGGGCGGTGCGCTGATTGCTTCGCCACCCATGGGGCTTGCATCGGGCCAGCCATCCTGACCAGGAAGACGGAACCAGAGGCTCCTTGCCGGCATCCCAAGGAGCCGCGCCCAGTGCACCAGCCGGTCCAGGTGCACGAGCGGTGGTCCGTTCTCCACCCGACTGAGCTGCGCCTGCGTGATTCCCAACCACCCCGCCACCACGGTCTGCGGCAACGCGACCCGCCCGTGGTACGGATGGCAGCGGTACGCCCTGATCACCCGCCCCAGATGCCGCTCCGCGAGGGCCCGCCGCACCGGCTCGTGTTCCCAGAAGCTCGCCGGCAACACCGGTGGCGTGCTCAACCGGTCCCGTTCGGCGGCCTGGCACGGCGTACACCGTCCGCTGTCGTTGTCCCGGGCCAGTCGTCCGCCGCACCGAGGGCAGTTCGCGTGGGTCACCGGCGGCTCCGTCCGTATCGCCTCGTCGAGCCTATCCATTGAACACGCTGCGTGGAGCGCTGGTATACGCGCGACGCATATCGTCAAAGGACCGCCAATAGGCGGCAACCGTTCAGGACGTGCGTGCCGCCCGCAACGCGTCGATGACAACGCCCCACCGCTCCGGGCCGTTCATCGAGTCCAGCGGCTTTCCGTCGGCCACGACCACGCCCGCAGCACGCAGAACCTCCAGGTGACCGGAATAGGCCGGATGCGCCGCCAGCTCCGCCTTGGTGTGCGGAAAGGCGATGATGGGCAACCCCGCGCCCAGCGACTCGTTGAGGACTCCGAGCGCCAGCGTGTCGTTGATGCCCAGCGCCCATTTCGTCACCGTGTTGAACGTGACGGGCGCGGCCACCACCGCATCGGCCGGCGGGTGCGGCTCCGGGTCGCCCGGCATGCGCCACTCCACGCGTACCAGATAGCCGGTCTTGTCTTGTAACGCCTGACGGTCGAGCCACCGCGCGGCAGTGGGGCTGACGATCATGCAGACCTGCCACCCGTCGGCGATCAGGACATCGACCAGTTCGTCGATGTGTTCCGCCGGGCCTGCGGCGCAGACGACCAGATACAGCACCGGGCGTTCCGTCATGCCCGCAGTCTGCCCGATTCGATCGTCGCGACGTCGACCGCATACGTATCTCGCATGTCGTCGATGATCACCGTGACATGCCGTCGTACCTGGTCAGCCGCGACAGTTGTCGTATGGCCCGGGGCGGGTGCCTTGTCCCGGAGCTGCGCCGGCCCTCAACGGCGCAACTCCACCCGCCCGCCCCGGTGCCATGCCACGAGCAACGTCTTGGAGACGGCATGCCCAGAGTGATCGACGACGACTACCCGGCACGGGTGAGCCTGGCCGCCGCCTGGGAGTCGGTCGACGCGCGAGCTGCCGGCGACTTCTGGTGCACACTCGAAGACCGTCGATCCGGGCTGCTCCCACACCGCGACGCGCCGCTGTTCTTCACCGCGCTGGGCCGCCTCCTGGTCGGCGGCGACGACCCGGCGAACCGGGCGGCGCTGCTCCGGGTGCTCGGTCGCGCGTACCATCACTTCGACCTGCTCCCGCACGCCACCACCATCGGCGACGCGCTGGTCGCCACCGTTGCCCGCCACGCGCGCCCGCTGTGGACGCCGCAGCTCGCCATCGCCGCCGGGCGCGCCCTGTGCCACGCCACGCACGCCGTCCGCCGCGCCGCCGCGCGGGCCGGCGACGGCCCGGCCTGGTGGCACGTCCAGGTGATCGACCACGACCGGCCGTCGCCCGATATCGCCATCCTGACGGTACGTCCCTGGCGACGACTGCCCTTCCAGCCAGGTCAGGCGGTCCCGGTCTGCACCCCGCGCCTGCCCGGGCGCTGGCGCTGGCTCTCCCCGGCCAACGCCCCACGCGCGGACGGCACCGTCGAGCTGCACGTCCGCGCCGTACCCGCCGGCACCGTCTCCCACCGCCTGGTTCATCAGGTACGCCCCGGCGAGCTGCTCTGGCTCGGCCCACCCGCCGACACCGGGCTGAGCCTCGACCCGGCGAGCACGGGCGATCTGCTCCTCGTCGCCGGCGGCACCGGCCTGGCGCCGCTGCGCGCCCTGGTCGAGCAGGTCGCCGCCGTACCTGACGGTCGGCGGGTGACGCTCGTCGTCGGCGCGCGCACCTTCACCGACCTGTACGACGCGATCGCCCTCGACAGGCTGCAGTGCGCCCACGACTGGCTGACCATCGTGCCGGCGTTGTCCGACGACCACTGGGCCGAGCCGGCCGAGCGGGGTGACGCCCTGACCATCGCCCTCGACCATCATCAGCCGGGCCAGGACATCTACCTCTGCGGCCCACCCGCGATGCTGGCAGCCGCGGGCCCACGGCTGCGCGCACTCGACATTCCGGCCGTCCGTCTCCACCTGCCCAAAGGCTTCGCCTGCTGATCACTGCGCCTTCTCATCCATCGACCGACGTGAGACGCTTCACGCCTGAGCGTGTTCGTCTCAGTGCGGGGGGTGAGCGACGTGGAGGATGCTGACGGTCCGTCCCGGTGGTCGATCGAGAGGTTCGGACTGCCACTGGCAACCACCTTGCGCAGCGCAGTCCCGGCGGCGTTGCGCCGCGCGGTCGAGCTTGCTCAGGACGCCCGTGATGCATCGGAGTTGGACACCGATCATGCGTTCGGCCCGGTCCGGTGGAAGCAGCAGTACGAGGTGTTGCACGAGTATCTGCACGACCTCCCCGACGTGGTGGGCGTGCACCCACCCGGTGCGCAGGTGCGGGTCACCATCTGCCGGGGCCACCTTCTGCTCCCCTGGCGGTACGCCACGCGGAGCGACCTGGACATGCGCGACGCCCGGCCCGGCCGGGACCTCAACCGGCTGATCCGGGACCTGTTGATTCTCTTCGGGCCTGAGCCGAGCCATGAGGAGGTCACTCTGCCGCTGATGCCCCTCACGCCGGAGGAGGCCCGCGACCGCTCACCTCTTCGGGCGGCAGTAGAGCAGTTGACCGACGAGCCGAGGGTGCTGCTGGTCGGCTTCGCTTGCAACTCCGACGAGGGTCTGCTCCGGGTCTCCTGGGGCGAGGCGGCTCTGGTCGGAGGCACTGAACTCAAGTGGGGCCACGTCGAAGACCTTCCAGTCGTAAGAGCGCGGTGATCTTCAGCCGGCACGGCTGGGGTGGCAGGATCCTGGGCGCGGCGCGGCGCGGCGCGGCGCGGCGCGGCGCGGAGTTGCAGGGTGACCCGCGATGTCCTCAGCAGCTTCACGGGACCGCAAAAAATGATTCAGGTCAGTAGCGTCTGGGCGTGCCCGACACCCTCAGCGATCCGCTGTCCGGCTTCAGCCCTGCCCGGCCCTACATAATGGACGCTGCTGATGATGCTCCCCGAACACCCGGTGTGCACGTGGTTGTCGAGAACGGCGTGGTCGTTTACGTCGGGTCGACTGGAGATCTACGTCGACGTCTTCGTCAGCACCTGACCGGCAATCGCGGCTCATCGGTCCTGCATGAACAGGTCGGTCTGTTGCTCGACCAGCGCGGTGCTCCGGCGGCGGCTGCTGACATCGCCAACTGGTTGGCTCACTGCGACCTCCGATGGCTTCGGACCGACGATACGCAGGGAGTGAAGGAGGCGCTGGTCGCGACCCTTGGACCTCGATTCAACAGGCATGTGCCGAAGGAGTCGGGTTCGCCCGAGGGTGCCGCGAAGCAACGCCAGTTCGATCGCCTGAAGTCCGGCCGATACTACGGTGGCGTGCTCGACGCGGTCCGCGCGTACCTGCACGTCGCTGTGCCCGATGCCGCTGACAAGGAGCGGGAATACTGGTCGCTGTCCTGCCTTCCGACGACGGTTGCCGGAAGGCTCGCCGCGGTCAGCATGAAGCGGATGGAGACGTTTGTTCTGGCCGAGGCCGCCGAGCCGGCTGAACACTCGCTGATCACCGGCTTTGTCATTGTCAGGTGGTCTGTCCTGCGTCAGCACTGGCCGACGTTTCAGGCGTTCACGGACGCCTTTCCCAATCTGACCATCGGCTACTCCGACTATGCGGATCCGGGGCCGGACCAGGTCCGGGTTGATGGCTGGCACCACGACCTGATGGCCGCATTCCGTGACGACCGCTTCGCCGCTGCCATACGTGACCTCACCGAGCCGTTGCTGAAAGTCCGAACGCTGCAGGCCCCAGGACACAACGGTTTGCTCGCCGAGCAGGTGTTGAACAAGGTGCGGCCGGAGGAAGCCGACGACCTGGCGAAATCCCCGGACGACAGCGGGAGTGTCGAGTCGGAGGATGCGGCCGAGGGGCGGCGCAGGAGGCTAGCCGAGGTCACCGCGCGGCAGGGGCAGGCAGACTTTCGCCGCCGACTCATGAAGGCGTACGGCAAACGCTGCGCGATCACGGGCTGTGATGTCGAGGCCGCCCTCCAGGCTGCACACATTGACCCGTACGACGGGCCAGCCACCAACCAGGTCAACAACGGCCTTCTGCTCCGCGCCGACCTGCACAACCTCCTGGACCGCGGGCTGATCTGGGTTGATGAGGCGTACGTCTTGCATGTGGTGGCGGGGACTGCGCACTACTCCAGCTACCACGGCCAGCAGATCCGCCTACCGGAAAGGGTGGAGGACCTGCCAGACCCTGAAGCGCTGCTTCGGCACCGACGCGCCTGGCGCGGGTTCTATGACGTCGTGGAAGGCGGCGAGCCCGGCCCGGGGCGCAGGACGGCCGGGGATTAGTTCCCCGAAGAGCGTGATGTCTGTGAGTCATCACGATGACTCACAGACATCACGTCCGTTAGGACAAGGCCACCCGGACCAGGCGGCACGGCGGTCGCACGGCGCGTTATCGGGAGTGGTCAGGAGTAGGTGTCGCCGAACTCGCGGACGCCGTCGACGTCCAGGGTGATCCGGTCGTTCTCGGTCCATTGGCCGGTGGCGGCGGCCCAGCTCGGGTCGTCGCGTTCGTCGATGGTGCTCCAGCTGTGCCGGTGGTGCCGTAGCTGGATCGGCCCGGTCGACTGGCCGGGCGCGAGCGTGCCGTCGGTGAAGGTCAGCTCCACCCAGCCGGGGACTGGCGTTCCGGGGACCGGGTAACTCGGCGGCGCTGGGGTCGTCATCGCGCTGGGCGGCCCGCCTGGCGGGATGAAGAACTGCACGGTCTGCCGGATCCGGTCGCAGCCCAGCGCGGCCCAGTCGCAGTTCGGCACCAGCGAGGTGTTGGCGCCCTCGAAGCGCAGGTGGTAGCGCACCTGCACGGTGCTCAGGTCGAGTGGCCCGGTGCCGGTGTTGGTCACCTTCAGCAGGTGCTGGATCTGGTTGTTCGTCGGGGACCAGTCCAGGTTGAAGTAGCTGACCGTCGCGCGGCCCGCCGCGGTGCGCACTGTGGTGGTGGGCGAGGTGTCGGAGTAGCCGCCGAGTGCGCGGGCGGCAATCCCGATCCGGTACGTCGTGCCGGGCGCGAGGTCGGTCAGCGTGATCGTGGTGTCGGTGGTGGAGCCGAGGAAGCGGTACGTGTTCGGCCCGAGCGGCACCTGCACCTCGTAGTTGATCGGCTGCTCGTTGCCAGGCTCGACCCAGGCGGAGGGCGTCCAGCTGAGCGTGAGCTGATGCGGTTCGTTGGCCACCACCGTGGGTGCGCCGGGGGTGCTGATCGCCGGGCCGTCGGCCCGGGCGGCGTTGACGGCGAGCAGGCTCGCCAGCGTGGCTAGGGCGATGGTGGCGGTGACGCGGCGAGCAGGCATAGCCGAATGGTATGCATGCGCATCGATGGCCATCCATCGTCCGTCAGTTCAGTGCGCGCCGACGACGGGCCCAGTCCATTACGCGACGGGTCGGCTCGAAGATGATGCCCGCGCCACGCCGTAGAGACCGACCAGCCGATGCAGGCGCCCTGCGAACACGCGAGCGGCTGCACCGGCTGGGTGGTCGGCTCAGGAGCCGCCCTGGCGCTGGATCCGCCCGTCGCCCGAGACCTTGGCCCGGCCCAGGTCGCGTTCGGTGCCGGCCGGGCCGGTCGCGGTACGGCGGTGCCGTTGGTCGGGCGAGTGCTCCACGGGCGAGCCCTGGCGGCCCGGAGCGCCGCTGCCCGAATGCCGCCGGCCTCGCGCCGACTCGCCGCCGTTGTCGTGTTTGTTCTGCTTGTGGCTACCCATGGACCGCGCGTACCCGGTCCCTGTGCGGCTAGTCCTTGGGTCAACCATGCGACGTTCTCGATCCCGTCAGATGCTGGCTGCCCAAAAGGCAGGCGTCCATGCAGTCGATACCGCGATTTGCCGTCGGCGGGCGGCGTCTGGAAGCGCCCGGCAATAGCGTCCGAACCACGGAGTTCCGCGAGCGCGGTTCTGAGGAGGCGGCCATGCAGACGACCGAAGGTGCGGTGTTACCGGGGGAGCGGGCTCCGGTCCGGCCCAACATGGACAGATGGCGGGCGGGGCTGCCACCGGACGCGTGGCCCGACACCCTCCCGGTGAGCGGGGAGATCTGGCGGAGGGACGTCTTCGCGACTGCCGACACGTACCGGGCCGGCTCCGTGAGCCCACGGCAACTACTGACCGCCGTGCTGGCCTGGGCTTACGGACCCCTCGGGTACGGCCCGTGGCGCGCCGCCAGGTCGCTCGACGCCGATCCGGGCGGCAAACGCCTGGCGTACGCGCTGGAGGAGGTTTCCACACCAGCGCCCGACCAGGAGGCGTTGTGTACGGCGTACCGCCGCTTCAGTGACCCCGACCACGCTCGTCTGCCCTGGTTGGGGCCGGGCCTGTTCACGAAGGTCCTCTACTTCGTCGGCTACCGCCGCGGGGTGGGCGGGGTGCAGCCCCTGATCCTCGACCGTGTCGTGGCCAGCCAGCTCCCGGCCGAGGCGGGCGTCGGTCGCCGCAACGGGTGGTCGTCGGAGGAGTGGCTGGCCTATCTCCGCTGGGCGGCCGAGCAGGCTCGGGTCGGGGGAGTGGAGCCGGACACGGTGGAGATGGCGGGTCGTGCCTGACCAGTGAGGTGGCTATCTGCCGGCGCGTAGGCGGGTGTCCAACGCGTCGAGGTCGGGGAGGAACCAGATGTGCCCACCCCGGTTCGACTCGTGCACCAGCGCGCGCAACGCAGAACTCTCCGCGAGCTGCGCCGAGATGTCGCCGACGACTGCCAGTCGCAGCCGGTAGTTGACGAACTTCTGCATCACGTCGCCGGCGAAGCGGGTGCCCAGCGAGAAGAACCGTTCGTCGAGTCGGTTGGCCGGCACGGCGACCACCTGGGCGCCGAGGAACGCCGCCCCGATCAGGTCCAGCGCATCCTGCTCGGTGGCCAGTGGCGGGCCGTCGGGGTCGCAGACCAGCACCGGCACTCCGGCGCGTTCCTGGATCTCGTCAGGCATCGTGGACCTCCCGGTCGAGCAGGCCGTTGTCGGCGTTGAGTACAGCGTCGAGCAGGTGCAGCAACTCGGCGGTGGCGGCCGGGTCACCCAGGATGATGATCTTCATGCGGTGGCGTTGCGCGTCGTAGACGGTCTGCACCCGCAGCGGATTGGCCTGGTCGTGGGCGGTGTTGGCGCTGGTGAGCACGAGCGTGCCGAGCCGGTCGGCGGCGGCCCTGTCGGCACCGTCGATCTGGACGATGCTCGACACCTCCGCCTGCCTGGCGAGGCTGGGCGCGGTCGGGGCCCGACCGGTGAGCGCGTCGAGATCACCGGCGGCGATCCGGTACTGCTTGCCGATCCGCACCGCGCGCAGCCGGCCCGAGCGGATGTAGCTGCGCACCGTCCGCACGTGCAGCCCCAGCCGGTCGGCGACCTGCTCAACTGAGTACATGTCTTCCGTCATCGTTCCCTATCCTATGCCGATAGGGAAGTTTAGTGACAGGTAGGGTCGATTCATTGGCGACATCAGCTCGACAGCGCCCTATCGACACGTGCGCTCCCCTGGGATCAGGAGAGGGGATCGGCCGGCTAACTCGCTCGCGCTGTCGGACGGTTGCCGTACCGTCTGGAAACCATGGACGCGCGGCGCGGCGACGCCATCATCGGGCGGGATCATCCTGCGGGCCTGTTGCGCGCCGAGTTGGACCGCGCCACCACCAGTCACGGCGGCCTCGTCCTGGTGACCGGCGAGCCGGGCATCGGCAAGACGACCCTCGTCACGTCGGCAGCCCGGGAGGCCCGGCGCCGCGGCGCGCTGGTGCTCGGCGCCGCGTGCTGGGATTCCGACAGCGCCCCCGGCTACTGGCCGTGGGTGCAGGTGCTGCGCGGCCTGCGCCGATCCGCCGACGACTGGGCGGTGGCGCGACCGGACGCCGAGCCGGCCCTCGCGGCACTGCTCGGTGAGACCGACGCCAGCAAGCAGCAGGCCGAGCGGCTCGCCAGCTGGGCCGGCGTCGACACCGACAGCGTCGACCAGGAGGCGTTCGCGCTGTACGACGCGGTGACCGCCGCACTGGTCGCCGTCTCCCAGCACCGGCCGGTGGTCGTCGTCCTCGACGACCTGCACTGGGCCGACCCGGCCTCGCTGCGGTTGCTGAGCTTCGCCGCCCAGCACACCTGGTTCGAGCGGCTCCTGCTGATCGGCACCTACCGCGACGCCGAGGTCGAGTCGGGTGAGCATCCGCTGCGCCCGCTGCTGATGCCGCTCGTCGCGAAGGCCACCACGATCACCCTCACCGGTTTCACCCGCGACGAGGTGGCCGCGCTGATGACCCGGACCGCCGGACGCGAGCCCGAGGCCGGCCTGGTCGACGAGGTGCACCGGCGTACCGGCGGCAACCCGTTCTTCGTCGAGCAGACCGCGCGGCTGTGGCACGCCGACGACGCGGTCGGCGCGATCGCGCCAGGCGTACGGGAGGCGGTGCGCCGCCGCCTGGCCCAGCTGCCCGCCGCCGTGGTCGAAGCGCTGACCGTCGCCGCTGTGCTGGGTCGTGAGTTCCACCGCCAGGTCCTCGCGGCCTGCGTCGCCGCCCCGGCCGCGCAGGTCGACCGGCTACTCGACCGGGCGGTGACCGCCCGGCTGGTGGTCTCCCGGGGTGGTGGCCGCTTCGCGTTCGCCCACGACCTGGTCCGCGAAACCCTCTACGACGGGCTGACCGACGACGACCGGCAGGCCCGACACGCCGCGCTCGTCCGCGCGGTCGATGACCTGCCGGAGCTCACCGAACGGCTGATCCCGGCCGACCTCGCCCGCCACGCCTACCTCGCCGGCCCCGCGCTCGACCCGGCCCGGGTGGCCACCCTGCTGGTCGCCGCCGGGCGGGACGCGTTCGTCCGGCTGGCCGGCGACGAGGCGGCCGTGCACTTCCGTCGAGCGCTGGAGGTCGTCGACGACCGGGAGCAACGAGTGCGCATCCTGGTCGAGTTCGGTGAGACGCAATACCACCACGCCGGTCGGGAAGAGGCCATCGCGCTGCTCACCGAGGCCGGGGTGCTGGCTCGTACCCTCGACGACCCGGTGCTGCTGGCCCGCGTCGCCCTCATCGTGAACCGCGCCCGCCAGGTCGAGGTCGCCTTCTCCGTCGAGGCGGCGGAGCTGGTGCGTGAGGCGTACCGGCGGCTGATCGGCGAACCGGCCGCCGACGCGTCGGTCGGCACGCTGGTCGCCGACCTGATCACCGCGACCGAGACGATCGCCCGTCGAGGGCAGGACGACGAGGCGCTCACCTTCAGCCTCTGGGCCCGCCACGACACCACCTGGGGTTTGGGCACCGCGGCGGCCCGCGCCGCGCTCACCGCCGAGATCCGGGACGTGGCCCGCCGGACACCAGACCGGGAGACCGAGCTGTGGGCCACCGCGCTGCGCTGGGTGGCGCTGCTGGAGCTGGGCGATCCCGGCTTCATCGGGGAGTTCACCATCTTCGTCAACGCGGACCGGCACGGCGACCCCACCCGGTACCGGATAGCGGCCTCCGTCGACAGCGCCATCATCGCGGCCTTCCGAGGCGACTTCGCCGAGGCCGACGAGCGGTTCGCCGACATCACCGACATCGCTGACCCGAGCCATGCCGAGTTCGGGTTCATGGGCCATCACCTGCGCTGGTCCCGGCTGCTGCTTGAGGGTCGGTTCGCCGAGGCCGACACCCTGCTGGACGGGCTGGCCCCGACCGACTACCCCTACCGGGAGCTGCTGCGAGCGATCACCGCGGCGGAGCGGGGCGACGACGAGACGGCGGTGCGGCTGACCGCCGGCATCGAGGCCGCCGCCGTCCGGTACCCGCGCCCGGTGTCACCGCTCTGGCTCCGGCTACGCGCGCAGGCCGCCGCCGCGTCCGCCGACCCGCAGCGCTGCGACGTCGCACGGGCCGCGCTCGCCCCGCATCGTGGAGAGTGGATGGTGGGGCTGTTCGGCTGCGACATCAGCGGCCCGGTCGACTACTGGCTGGCGCTGATCGACGCCGCCCAGGGCCGCTGGGACGACGCCGTCGCCGGCTTCACCGCCGCCCACCACTCCGCCGACCGGTTGGGCTCCCGGCCCTGGTCGCTGCTCGCCCGCACCGGCCTCGTGCATGCCCTCGCCAGCCGAGGCCGCCCGGACGACACCGCGACGGTGACCCTGCTGCGGGCCGCCACCATCCAGGAGGCGACCGCTCTCGGCATGACGCAGGTGCTGCACCGGCTCGCCGCCCCGACGACCCCCGACGCCGGCCGCCCGGACCACACCGCCGCGCCCGGCCAGGCCGTGCCGGTCGCGTCGGCCATCGCGGGGTACGAGTTTCGGCGCGACGGGCCGGTCTGGCAACTCGCGTACGCCGGTGTGGTCGTGCACCTGCCTGACGCCAAGGGGTTGCACGACCTGCACCTGCTGCTGAGCCACCCGGGCAGTGACGTGCCGGCGGTCGAGCTGCTCGACCCGGCGGCCGGGCCGGAACTGGTGGCCGCCCGCCGGATGGGAGCCGACCCGGTCCTCGACGACGAGGCGAAGGCCCGCTACCGGCGGCACCTGGCCCGCCTCGACGAGGAGATCGACCGGGCCGCCGCCCGCGATGACGACCTCAAGGTGTCCAAACTGGACGCCGAGCGGGGTGCACTGCTCGACGAGCTGCGTGCCGCGGCGGGCCTCGCCGGCCGGAGCCGCCGCCTGGGGGACGAGGCCGAACGGGCCCGCAAGACGGTGACCGCGAGGATCCGCGACACGCTACGCAAGCTCGACGACCGGCACCCGGCACTGGCGAGCCACCTGCGCGACTCCGTCTCCACTGGCACCACCTGCCGCTACCGGCCCGCCGAGCCGCTGCCCTGGCGGCTCTGAACCCACGGCCGGGGCGGGCCGTTGGCTCAGCTCAGTCCTTGAGATCGGGGCCGGGTTCCAGGACCCGGGCGAGCCAGTCGGCCTGGGTGCGCCGTGCCGCGTCGGAGACGCGAACATGCGGGAACAGCGCCGAAAATCCGTGGAAGCCGCCAGCCCACAGGTGCAGTTCGGCCTGGCCGCCGGCGGCCCAGATCCGGGTGGCGTAGGCGACGTCCTCGTCGCGGAACACCTCGGCGGTCCCGGCGTCGATGTACGTGGTCGGCAGACCGGACAGGTCGTCCGCCAGTGCGGGTGAGACGTACGCGGAGACGTTCTGGTCGGGGTGCTCGCCGAGGACGCTGCGCCACCCGAACTCGTTCATCTCCCGGGTCCACACGCCGTCCAGCCCGCTGTACTGGTGACTGGAGGTGGTGTCGTTGCGGTGGTCGAGCATGGGGCACGACAGCAGTTGGGCGGCGATGGTCGGGGTGTTGCGGTCGCGAGCCATCAGTGTGACCCCTGCGGCAAGGCCACCTCCGGCGCTGGCGCCGGCCACGACGATGCGGGCCGGGTCGATGCCGAGATCCGCGGCGTTCTCGGCCACCCAGAGCAGACCGCGGTAGCAGTCGTCGACCAGGGTCGTGCCGGTTGCTTCCGGGGCCAGCCGGTAATCCACCGAGACCACGACGGCACCGAACCGGTCGAGCCATTCCAGCGGAATGTCGATGTTCGAGAAGCGGTCGCCCCACATCATCCCGCCGCCGTGGATCCAGTAGACGCAGGGCGCGCCGGCGGCACGATCGGTGGGGCTGAGGATGGACAGCGGGATCGGCGTTCCGTCGCCGGCGGAAACTGTGACCTCGCGCCGGGAGACCGCGCGGCCTTCCAGGTGGATATCGATCGACGGTTGGGGGAAGTGGCGAAGCTGTTCGATCACCTCGGGGCCGAGGGGCGGCATGGGCGGCAGCTCAGTCAGGGGTACGAGCAACTCGGGGTCGATGCCCGGGCGGGGGAGGTTCATCGTGGATCCTTTCGCTGGTGCGGGTCGGGTGAGGGGGGTGCTGTCGCCGGCTCAGAAGGTCGCCTTGCCGCCGACCGGCACGGCGTCGGTGTACGTCGAGTCGCCGGCCAGCAGCGGCTGAAGCTTCGCGACCAGGGCCTGCGCCTGCTCCCCGGCGAAGAACGCGCTGTGCGCCTCGGCGCTGGTCCAGCCCTCGATCACGTGGACGACGTCACGGTCGGTGGCCGAGCGGGCCACGAGGAAGACGACGCAGTCGGGGTGGGGCAGGGACGGCGCGTCGAGCAACAGTTCGATCAGCTCGTCCGCCTTTCCCGGCTGAGCGGTCATGGTGGCCTGGAACCCGTGGTGGACAGTCATCGAAGTGACTCCTAATCGTCTAGCTCTTGCTGCGATCTCGGAAAACTGACACTTCAATAAGACCATCGCCACCAGCGGAAACGTTAGAAAGATGCTCTTGGGTTCTTGCCTGATTCTCTCGTTGTGACGAGCATCGGTCATGTGCTTCAATCGGGCCGTGTACCTCGACGAGCTGCGGACGTTGCTGGCCCGCCACGCCCACCCGGACATGCGCACCCCCATCGACGGGGTGCTGATCTCGAAGGTCGACCAGCAGACCGGGCCAACCACGTCGATGTCGGGCACCGTGCTGGCGCTCATCGCTCAAGGCGCCAAACACATGGCGCTGGGTGACCGCGTGTACGAGTACCGGGCCGGCCAGTACCTTGTCGCGTCGGTGGATCTGCCGGTCACCGGCCGGTTCACCCAGGCCAGCGCCGACTCGCCAGCGCTGGGGTTCGGGCTGGTGCTGCATCCGGCCACGGTCGCCGAGTTGCTGCTGCAGGCGGCACCGGGCGACCTCCCACCTCTGTCCGGCGGAACGCCCTCCGGGATGGTGGTCAGCGACGCTCCCGACGAGCTCGGCGACGCGGTGGTCCGACTGCTTCGACTGCTGGACCGGCCCCGGGACGTCACGGTGCTCGCACCCCTGATCAAACGGGAGATTCTCTGGTTGTTGCTCAGCGGGGAGCAGGGTGCCGCAGTGCGGCAGCTGGGCCTGGCCGACAGCAGCCTCAGTCACATCGCCCGGGCGGTGCGGTGGATCCGCGACCACTACGCGCAGGCGTTCCGGGTGGAGGAGCTGGCCAGGCTGTCCGGGATGAGCGTGTCCGCGTTCTATCGCAACTTCCAGGCGGTGACCGCGATGAGCCCGATCCAGTTCCAGAAGCAGATCCGGTTGCAGGAGGCCCGGCTCCTGCTCGCCACCCACCCCAACGACATCACCGGGGTCGGCATCCGGGTCGGCTACGAGAGCCCGTCGCAGTTCAGCCGCGAATACCGTCGCCAGTTCGGCGCGCCGCCCAGCCAGGACGCCACCCGCCTGCGCGGCACCAGCCGAACCGAGGTGCCAGCGGTCGTCTGACCGCAGACCGACGCGCCAACGACGGACGGACGCCGCCACGGCTGTGGCGGCGTCCGTCGCACTGTCAGCGGCGGTTGTACTTGTACATGGTCAGGGTGCCGAAGACGAGGACGAAGCCGGCGCTCCACAGCAGCAGCCACATCGTTGCCGACGGGTCCGACTCGCCGCTCATCGCGCCCCGGATCGCGGCCACCAGCTGCGTCACCGGGTTGACCTTCACGAACGCCTGGAGCCAGCCGGGCATGGTGCTCGGCTCGACGAAGACGTTGCTCAGGAACGTCAGCGGGAACAGCACCATCATGCTGACCCCCATCACCGACTTCTCACTGCGCAGGATCAGCCCGAAGAACGTCCACACCCAGGAGAACGCGAACGAGAAGATCACCAGCAGTCCGATGCCGGCGGCGACACCGAGCGCCCCGCCCTCGGGCCGGAAGCCGAGCACCAGCCCGAGGCCCAGGATCACCAGTGCGGCGAGGATATAGCGCAGCACGTCGCCGAAGATCATGCCGACCAGGGCGGCCGGGCGCCAGACGGGCAGCGTCCGGAACCTGTCGAAGATGCCCTTCTCGATGTCGGTGTTGAGGCCGACACCGGTGTACATGGTGATCATGACGACGCTGGTCACCATGATGCCGGGCAGGAAGAACTGCAGGTAGTCACGCGGGCTGCCGGCCAGGGCGCCACCGAACAGGTACGTGAACATCAGCACCATGATGATCGGGAACGCGGTCACGTCGAAGAGCTGCTCCGGCACGTGCTTGATCTTCAGCATGGCCCGCCAGCCGAAGGTGATCGACGCGCCCAGCGCGCTCGGCCGGGGAGGTCGGGCACCGGGCGCGAGGACTGTCGCCAGTGCCTCGGCTGACGGAACGTAGACGGCCGGTGCCCGTTCGGTGGTGGTGGTCTTGGTGTCGCTCATCGGGCTGCCTCCAGCTCGTCGTCGCGCTCGTCGGTTGGCACGGCGGGGTGGTCGGTCAGGGCCAGGAAGACCTCGTCCAGGCTCGGCTGGCCGAGGGAGAAGTTGTCGACCACGATGCCGGCGCGGGCCAGGTCGCTGAGCACGCGGGCGGCCTGGGCGCTGGCGTCGAGGTCGGTGCCGGCCTCACCGACGCGGGCGGTCAACGCCACCGGATCGGCGGCGAGCTGCACCGGCACACCGAGTGCCTCGCGGAGCACCCGCTCCGCGTCGGGGCGCTGCCCCGGGTCGCGCAGTCGCAGGTGGACGGTGCCCGAGCCGATCGACGACTTCAACTCACCCGGGGTGCCCTCCGCGATCACCCGGCCGTGGTCGACCACCGCGATCCGGCCGGCGAGCTGGTCGGCCTCGTCGAGGTACTGGGTGGTCAGCAGCACGGTCGTCCCGTGCGACACCACCGCTCGGACGATCTCCCACACCTGGTTGCGGCTTCGCGGGTCGAGGCCGGTGGTCGGTTCGTCGAGGAAGAGCAGATCCGGGGTGTTCAGGATGCTCGCGGCGATGTCGATGCGCCGCCGCATCCCACCCGAGTACTTCTTCACCTGACGGTCGCTCGCCTCGGTCAGCCCGAACGCGGCGAGCAGCGCTGCCGCGCGGTCCCGGGCGGCCGGCTTGCGCAGGCCGAGCAGGCGGGCCAGGAGCACCAGGTTCTCCGTACCGGTGAGGTCCTCGTCGACGGAGGCGTACTGGCCGGTGAGGCTGACCCGGGAACGGACCTTGTCGGCCTCGGTGACCACGTCGTGCCCGAAGACCCGGGCCGAGCCGCCGTCGGGTCGCAGCAACGTGGCGAGCACCCGGACGGCTGTGGTCTTGCCCGCGCCGTTGGGGCCGAGCAGGCCGTAGACGGTGCCGGCGGGCACCTGCAGGTCGATGCCGGCCAGCGCCCGGGTGTCCCCGAACGATCGGGTGAGCCCTTCGGCCTCGATGGCCAGGCCGGTGGTGCGTCTACTCATGGTTCGTACCTTTCGTGGTGGACGTGTTCAGGAGACGTAGGGCCGAGCCGCCCGGCCGTCGCGCAGCGCCAGGCCCCACCAGCGCAGCTGGTCGAGCAGGGCGTCGACGTCGCGGCGCAGTTCGTCGGTGCACCGGGCGGTCGGCTCGCCGGCGAGCAGGTCGATCCCGACGACGTCGCGCACCGTCATCGCGTGCAGTGCGGTGAAGACGGTGCGGAGCTGGTCGACGGCGTGCCCGCCGGTGGACCGACAGCCGTACGACACGAAGCCGACCGGTTTGGCCTGCCACTCGTCGTACGCGTAGTCGATGGCTTGTTTCAAGGGTGCCGGGAAGCTGTGGTTGTACTCGGGGGTGACCACGACGAACGCGTCCGCCCGGCCCACCTCGCGAACGAACGCCCGGATCGGCGCGGTCGGCTCGGCGGGGTAGGTGGCCGGGAAGTCGTACCCGGTCAGGTCAACGACCGTCACCGCCAGGTCGTCGTGCCGCCCGGCCTGTTCGACGAACCAGGTGGCGAGCCGGTCGCCGACCCGCCCCTCCCGCGTGCTGCCGACGATCACGGCGATCCGTAGCGGCGTCATGGCCACCCCCTTCCATTCTGAAGGCGCGAGGTGACAGCGGGCGCCCGCTAGATCTGATCTAGCGGGCGCGGTTTCGGGGCGGAGTGTCGGTGGGATCGGCTTGACTGGGGTCGACGAACGGGGGAAACGGGATGGCCCAGGTACGCATCGAACCGTGGCACGAGGACGACCTCGACCTGCTGCGGCAGCTCAACTCACCGGACACCCGCAAGCACACCGGCGGCCCGGAGACCGACGAGCAGGTGCTCGCCCGCCACGACCGGTACGTGCACTTCGCCGACACCGGGCAGGGCTGCATGTTCACGCTGGTGCTGCCGGACGGGGCGCGGGCGGGCAGCGTCGGCTACTGGGGTCGGGAGTGGCGCGACCACCCGGTGTACGAGCTGGGTTGGGCGGTGCTGCCCGCGTACCGGGGGATGGGGCTGGCCACGACGGCGGTGCGTGCGGTGGTGGACGTCGCTCGCGCCCGACGGGACCGGCGTTACGCGCACGCCTACCCCTCGGTGGACAATCCCGCGTCGAACGCGGTGTGCCGCAAGGCGGGTTTCACGCTGCTCGGCGAGACCGGTTTCGAATATCCGCCGGGGCGGATGATGCGGGCCAACGACTGGCAACTCGACCTGACCGCCCCGCCGACCGCAAGCTGAGGTCGGCGGGGCGGCCGGTGACCGGTCACCAGGTGGTGTCGAGGCGGTGTCGTTGCTCGGCGGTCAGCTCCAGGTCGACAGCCGCCAGGCTCTCCTCCAGTTGCGCCACCGACGAGGCGCCCACCAGCGGGATGGACGGCAGCTCGCCGCCCAGCAACCAGGCGAGCACCACCTGGTTGACCGTCGCGCCGCTCTGCCCTGCCACCTCCCGCAGCGCGGCCAGTCGCCGGGGCGCGCTCGGCAGGTCGTACGCCGAGCTGAGCGGCTTGTCCGCCCGGGTGAACGCCCCCTTGAGCAGCGGCGAGTACGCCACCAGGGTCAGCTCGGGTTCGGCACGCAGGTAGCTGAGCAGGTCACCGCTGACGCCGCCCGGCTCGCCGTCCGGGTCCAGTTCGCTGATCACGTCGGTGCGGTTCGGCAGGTAACTGCGGTGGTACTGGAGCACCTCGTACCCCGGCAGGCCGGCGGCGGCGGCCAACGCGCGGGCCCGTTCCACCCGCCAGGCCCGGTGGTTGCTGGCGCCCAGCAGACCCACAGTGCCCTCGGCGACCAGCTCGGCGAAGCCCTCCACGGTCTCCTGGAGCGGCACGGTCCGGTCCTCGATGTGCGCGTAGAGCAGGTCCAGCCGCTCCACCCCGAGCCGTTCCCGGCTGCGCTCCGCGGACTCGCGGATCACCTTGGCGGACAGGCCCTCGGCGTTGTCCAGGTAGCTGGTCCCCGGGGCCAGCGGTCGGGCACCCAGCTTGGTGGCGATGACGATCTCGGTGCCGACGCCCCGGCTGCGCCGCCACCTGCCGAGCAACTCCTCACTCTGCCCGCCCTGGCCGCCGTCCACCCAGAACGCGTAGTTGTCCGACGTGTCGATGAACGTGCCGCCGGCCTCGACGTACCGGTCCAGGATCGCGTACGAGGTGGCCTCGTCGGTGGCGCTGCCGAAGAGCATCGCGCCGAGGCTGAGCACGCTGACCTCGCGCCGGGTCGCCGGGTCGGCGCCGATCGTGCGGTACCGCATGGGGGTCTCCTCTCGTGCGCCCTACCGGTGGGCGCACGAGTCACACTGCCGGCTGGAGCGCACTCCAGGTCAAGCGCTCAGTCACCACTGCAGCACGCCGTACCCACCGCCGGCGTTCATCTGGAAGCCCCACAGCAGCCCGCTCGGCCCGTCGGCTGGCAGGGTCGCCAGGTGCACGCTCACCTCGGCGCCCTGTTCTGCCGTGCGGAAGCCGCTGTTGCCGTTCAGGTCGGTGGGCCGCATCCGTCCCGGCAGGTGCTCGCGTCGCTGGCCCGGGCGCTGCTGTTGAGCCGGGACGAGCGGGAGTACCTGTTCCGGGTTGCCGGGGAGAACCCGCCGCCGACCCG
The DNA here is from genome assembly GCF_018070385.1 of Micromonospora sp. C97. Lineage (NCBI taxonomy): Bacteria > Bacillati > Actinomycetota > Actinomycetes > Micromonosporales > Micromonosporaceae > Micromonospora > Micromonospora sp. C97. The sequence continues at coordinate 118,696 of NZ_JAGPXU010000004.1, forward strand.
TGGGCCGAGCCGGGCGGTGCCGTCAGGCCTACGGCACCTGCTCGACGCGATGACCGAGACCCCGGCGTACCTCGTCGACGCCGCGTACCACGTGCTGGCCTGTAACCGTCTGGCCACGTACTTCGTCGGGGATCTCTCGACAGTGCCCGACGCGGACCGCAACATGATCCGCTGGACGTACCGGCAGCCGGTGACCAGCGGCCACTGGAATGACGCCGAGATTCTCCGGTTCGTCCGCGGTACGGTCGCGGATCTGCGGGCCGCGTACGGCCGCTACCCGGCCGACCCGGCGATCCGTGAGCTGGTGACCGAACTGCTCGGCACGTCACCCCGGTTCGCCCAGCTCTGGGCCGAGCACGACGTGGCCGAACGTCGCCCCGTCGTGAAGCGGGTGCCGCACCCCGGGCTGGGGCCGTTGGAGTTCGAGTGCCGGGTGCTGCACGTGCAGGAGACCGACCAGCGACTGATCGTCTACGTACCCGAGCCCGGCTCGCCGACCCAGGCGGCGTTTCACCGGATTGCGCAGCGCGTCTGTTTCTGACCTGCCGGCGACAGCGTGATGCCTCAGGGTCATTACGACGACTCTGAGGCATCACGCTCGTTGGAGACCTGCCCGCCGGTGGCGGGCTCGGCTCAGTTGGGCAGGTAGGCGAAGGTGTCCGGGTTCGGGCCCTGCCGACCGGCCTCGCCCTTGTTCAGCTCGGTGATCCGCTCCATCGCCACGTCGTCCAGCTCGAAGTCGAAGATCCGGGTGTTCTCCTCGATCCGCTTCGGGGTGGTCGACTTCGGGAAGATGATGTCGCCGCGCTGCACATGCCAGCGGAGCACCACCTGCGCCGGGGTCCGGCCGAGCTGCTCGGCGATGTCGACAACCGTCGGGTCGCCGAGCACGTTGCCCTGCGCGATGGGCGACCACGCCTCGGTGAGAATGTTGTGCTCCCGGCCGTAGGCGCGGACCTCGTCGTTGGTGAAGTACGGGTGCGCCTCGATCTGGTTGACCGCCGGCACGACGCTCGCCTCGTCGGCCAGTCGCTGCAGGTGCGGCACCTGGAAGTTCGACACGCCGATCGAGCGGGCCCGACCGTCGCGCTGGACCTCCTCCAACACCTTCCAGGTCGACACGTAGTCGCCGTCGTACAGCGTCGGCAGCGGCCAGTGGATCAGGAACAGGTCGATGTAGTCCATCTTCAGCGCCGCCAGCGTCGAGTCGAACGCCCTGCGGGCGTCGTCGGGGCGGTGGAAGCCGTTGTTCAGCTTGCTGGTCACGTAGACCGCGCCCCGGTCCAGGCCGGACATCCGTACCGCCTCGCCGACCTCGGCCTCGTTGCCGTACATCTCGGCGGTGTCGATGTGGCGGTAGCCGATCTCCAACGCGGTGCTCACCGCCGCGACGGTGTCCTTCGGCTCGATCTGGAACACCCCGAAGCCGAGCTGAGGAATGGTGGTGCCGTCGTTCAGGCTGATGTCGGGAATCGTGATTGCCACTGCGGCTCCTTCGCGTCTTCGTTTACCTGTCATCCATACCCGGGCAGGTGGACGAATCACCGCTCAAGCCGGCGTGACGAACGCAACGGCGGATCGGTTCACCCGGTCGTGTCGAACAGCACCGGCCACGGCCGCGCCGCCGGTGTCGACGTCGACGGCGGCTCGGGCGCGGTGGGCTCGGCCAGCACGTCCGCGGCGAGTTGGCCGAACATCGCCGCCGCCGGGTGCGCGGACCGTTCTGGCCAGGCCGCCGAGGTGCGTTTCGCCAGCGGCGCGTCGACGATCGGCCGCCAGGCCATCCGGGGTTCCCGGCGGGCCACCGCCGCCGGTTCCACCGCCACCGCGCCGCCGGCCAGCACCAGCCCGAAGAGGAACTCCGGGTTGCGGGCCGGGCGCACCCGGGTCGGGCGCCAACCGTGCTGCCGGCACACCGCCAGCAGGTGATCGTGCCAGCCGGGGGCGGTGGCGCGGGGCGCGGCCACCAGATCCAGACCGGCGAGCGACGCCAGCGTCACCGCACGGTCGCGGGCCAACGGCGAGGTGCGCGGCAGCAACACCCCCAGGGGTACGTCGACCGGGGCGCCGAAACGTAACCCGTCCGCCGCCACCGGGTGATGCACGAGCCCCACGTCCAGGGTCCGCTCGGCGAGCATCCGTACCTGCTCGGCGGTGGTCAGCTCGTGCAGTTCCACGTCCAGCCCGGGTGCCCGGGCGGTGAGCCCGTCCAACAGCGAGCGCAGCGTCACAGCGGGCGTCTCCGGTGGCACCCCGGCCCGCAGTACGCCCAGCTCACCGGCACGGATCTGGGCCATCAGGCTGCGCAGTCGCCCCTCGCCGGCGAGCAGTTCCTCCGCCTCGCCGAGCAGCAGCTCACCGGCGGTGGTCAGGCGTACCTGGCGGCGGGAGCGGTCGAACAGCTCGACCGTCAGCTCCCGTTCCAGCCGCTGGATCGACTGGCTCAGCGGCGGCTGGGCCATTCCGAGCAGCTCCGCGGCCCGCCCGAAGTGCAGTTCGTGTGCGACCACCACGAAGTGCCGCAGGTGCCGGAGCAGGTCCACGGCCGGGACCCTACGCCAGCGCCGCCACGGTGCCGCTGGATACCGTGCTGGCGTGGACGTGCAGGAACGGATCGAGGCCATCTTCGCCGCCGCCCGGGTGACGGCCAGCATGCACGCCGTCGACCTGGACGCTGTGGACCTGGCCGTCGACGGCCCGACCGGCAGTGGCCGGGAGGTCGGGGTGCGGGCCGACGAGCAGGTGGTGATCGCCTCGATCTTCAAGATCCTGCTGGTGCTGGAGTTCGCCCGGCAGGTCGAGGCCGGTCAGCTGGACCCGACCGAGCGGGTACTGGTCACCGCCGCCGACCGGCTCGGCGGGTGGGGTCTGGCGGGCTGCGTCGACGACGCCGAGGTGTCGCTGCGCGACCTCGCCTACTTCGCCATGTCGGTCAGCGACAACACCGCCGCCGACCTGCTGCTGCGCCGGGTCGGCCCGGACCTGCTGCCGATCCTCGCCGTCGAGCTGGGGCTGACCCGTACCCGCGTCCTCGGCGGCCCCCGGGACCTGGTCGAGGTGATGCTCGCCGACGTGGGCGCGCGCACCGAGGCGGAGTTCGCCAGGATCTTTCCCACCCTGCCGGCGGAGCGGGTCCGGGCCATGCGGGTCTTCGACCCCGCGCGCACCACGTCCAGCACGGCCCGGGAGATCACCCGGCTGCTCACGCTGATCTGGCGGGACGAGGCCGGGCCGCCCGCAGCGTGCGCGATGGTTCGCACCTGGATGGCCCGGCAGCTCTTCTGGACCCGGCTGGCCGCCGGTTTCCCGCCCGGCGTCCGGGTGTCCGGAAAGACCGGCACCCTGCCCGGGTTGCACCTGGAGGCCGGCGTCGCCGAGTACCCCGACGGCGGCCGGTACGCGATAGCCGTCTTCGCCCGTGCCGAACAGTTGGCCCCGCGCCGCATCGACGTGGACCTGGCGATGGGGGAGGCCGCCCGGACGGCCGTCGAGGCGCTGCGCGGTAACTGATTTGTCGCCCGTCGGAGCGTCTGCGCACCGCCGCTGAGCAGGTCCTATATGCGGCGTCGTATCGGAGCCGACGGCGTTTGATCTTGGACCGGGGCCGGGTGGCGCTGGTTGGCTCGTGTCGACCGATCACCCGAGCACGGGGAGCAGATCCGCATGCCCAACCTCGACCGTCGCCGCTTCCTGCGCGACGCCGCCGCCACCACCGCCCTGGTCTCCGCCGGTGGCCTCGCCGCCGGCGTCGCCACACCGGCCCAGGCCGCGCCCCCGACCGCCGCCCCCGCGCCGACCGCGCGCCGCAAGGGCGCGGTCAGCTTCCGCTGGTGGGGTACGGCCGGCTGGCGCGTCGACATCGGCGACCGCACCGTCCTCGTCGACCCGTTCCTCAGCCGCATCGACACCGGGCTGTTCACCGGCCCGTTCAACACGCAGACCCGGTTGACGGTGCGCACCGACGTGATCGACCCGCGGGTCGACAAGGCCCTGACGGTGCTCGTCACGCACACCCACTGGGACCACTTCATGGACGTGCCGTACATCGCCAAGCGCACCGGCGCGCGGGTGTTCGGCACGCTGACCGCGTACCACCTGGGGTTGGCCTACGGGTTGCCGTCGACGCAGCTCAGCGCCGTCAAGGGTGGCGAGGTGCTGGACTTCGGGGACCACACCGTCGAGGTGGTCGGCTCACTGCACAGCCGCAACCCGTCGTACTCGGTGGCCTTTCCCGGGGTGCTGGTGACCCCACCGCCGCAGCCGGCCACCATCGCTGACCTGCCGGAGGGCGACACGCTGGGCTACCTGCTGCGGGTCGACGGCGGCCCGTCGGTCTACTTCACCGGGGCCAGCGACGTCGCCGAGCGGAATCTGACCGGCCTCGCGCCCGACGTGGCGATGGTGGCCATGCAGAACGCCACCACCACCGGCGACTACCTGCCCCGGCTGCTGGCCGGCCTCGACTACCCGAAGGTCGTGGTGCCGGTGCACTACGACAACTTCGAGACGGCGTTGCAGAACCCGCCGACCGTCGCACCGACCGACCGCACCCGGCTGAACGAGATGATCGCGGCGATCCGCCGGATCTCGCCGCGCAGCCGGGTCCTGGTGCCCGAGTACGAGACCGCGTACCACTTCTGAGCAGCGCGGATGGGGGTCGCGGGGGCCGCGACCCCCACCGTGCTCAGCCGGCGGTCATCTCCGCCAGGGCCCGCACCGACTTCCAGTTGCGGGTGGTGGCCACCACGCCGAGCTTCTTCTCCAGGTACGCGTTGGTGAACTTCGACCGGCCGTAACCGCCGTCGACGTAGTGCAGGAACACCTCCCGGCCGGTCACCGTGAACGACACGTTCTCGCCACCGGGCACGGCGAGCGCGTCCACAGCGGACTTCTCCGGCGCGGTGGCGAGGAAGGCCACCAGCAGTCGGGTCGGGTCGTCGTCCCGGTCGGCGTACGGGTTGCCGCCGGCGATCGCCGCCAGCTCCCGGCCGCTGCGCACCAGCACCGGCACTGACAACGCCAGCTCGTCGGTGAGCGCCCGCTCAATGCCGGCCGCCAGTTTCTCCGCGTCGCGCACCGTGCTGCCGAAGGTCACGTTGCCGCTCTGCAGGTACGTCCTGACGTCCTCGTGACCGAGGTCGGTGACGATCCGGCGCAGGTCGGCCATCGCCAGCCGGGTGTTGGCGCCGACGTTGACCCCACGCAGCAGGGCGACGTAACGGGTCATGGTTCCTCCTCGGATGCGCGCCGATCGGCTCAGCGTAGGCCGCCGGGCCCGACCAGTCCCGTCTCGTACGCGACGATGACCAGTTGCGCCCGGTCGCGTACCGCCAGCTTGGTCAGCAGCCGCCCGACGTGCGTCTTCACGGTGGCCTGGCTGAGGTTCAGGTGCGCGGCCAGCTCCGCGTTGGACAGGCCGCGGGCGATCAGCGCCAGCACCTCCCGTTCCCGGTCGGTCACCCCGTCGAGCCGCCGGGGCAACGGCCTGGTCGGCTCCGGCCGCCGGGCGAACTCGTCGATCAGCCGGCGGGTCACCGTCGGCGCGAGCAACCCCTCCCCGGCGGCGACCACCCGGATCCCGGTCAGCAGGTCCGCCGGTGGGGTGTCCTTGAGCAGGAACCCGCTGGCCCCGGCGCGCAGCGCCCCGTAGACGTACTCGTCGAGGTCGAACGTGGTCAGGATGATGACCCGGGTGTCGGCCGTCGCCGGGTCGGCGCAGATCCGTCGGGTCGCCTCGATGCCGTCCATCTCCGGCATCCGGACGTCCATCAGCACCACATCCGGGTGGTGCTGCCCGGTCAACGCGACGGCCTGCGCGCCGGTGCCCGCCTCGCCGACTGTGGTGCAGTCCGGGCTGAGATCGACCAGCAGCCGGAAACTGCCGCGCAGCAACGCCTGGTCGTCGGCGATCAGCACCCGGATCACGCGGCCACCCGGTAGGGCAGGCTGGCCGTCACCGCGAAGCCGCCGTCGGCGCGTGGGCCGGCGCGGAACTCCCCGCCGTGCAACGCCACCCGTTCCCGCATGCCGATCAACCCGTGCCCCTCCCCGCCGAGCAGGACCGGCCGCCGCCCGTCGTCGGTCACCTCCACCCGCACCTCGTCGGGCCGGACGGTCACCGTGGCCCGGCACTCGGCCGGCGCAGCGTGCTTCACCACGTTCGTCACCGCCTCCTGCACGATCCGGTACACCGCGAGGCCCACCGACTCCGGCACCGCGCCGGCCGGCTCCTCCCGTCGTACGTCGAGCTGCACGTCGACCCCGCCGATCGCCGCCTGCCGGGCGAGGACGGGCAACTCGTCCAGCCCGGGCGTCGGGGCGTACGGGCTGTCCGCACGCAGGACGCCGAGCACGCGACGCACATCGGTCAGGGCGGTGCGGCCGGTCTCCTCGATGACCCGCAGCGCGGCGCCCGCCTCCCGGGGGTCGGCCTCGGCGACGTGGTTGGCGACGGCCGCCTTCACCACGATGAGGCTCAGCGTGTGCGCGACCACGTCGTGCAGCTCGCGCGCCACCCGCAACCGCTCCTCGGTGGCTGCCTGACGGACCAACTGGTCGCTCTGCCGGGCGGCGAGGGCGCGTCGCTCCCGGATCAGCCAGCCGATCACCCAGGCCGGCGCGATCATGACGGTGGCGTAGACGACAGCGCCGGTACGCGACCAGAGGTCGCCAGCGGTCAGCACCAGGGCGACGCTCACCAGTGCGAGACAACCGGCGGCGCACAGCATCGACCGGCGGGTGGGCGTCGACACGGCCACCGTGTAGAAGGCCAGGCCGATGGCGAACGCCGGCGCGGCGGCCGCGAAGTTGGGTATCACCCCGGTGATCAGGGCGACGGTGGCCACGGAGCTGATCGTCGCGGCCACCGTCACCGGCCAGCGTCGGCGGACCGCCAACGGCAGCCCCAGGGCCATCCCGACCAGCACTGACACCCAGAGCGGCTCGTGTACGCCACCGTGCAGCGGCGACTCCAGCGCCGCGTACGGGCAGAGCGCCCCGCCCACGGCCAGCGCCAGCAACACGTCCACTGTGTACAGGTCCACCGGCCGCATCCGTCGGGTCAACAGGAGAGCGGTCACCCGTCGAACGGTAACGGCCGGCCGGGCCGGCCGCGTCCACCCGCGGGTGGTCATCCCCGGGGACGACGTGCCGGCGCTGCCGGGCCTCCGGCTCCACCCCTGGGAGGGTTGGCAAGTGCCAGCCCTGGCACGACGCGCCGCACCCCGGCATTCGGCACCGTAAACGGTCATGACCACAGACACGGTGACAGTGACGGGGCTGCGCGCGGTGTACGGCACCGGCACCCGGCGGGTGACAGCGCTCGACGGCGTGACCACCAGCTTCGCGAGCGGCACGTTCACGGCGGTGATGGGCCCCTCCGGCTCGGGGAAGTCCACCCTGCTGCACTGCGCGGCGGGGCTGGACCGCCCGACCGAGGGGAGTGTCACGATCGACGGCACCCGCCTCGACGACCTCGGCGAAGACGAGCTGACCCGGCTGCGGCGCGACCGGATCGGCTTCGTGTTCCAGGCGTTCAACCTCGTGTCCACACTGACCGCCGCGCAGAACGTCGAGTTGCCGTCGCGCCTGGCCCGTCGCCGCCCGCCGGCCGGGGACGTCACCGCCGCCCTCGACGCCGTCGGACTCGCCGACCGGGCCGGGCACCGGCCGAGTGAGCTGTCCGGCGGCGAACAGCAACGCGTCGCGGTGGCCCGAGCGTTGATCACCCGTCCGGCGGTGGTCTTCGCCGACGAACCGACCGGGGCGCTGGACAGCGCGTCCTCGCGGCAGGTGCTGCGGCTGCTGCGCGCGCTCGTTGACGACCACGGGCAGACAGTGGTGATGGTGACCCACGATCCGGCCGCCGCCGCGTACGCCGACCGGGTGCTCCTGCTCGCCGACGGCCGGGTCGTCGACGAGCTGACCGGCGGGATCACCGCCGCCGCCGTCGCGGCCCGGATCGCCGAGCGGGAGATCGTCGCGGAGTCGTCGTGCTGAGCGTCCGACGGTCGGCCAGCGCGTTCGTGGCCGTCGCCATCGGGGTCACGCTGGTCGCGGCGGCCACCCTGCTGCTCGCCTCCGGCCGCCCGCAGGTGCCGGACCGGCTGGCACGGGCGGCGGTCGTGGTGCAGAGCCCCGAGGCGGGAGCGTCGGCCGACCAGTTCGTGCCGACCCGGCCCTGGTCCGCCACCGCCGCGGCCGGGCTCGTCGGCCGGCTGTCCGGTCTGCCGGACGTCGTGGCGGCGGTGCCGGACCGCACCTTCTACGCGCAGCCGCTCGTGGACGGCCGACCCTCGGCTGCCGACAGCGGGCGGGAGGACGCCCACCAGGGGCACGGCTGGTCCAGCGCCCAACTGGGTGGGCTGCGCCTCACGGCGGGCGAGTCACCCCGCCGGGCCGGCGAGGTGGTCGTCGACCGCGCGCTCGGGCTGCGCGTCGGCGCGCCGGTCACAGTGCTGACCGCCGTCGGCCCCGAGCCGTACACCGTCACCGGTCTGGTCGACGGGCCCGGCGTGCATGTCGCCGACGAGGTCGCCGCCGCCCTCGCACCCGGCGTCCGGGCCATCGGGCTGGTGCTCGCCCCGGGGGCCGACCTCGAGCGGGTCGCCATGGCGGCGCGTGGGGTCGTCGGCGGCGACGGGCGGGTGCTGACCGGTGCCGCGCGGGGGGTGCTGGAGCCGCCCGGCGACGCCCGTACCCGGTGGATCGGCATGCAGGTGCTCACCGCCACGGCGGCTCTCGCCGGCTTCGTCACGGTGTTCGTGGTCTCCTCGACCTTCGCGTTCACCCTCGCGCAGCGCCGCCGGGAATTGGGTCTGCTGCGCGCGGTCGGCGCCACCGGCCGCCAGGTCCGTCGCATGGTGGGCGCGGAGGCGCTCTCCGTCGGTGCCTCGGCCGGGCTGGTCGGCCTGCTGCTGGGCGCGGCGCTCGCGCCGGTGCTGGGACGGCTGCTCGTCGACGTCGGCTACGAACCGTCGACCTTCCGGGTCCGCTACGAACTCTGGCCGGTGGCGGTGTCGCTCGCCGCCGGGCCGGTGATCGCGGTGCTGGCGGTCTGGTCGGCGTCCCGCCGAGCGGCCCGGGTGCGCCCGTTGGAGGCGCTCCGCGAGGCCGCTGTGGAACAGCGACCGATCGGCCGGCTGCGCGCCGCCACGGGGACGTTGCTCCTCGCGACGGGGGTGGCGCTCAGTGTCGGCACGGCAACCGCCGACGAGGCTCGGGTGGCGGCGCAGTACGCGCTCTACGCGGTGATGGCCCTGGTGGCCGGTGCCACAGTGCTCGCCCCGGTGGTGGTCGGGCCGCTGGTGCGGCTGCTGCGTTCCCCGGTGCGTCGCCCCGGTGGCGCGATCGGGATGCTGGTCCGGGGCGGGGCGTTGACAGCGACCCGGCGGACCGCCGCCATCGCCGCTCCGGTGCTGCTCACCGTCGCGTTCGCGGTGCTGGTCTCCGGGATGGTGCGCACCACCAGCGCCGCGTACGCGGCCGGTCGGGCGGACAACGTGAACGCCGGCTGGATCGTCGTGCCGGACCGTGCGCCCGGCCTGTCCGACCGGGCCGTCGCCGCGACCGGCGGCACCGCGCTCCTGCCCACCACCGTCTACCGCACCGACCCCGCGACGCCGCCGAAGGACCGGCCGCTGACGGCGCTGGGCGTGGAGCCGGAGGGCTTCGCCGCCGCGAACCGGGTACTCACCGTCGTCGCCGGCTCGCTGGACGACCTGACGGGCGCCGACACCGTGGTGGTCACCGCGTCGGCGAACCTGCTGCCGTCCGAGCCGTACCCGGTGGTCTTCGCCGACGGGACGTCGGTGTCGTTGCGCGTCGTCGCCGTGGTCACCGACACCTCGATCCCCGGCGACCTGCTCGTACCCCGGGCCGTGGTGCGGGCGCACGACCCGTCGGCGCTGACCTCCACCGTGTACGTGCGGGACCGGATCGATCCGCCCGTCGGCGCGCGGATCCTCGACGTCCCGGCTTGGGCGGCCGAGGCGGACGCCGCCGAGGACCGCCTCGTCTGGCTCTTCACACTGCTGCTGATCGGGGTGTCGGCCGGTTACGGTGCCATCGCGGTGGCCAACACGCTGTTGCTGGCCGCCGCCGGCCGCGCCGCCGACCTGCGGCTGATCCGGATGGCCGGGGCGACCCGACGGCAGGTCATCTGGCTGGTCACCGCCGAGTCCGCACTGGTGGTGCTGATCGGCGCCCTGCTGGGTGGGGCTGTCGCGTTCGTCGGCCTGCTCAGCGTCCGTGCCGGCCTCGCCGAGCAGGTCGGTGCCCCTGTCGACCTGATGGTGCCGTGGCCGGTGGTCGCCGGGGTGGTGGGGTTGTGTCTGCTGCTCGCGGTGCTGTCGAGTGTGCTGCCGACGTGGCGGTTGCTGCGTCACCGTCCCGCCCGGTCACCGGTCGGCGGATGACCGCGCCCCCCGCGGGGCCCAGCCGGCCGTTACCGTCCATGGATGCGATGCGCGCGCCCGGTCGGGCTGTTCCTCTCCGCCGTCGCCGTGCTGCTCTGGGCGTACGGCATGACCAGGTGGCAACCGCTGACCGAGCCGCTCGGCCCGTGGTCGGAGCGCCTGCCGGGCAACAACGCCTACTGGGCGCGCGACCTGCGGTTCATGGCGATCATGGCGGTGTCGCTCGGGTTGGTGCTGGCCGGGCGCGGTCAGCTGCGGTGGGGCGGCCCGGCGGTGCTGCTGGGTGGCTGCTGGGTCGCCGCCGACGTGGCGATCGACCGGGCCGACCCGATCGGCGTCGACGCGACGGTGCTGCTCGCCGTCGGCGGTTGCGCCGTGCTCGGCGGGGTCGCGGCCATTCCGCTGTGGTGGGAGCGCCGCACGTCCTCGGCGCGCGAGCCTGGCCGGCCACAGCGGGAGCGCGGCGCGCCTGCGGCCACCGACCGGCGGGTGCTGACCGGCGCGGCCTGCGTGGCCGGGGTGCTGACGCTGGTGGCCGCCGCGATGGAGTCACCGACCGACCGGGAGCCGGAGCTGAACCAGGGCGCCCTGGCCACGGCGGCGCTGCTGGTGGCCGTCGCGGTCGGCGCCGGGCTGGCGGCGGCTCCGGCCCGGACCCGGGCCCGCGTCGCGTTGGCGGCCGGCGTCACGGTGGCCGCCCTGCTCGGGGTCGGGCTGGTTCGTGCCGTCCCGCCCGGCACCCGCCTGCTGCCGGAGGCCGCGCTCGGTGCGGTGCTGCTCACCGGGGTCACCCTGCTGGCCTGGGACTGGCCGGGCGGCCGGCCGGTCTGGTGGCACCACGGGGTGGCGGCTCTCCTCGCGTTGGTGGGCCCGGTCGTGTTTCTGGTGGCCACTGCCGTCCCCATGATGATCGCGCTGCCGATCGGCGCGGCGTTCACCTCGTTGGCCGGCAACAGCCCGATCAACGCCGCCGACTCCGATCTGCTGGTCTCACTGGCCGGGCTGCTCGCCGGGCTGGGAATGGCGGTGCTGCTGGCCCGACCGAGCATCGACGACCGCCGGCAACTCCGATAGCTCACTCCACGACCGGCAGCACGACCTCGTTGCGGCGCAGGAACCACGGCTTCCACGGCCTGTCGAAACGCGCGTACCGGATGGCACCGGTGGGTTGCAGCCCGGCCGCGGTCACCGACCGGCCGAGCATTGTCGCCCGCTGACTGAACGCCTGCTCCGTCCACCGCCCGGAGAACCGCATCGCCGCCGCCAGCCGCGCCGCCACCGGGTGGATCCGCACCCGGGCGTCCACCGGCTCGGGCAGGGTGGCGGTGGTGAAGGTGGCCGGCATGATGAACTGGATCAGGTACGCCCCCGGCGACTCGCCCTCGATCTGGATCACCGGCACGGTCATGGCGATCTTCTCCGAGCCGCCGGCCGCCTCCGTGCCGAGCGGGCCCCGGGCCCGATTGGCACCGCCGATGTACGCGGCCAGCGGCCGGAACGCCTCGATCGGCGCCCGGGTGAACGACGCCTGGATCTGCATCTCGGCCACCAGGTGGGCCGGGTACCGACGCAGCTCGAACCCGGGGTGTCGGGACACCACCCGGTACGGCTGCTGTTCGGTCATCGCGCGGCTCCCAGGGTCTGCTGGGACAGACGCTACCGCCCGGCCGCGTCCCGCTCGGCCGAAGTCGGCTGCTCCGACCCGGGGGCGACGGCCCGGTTGGTCAACCGCCAGTACTGGCGCTTGTCGTCGTCGCGCAGCACCACCCCAATCAGACCCAGTTCGCGGCGCAACTCCCGGGCGTCGTCGCGGCGGTCCCGCTGGATCGCCCGTTCCCGGGCCCGTAGCAGCGCGTCCGCACCGGTCGGCAACCCGGGCAGGTCGGGCACCCACAGCCGGTACGCCGACCGGTGCGGGTCGTCGTCCGCCCAACCCCAACCGTGCTCGCGGAACGCCGCCGCGAGTGCGGCGGCGGACAGGTCCGTCGGCTCCCGAACCAGTTCCGCGCCGTCGGCGTCGAGCAGCACCAGGTGCTTGTGGGCGAGGAAGGCCACCCGGGTGTCGACCCGCGCGACGGTCCGGTTCTCGGCGGAGCGGCGCAGCCGGACCTGCGCCGCGTCGACGGTGACGATCAGCCGTTCGGCGGTGCCGATCCCGGCGATGACCAGGCCGGCCAGCACGCCCACCGCGATGGCGCCGGCGGTGGCCTGCGGCTCGGGCAGCTGGTCCAGCCACCGGACCAGGCCGCCGAACGGCACCCACGGCAGTCGGGCGAGCCAGCCCGTCGTCGCCGCCAGGAGCCATCCGGCGCCCGCGCCGAGCAGCGGGAAGCCACCCCACAGGACGGCCAGCTCCAACGGGCCGCCGCTGACCACGGTGCGCGGACGGTAGTCGGCCGCGTCCATGGTCAGGACACCTCGCGGCGCAGCGTCCGGAACAGGCCGGCGGCCAGCGGCAGAACCATCCAGACCAGCAGGGACACCACCAGTCGTCCCCACTGCTCGCCGGTGACGTGGCTGGTGAACAACGGCTCCATGGTCCGGCTGGTGTCCAGCCAACCGGCAGCGCCGCGCAGCGGTCGGACCAGCTCGCCCAGCACCGACCAGAGGGTTGGTAGCAGCAGGTAACCGACGATGGCCAACGGCGGGTTGAGCAGCAGCAGGCCGAAGGCGGCACCCATCAGCACGCCGGCGACCTGGACGATCGCCGCGTTCACGATCAGCGCCGCGTCGACGCGCCAGGTGCCCGCGCCGCCCGTGGCGGACGCCACGAGCGTCCCGACGCTTGCGATTGCCAGGGTGACCAGCACGGAGGCGAGCGCGGCCAGCACCACCGCGATCAGCTTCGCGGCCACCACCCGCTCCCGCCGGGGCACCAGCGCGTACGTGGTGAGGGCGGTGCGCTGGGACCACTCGCTGGTGATCGACAGGATGCCCAGCACCGGCAGGAGCACGTTGACCGGCAACAGCGACGTGACGAAGAAGGTGAAGAAGGTCTGCTCGGAGTCCTCGGCGTAGATCAGCAGGAGGGTGACGATCGCGACGACGACGAGGCCGATGGTGATCAGCAGCCAGCGTCCGGCCCGGGTGTCGGCGAGCTTGCGCAGTTCCACACCGGTGAGGCGGAGCAGTGACGGCCGGCGTACCGGAGTGTGGTGCCGGGGCGCGACGAGGCCGCTGGCGGGCGCGGTGGTGGTGGTCATCGGACGGCCTCCTTGGTGGATTCGCCGGCGGTCAGGGTGAGGAAGAGTTGTTCGAGGCCGCCGCCGCTGGCGGGGCGCAGCTCGGCGAGCGCGACGCCGGCATCGGCCGCCGCCTGGCCGACCGCCTCGGCGTCGGCCTGCACCAGCAGGCCGTCGGTGCTGTCGGCGGCGGTCAGACCCGCCGTTTCCAGCGCCCGGCGCAGCGCCGCGTCGTCGCGGGCCCGGACCACCGTGCCGCCGCCGGCCAGCAGCTCGTTCTTGTCGCCCTGGGCCACGATCCGGCCACCCCCGATCACCACCAGCCGGTCCGCGACCGCCTCCACCTCGCGCAGCAGGTGGGAGGAGAGCAGCACCGTGCCGCCCCGGTCGGCGAAGTCGCGCAGCAGGCCGCGCATCCAGAAGATCCCCTCCGGGTCCAGCCCGTTGGCCGGCTCGTCGAGGATCAGCACCCGGGGGTCGCCGAGCAGCGCGTGCGCCAGCCCGAGCCGTTGGCGCATCCCCAACGAGTACGCCCGGACCCGACGCTTCGCGGCCACCGCGTTCAACCCGACCAGGTCGAGCTTCGCGGCGACCTCGCGCCGGTCCAGACCCATGGTGTACGCGGACAGCGTCAACGCCTCGCGGCCGGTGCGTCCGGCGTGCTGGGCGGAGGCGTCCAGCAGCACTCCCACCTCCCGCCCCGGGTTGGGCAGATCCTGGTAGGGGTGCCCGGCGACGGTGGCGCGGCCGGCGGTCGGCGTGGTGAGCCCGCAGATCATGCGCATGGTGGTCGACTTGCCGGCGCCGTTGGGGCCGAGGAAGCCGGTGACGGTGCCCGGCTCACACTGGAACGACACGTCGTCCACGGCCGGGTGTGGCCCGTATCGCTTGGAGAGGTTCTCCACGGTGATCATGTCGTCGAGCGTGCCCGTGCCCCCCGGCCATCCGCTGCGGCCGCCGGTCGATGCCGTACCGACCTTGGTCGACCGGCGGGTCTCGACTTTGGTAGCTGGTCGTGGCGCCCTTCGGCTGCCTAGCATGGTGCCGTGACCAGCCTCGCCGTGCCGGAACACCCCTGGCTGCTGCCCGGGGCGCTGGCCGGCGCGGCCAGCCCGGAGACGGCGACCCGCCGGCCCCGGCGGACCACCCGGGACTGGGCGGTCGACACCCTGGCCTTCTTGGTCAGCCTGCTCTGGGTGCTGTTCGCCACCGCGGACGCCCTGTCGCCCCACCCGGAGTCGTCGGTCCCGCTGCCGCACGACTGGATGGTCGGCGTGGACGCGCTGCTCGGGTTGGTCTGCTGCGGGCTGCTCTGGCTGCGGCGGCGCTGGCCGCTCGGGCTGGTGGTGGCCACCCTGCCGTTGAACCTGTTCTCGATGGCCTCGGCCATCCCCTTGGTCATCTTCTACTTCACCGTCGTGGTGCACCGGCGCACCGCCGTCGCGGTGGCGGTGACCGGGGTCGGTCTCCTCACCAACCTCGTCTTCAGTTGGGTTCGTCCGGATCCGGGCATGCCCTACTGGGCCACCGTCGCCTGGGGCGTCGTGATCACCGTCGCCGTGCTCGCCTGGGGGATGTTCGTCCGGGCCCGACGGCAGTTGATCGTGTCGCTGCGGGATCGGGCCGACCGGGCCGAAGCAGAGCAGCAGCTCCGGGTCGCCCAGGCCCGCCACCTCGAACGCACCCGGATCGCCCGGGAGATGCACGACGTGCTGGCCCACCGGATCTCGCTGCTCAGCCTGCACGCCGGGGCGCTGGAGTTCCGCCCGGACGCTCCAGCGGACGAGGTGGCCCGGGCCGCCGGGGTGATCCGGGGCAGCGCGCACGCCGCCCTTCAGGACCTGCGGGAGGTGATCGGGGTGCTCCGGGCCGAGAGCGACGACGGCGACTCCCCGGAGCCGCCGCAACCCACACTCGCCGACCTGCCGGCCCTGATCGCCGAATCGCGGGCAGCCGGGGTGCGCGTCAACGTCAGCGACAGCGTCGTCAGCCCGGGGGACGTGCCGGCGGCGCTGGGCCGGGCCGCGTACCGGATCGTGCAGGAAGGGCTGACCAACGCCCGCAAGCACGCGGCCGGCGCGGCGGTCACCGTGGACGTCGCGGGCGGCCCGGGCAGCGGCCTGACCGTGGCGATCGGCAACCGCTGGCCGGTCGGCGCACCGGCCGGCGACACGCTGCCGGGCGCCGGCACCGGCCTGGTCGGCATCAGCGAACGGGTCACCCTCGCCGGTGGCCGGCTCGCCTACGGTCGCGACGACGCAGGCGACTTCCGGCTGGCCGCCTGGCTGCCGTGGCCGGCGTGACCGGCCCTTCCGCAGCGGCGGGCCCTCCCGGCGCCGCCAACGCCTCCGGTGTGGTCGGCCCTTCCGGTGCGGCGGGGCCGCAGTCGGCAGTGTCGCCGGTGCGCGTGCTGATCGTGGACGACGACGCGCTGGTCCGGGCCGGGCTCTCGATGATCCTCGGCGGTCTGCCGGACCTGACCGTGGTCGGCGAGGCCGCCGATGGCGGTGAGGTCCCCGCCGCCGTCGCCGCGTACGCCCCGGACGTGGTGCTGATGGACATCCGGATGCCCCGGGTGGACGGGCTGACCGCCACCGAGGCCCTGCGTGCCCAGCCGCACCCGCCGGAGGTGCTGGTGCTGACCACCTTCGACGCCGACGAGCAGGTGCTGCGGGCGTTGCGCGCCGGGGCTGCCGGCTTCCTCCTCAAGGACACCCCGCCGGCGGAGATCGTGCACGCCGTGCGCCGGGTGGCGGCCGGGGAGGCGACCCTGTCCCCGACGGTGACCCGCACACTGATCGCCCACGTGACCGCCGCCACCCCCGGCCCGGCTGGCCCCGACCCGCGGCGGGAGCGGGCGCTGCGGTTGCTCACCGGGCTCAGTGAGCGGGAGCGGCAGGTGGCGGTCGCCCTGGGCCGCGGGCATACCAACGCGGAGATCGCGGGGGAGTTGTTCATGAGCGTGGCGACGGTGAAGGCGTACGTCTCCCGGCTGCTGACTCGGCTCGACCTCAACAACCGGGTCCAGGTGGCCCTGCTCGTGCACGACGCCGGCCTGGTCTGACGGTCCGTTCCTCGGGCGAATCTGCTTACCGGGTACCGGAATTGAACTTTCGGCCAGTGCCCGCCGTACTCCTGACCGAGGATGTCGGTGCGGTGGGTCCGCCGTACCGCTGCCGAACTGCGGGAGGCCTGCCGTGCGAGTTGGTGAGCAGTCGACGGATCCCATCGACCAGGTGCTGGGTGAGGTGCCGATGCCGACACCGCTGACCCCCGAGGATGTCCGGCTCGCGGTCCGGGCGGTGGTCGTGCACACCGCCGAGGAGTGGCCGACCGGGCCGCTGTGCCGCAACGACGGTGCCTCCTATCCGTGCCGCCTGCATCGGTGGGGGCGGCGGGTGTTGGAGGCACACGGGCTCAACGAGCGGCAGATCGAGGCGTTGATCCGGCATGGCAATCCGTTCGTGCACGTACCCTTCCCGTTCACGGCGACCGGGCCGTCGCGGCAGCAGGCCGCGCGGGTCGTCCCCCAGGGCGTACGGCCCACCGCTGCTGGCCGGCCGGTGACTCCCCCCGTCACCGCGCCGCGCTGGCCCCGGGCGAGCTGAGCGCGCTACCCCCTCCGCCCACCCCGACCCGGGGCGACACGACGTCGGCCCGACGCGGAGATTCCCCCTCCGCGTCGGGCCGACGCCGCTCTGGGCGGGCGACTCAGTTACCGACCCCGCAGTCCGGGGCGGACCAGCTCGTGGTGTTCGAGCTGCGGTCGCTGTTGTTCTCCCGACGCGAGTCGACGTGCACGTGGTCGTCGTGGTCGGGGTAGCCCGGTCCGTAGAGCCCACTGAATCCGTTGTTGCGGGCGTTGCGGGCGATCTGGCACAGCGAGGACGTCCGTGAGGTCACGTCGGCCGCGTTGCCGTACAGGTGTTGACTGTCGGACGCGCCACCGACCTGGTTGTTGCAGGCGCGACTGCGGAAGCCGCTGGACACGTAGAGCGGCTTGTCACCGAGGCCCTTGCGCAGCGCCTCCAGCTTCCACATGGTGCGCAGCGCGTTCTGCTTGGTCTGGCTCGCCGACAGCGGGCCGCCGCTCCACCCGCTCCCGCCGCACCCGTTGTCCAGCTCGCTGTAGCTGAAGTGGGCGGGCGTGCAGTCGTTGTCCTGGAGTTGGTACAGCTTGGCGAAGGTCTGCGGGCCGGCGATGCCGTCGGCGCGCAGCCCGTACGCCTGCTGGAACCGCTTGACCGCGGCGGCGGTCTTGGGCCCGTAGCGGCCGTCGTTCTCCACGATGTCCCGGTAGCCGGCCCACCCGGCGACCCGGATCTGCAACTGCCGGACGTCGTTGCCGGAGCGGCCCTGGGTCAGGGTGCGGTTCCAGGTGTAACAACCGTCCGCGTGCGCCGCCGGTGCGGCGACCACCGTGGCGATTGCGGCCCCGGGCAGTGCCAGGGCGAATGCGACGGCGGCACGCTTCAAGGTGTTTACGCGCACAGAAGTCCTCCCGATAGGAGAGCGAATGGGGTGGCTCCGGGACATCGACCGAGAAGTCCCGTGATTTCCACCCTCGCACTGATCCGTGCCGTTGGCGGCGATTAACGAGAATCGTGCTCACAATCCGCTGTCCCTGGGTATTGCCTGGGAATTCAGCTGATTTGCGAAACAGCCATTTCCCACCGATCGGCCTTTCTGCGGCCAAGCACACCGAACGTCGCGTTCCGCCACACCGAGGGTGATGTTCCCAGGGTGGCCGCGGCCGGTAACGTCAGCCCGGGCGGCGGACTGGCGGAGGTGCGCGTGGCACGCGGTGGCGTCTTCTGTGTCGAGGGTCAGTGGCACCGGGACCTCAACGAGCGGGGCTCGGTGCTGCCCACCCTGGAGCTGCTGGAGCGGCTGGGCAAGATCCGCTTCATCCACAAGGACGCGGCCACCCGCGACGAGCTGTTCTACTTCCTGGACCGCTGGCTGCTCAAGCAGTACGCCGACCACCGGGTCGGCTTCTTCGCCATGCACGGCGAGCCGAGCCGGCTCTGCCTCACCGACTGGCAGTCGGTCGAGTTGAACGAGGTGGCCGAGCTGATGGCCGGCCGCGCCGAGGGCCGGCGACTCTATTTCGGCAGCTGCTCGGTGCTGCGCGCCTCGGACGCGGTGCTGCGCGAGTTCCTGGAGGTCACCGGAGCCGCGCTGATCTGCGGTTTCACCCGGGAAGTCGACTGGGTCGAATCGGCGGCCTTCGAAACGGTTCTGCTCGACGTGCTCGCCAACGGCCAGCGCCACAACGCCGCCGAGCTGCGGATGGGCTCCGCCCACTGGGCGCCGCTCGCGTCGTACCTCGGTTTCCGGGTGATCTACGCCAACGGTCGGGCCTGGCGTCCGTCCGGTCGTCCCCGGGTGCCCACCCAGGCGGTGCACCGCTCCCCGGCCCGACCTCGCTGACCCGCCGCCGTCGCCGCGCCCGGCCCCTGGTAGGAACGGGGAATGGCACGCAGCATCGCAACGAACACCCGGGTCGACCGGGACGGCCTGCTCGACTTCCTCCGGCCGCGGCACCGCGTCCTGCTGATGACCACCCGGGCCGACGGGCGCCCGCAGTCCTCCCCGGTCTCCGCAGGGGTCGACGGGCAGGGGCGGTTGGTCGTGTCCACCTACCCCGAGCGGGCCAAGGTGACCAACATCCGCCGCGACCCCCGGGTCTCGGCCTGCGTGCTCAGCGACGACTGGAACGGCCCGTGGGTGCAGATCGACGGCACCGCCGAGGTGCTGGACCTGCCCGAGGCGCTGGATCCGCTGGTGGAGTACTTCCGCAGCATCTCCGGCGAACACCCGGACTGGGACGACTACCGGGCGGCGATGGTGCGCCAGGGCAAGTCGCTGATCCGGGTCACCATCGACGCCTGGGGTCCGATCGCCACCGGTGGCTTCCCGGCCCGCCTCGCCGACTGAGCACCGCCGGACGGCACCCCGGTCAGTACGCGACGGTGAAGCGGGCGTTCCGGTGTCGTGGCTGTTCGATCTCGTCGACGATCGCCACCGCCAGGTCCTCGTAGGTGAGCACCGAACGGCCCTGCCTGTCGGTGACCGGCTGGTCGGTGCCGGTGCGGTAGTGCCCGGTGCGGGCGCCGGGGTGGAACTCCAGCGGGGGCGGCGAGACGTACGTCCAGGTCACCCCGTCGGCGGCGGTGCGGTAGTAGTCCAGCGCCTCCGCCTGGCCCAGCGCCGCGTCCCGGTACTCGGCCGGGAAGTCCGGCTCGTCGAGGATGCGGGTGCCGCCCGGGGTGAGCAGGGTGGACCCGCCGCCCAAGTGGATGATCCGCGGTGCGGCCGCCATCCCGCGCAGTGCGGTCACCAGGTTCTCCGCCGCGTCGCGCCACAGCTCGCGTTCGCCGCCGCCGATCGCCACGACCAGCGCGTCGGCGTCCGGGGCCAGCTCCCGCACACTCCGCTGGCTGGTCGCGTCGCCGGTGACCGTCCGCACCCCGGCCGGCAGGTACGAGGTGGCCTCCGGGCGGCGGACGGCGGCGATCACCCGATGCCCCCGGTCGGCCGCCTCGGCGACGACCCGCGAACCGGCGGTGCCGCCCGCGCCAAACACGACGATGGTGCTCACCGGCTCAGGTTAGGCAGTGGGCCGACTCGGCGTCGGTGGAACGGCGAACCGTCAGTCGACCAGGGCGGCGTAGACGAGCTGGCGCAGCTGGGAGCGCAACGGGTAGGTGCTCGACGGCATCAGCTGGGTGAACAGCAGGGCAGTGATCTCCTCCGCCGGGTCGACCCAGAACGCGGTGCTGGCCACTCCGCCCCAGTAGTACTCGCCGACGCTGCTCGGCAACCGGCTGGGGATCGGGTCGTCGACCACCGCGAAGCCGAGGCCGAACCCGATCCCGTCCAGGGTGGTCTCGGCGAAGCCGCCGGTGGACAGGGTGCCCAGGTCCTGACCGCCGGGCAGGTGGTTGCGGGTCATGAGCCGCACCGTGCGCGGCCCGAGCAGCCGGACGCCGTCCAGCTCCCCGCCGCGCAGCAGCAGCGAGGTGAAGCGGTGGTAGTCGGCCGCGCTGGAGATCAGACCACCGCCGCCGGAGAGCAACGCCGGCTTGCGGAACGCCAGCGACCCGAGGCTGTCGTAGCGGACGGCCCGGCCGCTGCGCGGATCCGGTACGTAGAGCGCGGCCAGCCGCTCGGCCTCGTCGCCCTCCACCCACCAGCGGGTGTCGGTCATGCCCAGCGGGCTGAAGATCCGGTCCGCGAAGAACGCGTCGAGGCTCTGCCCGGAGATCACCTCGACGAGTCGGCCGAGCACGTCGGTGGCGACGGAGTAGCCCCACGCCGTGCCGGGCTGGAACAGCAGCGGCAGCTCGCCGAAGGTCGCGCTGGCGGTGGCCAGGTCCACGTCCGCCGGCGGGTACAGGTCGTAGCCGGCGGCCCGGTAGAGCCCGTCGACCACCGAGGTCTGCAGGAAGCCGTACGTCAGGCCGGCCGTGTGGGTGAGCAGGTGCCAGACCCGGATCGGCTCGACCGCCGGCACGGTGTACGGCTTGAGCGTCGACCCCTTGGAGTAGACGCGCAGGTCGGCGAACTCGGGCAGCCAGCGGCTGATCTCGTCGGTCAGCTCGAACCGGCCCTCCTCCCACAGCATCATCGCCGCGACCGAGGTGACCGGCTTGGTCATCGAGTAGATCCGCCACAGGGTGTCGGCCTCGACCGGCGCGCCCGACTCCCGGTCGCGCAGCCCGTACGTCGAGGAGTGCGCCACCTCGCCGCGGCGGGTGACCACCACCTGCCAGCCGGTAAGCCGGCCGTCGTCGACGTACCCGCCGAAGTGCTCGTCGATCCGCGCCAGCCGCGCCGGGTCGAAACCGATCTGATCCGGGTCCATGCTCCGAGCCACACTCACGCCGCCGAACCTACTCGCCGGTACACCGGCGTCGGAAGGGGGCCGGCACCGGCCCGCCGTCCGTCGGCCGTCGGCGGTGCCCACTAGCCTGGCCGGATGCCGGAGTTGACCGAGGACGTGACCTTCCGCAACGACGACTGGTACGGCGAGGAGCTGACCGACCGGCACTTCGTGGGTTGCGAGTTCTTCGGGGTGGACCTGACCGAGGCGGTGAGCAGAGGCGCCGTCTTCACCGGGTGCACGTTCGGCAACGTGGCGTTCAACTCCTCCCGGCATGTCGACTCCGCGTTCACCCGGTGCGTCTTTCGGCGGTGCAACTTCTTCGAGGCCGAGTTCACCGGCTGCAAGCTGGTCGGCAGCACCTTCAGCGAATGTGATCTGCGTCCGTTGACGGTGGACGGCGGTGACTGGTCCTTCGCCGCGCTGCCGGGCGCCGACCTGCGCGGCGTTCGGCTGACCGGGGTGCGCATGCGCGAGGTGGACCTCACCAGGGCCAATCTGACCGGTGCCTCCGTCACTGGCGTCGATCTTTCCGGCGCCCAGCTGACCAATGTCCGGCTCGGCGGCGCCGACCTGCGGGGCAGCGATCTCACCGCGCTCGACCCGACGGTCGTCGAACGGGCCGGTGCCATCATCGACGTCGAGCAGGCCGTGACCATCGCGCAGCTGCTCGGTTTCCGGATCGGCTGACGCGTAAGGCGGTCGTGGGCTGCCGAAGTGCCAGTCCGGGCGGGCCAGGTTGTCCGACAGCGTCCCGTTGTGGGCTGGACACGTCCGGCAGTCCGGATCTAGCGTGTCGTCCACGCCCGTGTAAACGTGAATCGGCCCACAGTGGACGGTGTGGTCCGCTGCGGTCCAGGACGGCCGGGCGGTGGAGTTGGAGGGGTCGGTGGCGGACGAAGACCGCACGCGGGCTGGTTCGAGGGCTGGCGACGCGCCGCCGAGGCACCGTCCGCGTGCCACGACCGCCGGATTCACCCGCAGCGTGCTGCGCCGCGCCCGGCAGCGGCGGCGCTTTGTGGTTCAGGGAGCCGCCGTACTCGTCGGCCTGGTGCTGTTGATCTCGTACCTCAGCTTCTGGTCCGGGCCCGAGCCGGACGACCAGGTGGGTCTGGGCGGCGGGTCCGCCGGGACCGGCCGTTCCCCAGTTCTCCCGGCCGCCGACGGGCGCACCGGTGAGGCGGGGCCGGCCACCCCCGGTCTGCGCCCGCGCCAGCGCCCGCCCTCGCCGGACCCGACACCGTCGACCAGCCCGCCCGCCCCGCCGCCACCACCGGCCAAGCCCGGTGCGCCGGCGCTGTCGGTGAGCCGGGAGGAGATGCCCGCCGCCGTCGACCTCACCGCCGTGGGCACCCGGGACTGGGTGCACTGGGGGGAGGACGGCGGCAGGTCGACGATCCGCAAGCGCTCCGGCTCCGGCGAGATCATCGACGGGGGAGGCGCCGGCAGGCGGGTCGGCTGGGACGGCAACCAGGAGTACGTGCGCTGGTCCGACGGCACACCGAACCGCTCGACGAACGGCACCTCCAACGGTGTCTACACCTGCGGTGCCGGCAACGGCTTCAGTCTCGCCGTCGCGGGCAGCGGCGGGCCGCGCACGGTCCAGCTGTACGGCGGCATCTGGATGGCACGCGGGCGGCTGGAAGCGCGGCTGTCCACCGGCGGGCCCGCCAGCACCGCGCGGCTGGAAGATCCCTACACCAGTCAGAGCGCCCAG
Source organism: Micromonospora sp. C97 (assembly GCF_018070385.1). Classification (NCBI taxonomy): domain Bacteria; kingdom Bacillati; phylum Actinomycetota; class Actinomycetes; order Micromonosporales; family Micromonosporaceae; genus Micromonospora; species Micromonospora sp. C97. Next base: position 141,898 of record NZ_JAGPXU010000004.1, read on the forward strand.
TTCACCATCCGCTTCACCCTGCCGAAGGGTGCTCGACTGTTGCTGAAGTGGACCGTCGAGAAGGTCTTCACGCAGCACTGCGGAAACGTCGGCCTCCAGGCCGTGGCGGTGCGCTGACTGACCGATCCATCGCCGCGCGGGCGGCGGCGGGACAGTTTGTCCGTCGCGGAGCGTCGAATGCGACGTAACTTTCTGCTGTCCCCATCCGACCATCCAGTGTGGAGGCAGCGGAAATGAGCAGCAGCACCGCCCACCGCGTCCGTCGTGCCGCTTCGTCCGGCACCGGTGAAGCGTCCGGGGAGGTTCTTCGCGACATTCCCCTGCCGCCGTACGTGACGGGCGAGGACACCCAGTTCGCCGTGCGGGCGGTGGTGGTGCACGCCCCCCGGCGGTGGTCCGGGGGTGTGGTCTGCCGCAACGATGCCAGCCCACACCCGTGCCGCCTGCACCGCTGGGGCACCCGGGTGCTGGCACTGCGCGGGCTGCGGGCCGCTGAGATCGCCGCGCTCATCGAGCGGGGCGACCCGACGGCGGTGGTCCCCCCACCGGACCGTCCGGCCTGAGCGCTCGCCGGGCCGGGAGGCGCGTCCGCGCCTCCCGGCCGTCGCTCAGCAGGTGATCGGTTTCACCCAGGCGCACTCGACGCCCTCCGGGGTGCGCGGCGTCTCCGGCACCGCCGGCGCTGCCACCCGGGCCGTCGACGTCTGTCCCTCGCGGAAGCCGGCCAGCGTTACGGCGATCTGGTCCTCCAGCGACTTCACCGACGCCGTCAGGTAGTTGTTCAGCAGGATGGAGAACGCCAGCAGCCGACCGTCGGCGCTGGTGACGTACCCGGAGAGCCCGGAGACACCGGTCAGGCTGCCGGTCTTGGCGTGCACGTTGCCCGCGGCCGGTGTGCCGGCCATCCGGCTGCGCAGGGTGCCACCGACGAACCGCTCGGGCTGGCCGGCGATCGGCAGCGCCGCGTACCAGGTGGCGAACCACGGTTCGGCGCGGACGGCGCTGAGCAGGTCGACGAACTCCGTCGCCGGGACGAGGTTGCGCCGGGACAACCCCGAGCCGTCCCGCTGGCGCAGCTTCCCGGTGTCCATCCCGGTGTCGGCGACGTACTCGCTGATCGCGGTGAGGCCGGCCGTCCACGTTCCCGAGCCGGAGAGCACCCGACCGATCTCCTTGGTCAACACCTCGGCGTGCCCGTTGTTGGAGAGCTTGAGGAACGGTGTCATCAGCTCGCCCAGGCTCATCGAGTCGTGTCGCGCCACCGGGTCGGCCGTCTCCGGGGTGGGCTGGCCGAGCACGGTACGGCCGAGCACCCGGACGCCGTGTCGGTGCAGCGCCGTCCGAAACACGTCGGCCGCGTAGCCGGTGGGTTCCCAGACGGTGACCCAGTCGCTGGCCGGCTCGTCGCCGAGGGCGATCTGACCGGTCACCACGACGGTGTTGCCACCGTGTTCGCGCTCGATCGAGATGGAGGTCTCGCCGCTGCTGACCGTCTCAGCGCGGTTGTCGACCCGGACGTATCCGGTGGCGGGGGTGGTGGTTACCACCGGCGGGGCGCCGGCCCGGTCGGCCGGCGCGGCGTGCACGATCACCGTGCCCGCGTCGTAGTCGGTGTCCGGGGCGACGGTCAGCGCGGAGACCGGGGCGGCGTAGTAGTAGGGCTCGTCGTCCCAGGTCCAGTCGGGGCCGAGCCGGGTGCTGTCGTAGCGGGTGTCGTCGGCGACCAGGTTGCCGGTGACCACCCGTACGCCGTCGGCGGCGACCTGCGCGGCGAGCGCGTCGTAGTCGGCGGCGAGCATTGTCGGGTCGCCTCCGCCGTGCAGGTAGAGGTTGCCGGAGAGCAGGCCCGCGCGACGCTTGCCGCTGGCGCGGACGTCGGTGGTGAAGCGGTGGCCGGGGCCGAGCAGCTCAAGGGCCGCGGTCGAGGTCAACAGCTTGGTGTTGGACGCCGGAATCAGCCGGCGGTCGCCGTTGCGGTCGTAGAGCGTCTGCCCCGTGCTGGTGTCGACCACGACCACCGAGGCCTGCGCGCCGCTCAGCCGGCTGTCGGCGAGGATCGTGTCGATGGTGGCGCGCAGCTGGGTCGTCGCGGGGGTGGGCGACTCGGCTGTGGCGCCGGGCGCGGCGGCGGTGGCCGCGGTGGCGACCAGCGCCAGCAGCGCGAGGGCCCGGGGAAAGTGACGACGATGCATGTGCTGATGCTGCCACGGAGATATTCGCCGGAAAAGGTCCCCGGGCGAAAGATATTGCCGTTACTGCCTATTTCGGCTCGCCGACCGATTTCTCGTGACCACCCCAGTAGTGCCGCTGCGCCCCCATCAGCAGTGGTGCGACCAGCGCCGCGAGCGCCCCGCCGAGCAGCGGGAAGACGATGAACACCCAGAGCTGCCGCAGCGCCACGCCGCCCTCGAAGACCGCCGGGCCGAACGCGCGGGCCGGGTTGACGGCCGCACCGGTGAGCGTCACGCCCACCAGTTGGGTGGCGGCCAGCGCCAGCCCGATGGCCAGTCCGGCGGTGCCCGGATTCTCGCTCCGACTCGTCACCACCAGCACCACCAGCACGAAGAGGAAGGTCAGTACGACCTCCAGCACGGCAGCGCCGCCCCGGTTGATGTGCGCGCCGTAGCCGTTCGCGCCCAGGGCCCCGGTCTGGTCCGCGACGTCACCCCATCGGGTGAGCGCCCACAACACGAAGGCCGCGATGGTCGCGCCGACGAACTGCGCGATCCAGTACGCCACCGCACCGAGCACCGAGATCTTTCCGGAGAGCAGCACACCGAGCGTCACCGCCGGGTTGACGTGGCTGCCGGAGAGTGGGCCGATCGTGTAGACCAGGGCCACCATCACGAACCCGAAGGCCAGCGCCACCACCACCACGCCGCCCTGGACCCGGGCGGCGACCGCGCTGCCCACGCCGAAGAACACCAGCAGCAGGGTGCCGAGGAGTTCGGCCGCGTACCGACGGAAGTCGCTCATTCGCTCAGCGTAAGTGCCGGTCGGGTGGTCGACGCCGGAATGGCCGGCTGTGACCGGCGCGACGACCGACGGCGGGCACAGTCCCGACAACCGGGCTGTTGTACCCCGTGTGGACACCCTCTCCGCGGACGTCGTGGTGATCGGCGCCGGCCAGGCCGGTCTGAGCGCCGGCTACCACCTGCACCGCACCGGTTTCGCCCCCGGCAGTGGCTTCGTCATCCTCGACGCCGACAACGGGCCCGGCGGCGCGTGGCAGCACCGCTGGCCGACGCTGGTCTTCGACAGGGTGCACGGCTTCCACGACCTGCCCGGCCTGCCGCTCCCACCCGCCGATCCGCACCGCCCGGCCGCCGAGCAGGTCAGCGCCTACTTCGCCGCGTACGAGAGGACCTTCGACCTGCCGGTGCGGCGGCCGGTACGGGTCCGGGCGGTGCGCTCCCGCCCCGACGGACGACTGGACGTGCACACCGACCGGGGCACCTGGACCGCCCGAGCCCTGATCAACGCCACCGGCACCTGGACGCGGCCGTTCTGGCCGCACTACCCGGGCCGGTCGACGTTTCGGGGACGGCAGCTGCACACCGCCGACTATCGGGGGCCGGCCGAGTTCACCGGCCTTCGCGTGGTGGTCGTCGGCGGCGGCACCTCGGCCGTGCAACTGCTCGGTGAGGTCTCCACCGTCGCGGCGGCCACCACCTGGGTGACCCGCCGGCCGCCGTCGTTCAACGACGAGGAGTTCGGCCCGGAACTGGGTCGTGCCGCGGTGGCCCGGGTGGACGAGGCGGTCCGGGCCGGCCGACCACCGGGAAGCGTGGTGGGCGTGACCGGGCTGCCGGTCACCCCCGAGGTGCGCCGGCTGCGCGAGCGCGGCGTCCTCGACCGGCTACCCGTGTTCGACCGGATCACACCCGACGGGGTGGCCTGGGCGGATGGGCGGAACGTGTCGGCGGACGTCATCCTCTGGTGCACCGGCTTCCGGGCGGCCATCGACCATCTCGCCCCGCTGGGCCTGCGCGCGCCGGGCGGCGGTATCACGATGGACGGCACCCGGGTGGTCGCCGACCCGCGGGTTCACCTGGTCGGGTACGGCCCCTCGGCCAGCACGATCGGGGCCAACCGGGCCGGCCGCGCGGCGGTCAACGAGATTCGCGCCTGGCTGGCCCCGGCCGCCGCTCTCCACTGATCCGGCTCTATTTGACGGATGGTCCGCCAGCGGGCACGGTGGAAGTGACGGGGCCGTCAGCTGCCCCGATCCGATGCGACGGCGATGACCGTTCGCCCCTCTGTCGCCTCCCACGCGTGCTCGTAGGCGGGCCCGACTGTCCGGTCCGTGCCGTATTCGACAGCGAGCCGAGAATCCACGAGGAGTTCCACTCATGCTCACCATGACCGATAACGCCGTGCTCGTCATTCGTGACCTCGCCAATCAGCAGGACGTCGCCCAGGACGGTGGGGTGCGAATCGCCGCCGACACCGAGGCCGGCTCGCTCACCGTCGAGCTGGTGCCCGAGCCGGTGCAGGGCGATCGGGTGGTCGACAACCAGGGCGCCCGGATCTTCCTGGACGAGGACGCCGCCGAGCTGCTCGGTGACGCGTCGGTGGACGCGACCGTCGACGACGAGGGCGTCATCCAGTTCGGCTTCACCGAGAAGCAGTAGCACCAGAAGCTCACCGCAACGGGCGCCCCCGCTGCGGTGGACCCTGCCCGGGGTGCCACCTCGGCGCACCGTCGCCGGCCGGGTGCAACAGCGTGTTCAGCACGTGGGCCAGGTGGTGCGAGGTGCTCCACGCCGCCCAGTTGGCGGTCGAGCCGGCGCCGGCACCCCTGCGGGCCCGGCGCAACAGCTCATGGTCACCCCACGAGAAGGCCGCCCCGGTGGTCGGCCAGTGTGGCGCCGACACCAGCGTGCGACACAGGTCGGCGAACCGGTCGTCGCCCCGGCCGCCGCGTCGCGCCCAGCGGTAGATCCACCAACTGCCGTCGTCGGTGTACCGCACCGTCGGCAACCGGTCGCCGGGATCACCGGTGCCCGGCACCGCCGGGTGGACGCCGTAGTCGCCGTAGTCGACCCCGGCGTCGGCCAGCCGTCGCCACAGCTGCCAGTCCCAACGGTCCAACTGGACCGGTTCGTCGGTGGGCAGGCCGGACAGCGTCGGCGGCATGCCGCCCGCCGCCACCGTCACCGACCGCCAGGCGTGTCGGCGCGCCCAGTCCAGCAGGCGGCGTATCCGGGGCTCGGCGGCCCGCACGTCCGCCGGGCAGCACACGTCCCCCGCGTCCACCAGCAGGTCGCACTCCTCCGGGGCGAGGTCGGTGAACCGCCAGATCCGTTCCACAGCGGTGGTGCTCGCGTCCGGCCCGGCCCGGTCCTGGCCGGCCCGCAGCCGGATGAGCGCCCGGCGGCCGTACGCCCGTGCCGCCGCGCCGTGCGCGACCAGCCGGTGGTCGCTCTCGGAGAGCCCGATGACCGGCACCATCGGTACGCCCCAGCGGGTCAGCTCCGCCTCGGGGATGTCGGGCAGCGCGCTGACGTCGACGGCGGGCAGCAGCCCGGACGGCAGCCGGCGAACGGTGTCCATCGTGGACCTGTCGATCGTGCCGATCTCCAGGACCGGGGCGACCAGCTCGGCGTACGCGGGATCGAGGTGGCTCAGGGCCTCAAGCTCGCCTCGTCGGTTGGCGAGGATGGGGCGGTAGAGCGTTGCCGCCGCCCGGCCCCCGTGGGCGGGCACCATACTTCAATCTAGCCAGGCATGCGCATGTCTCACAGGGGTGTAAGTCGGAATTCGGCTGCTCGACTGTCGGTTCGACGACTACCATCCACCGGTGCTCACGCCAATTCACCGGTACCGATCCGACGACGAGGACAGCGCGCGGTGGACCGGTTTCCCGTTCCGCGACGGCGACATCGTGATCAGCACCCGGTCCAAGAGCGGCACCACCTGGATGCAGATGATCTGTGCGCTCCTGGTGCTGGGCACCCCGGACCTGCCGGCGCCGCTGCCCGAGTTGTCGCCGTGGCTGGACTGGTTGGGCGAGCCGCGAGCCACGGTGTACGACCGGCTGGCCGCCCAGCAGCACCGGCGGTTCATCAAGACGCACACCCCGCTGGACGGGGTGCCGCTCGACCCGCGGGTGCACTACGTGGTGGTGGCCCGACACCCACTGGACATGGCGGTCTCCCTCTATCACCAGGCCGCCAACCTGGACCGGGCGCGGCTGGCCGAGCTGACCGGCCAACCCGCCACGGCCGGGCCGCCGGGTGAGCGGCCCCCGGTGCGGGAGTGGTTGACGAGCTGGGTCGACCGGGAGGTGGACCCCCACTCCGAGCTGGATTCGCTCCCCGGGGTGCTGATGCACCTGACTGACGCGTGGGCCCGCCGGCACGAGCCGAACATCGAATTGGTGCACTACGACGACCTGCTGGCCGATCTGGGCGGTGAGATGCGCCGGCTCGCCGACCGGTGGGGCATCACGGTCCCCGACGCGCGCTGGCCCGCGCTCATCGAGGCGGCCACCTTCGGCCGCATGCGCGAGCGCGCCGACCAGCTGGCACCGGACACCCTCGGCGTGCTGCGCGACCGCCTGGCGTTCTTTCGCCGAGGAGGCTCCGGTCAGGGACGCGACCTGCTGGACGAGCCCGCGCGATCCCGCTATCAGCAACGGGTCGCCGCGCTGGCCCCGCCCGAGCTGCTCACCTGGCTCCATCGCTGAGTCGGGTGAGCGCACGGTGGCTCGAAAGAGCGCACGGCGCCGCTCGACCGTGGTCGGAACGTCGCCGCGCTCTGGCCGTCTCCCACCACCGCAGCCGTTCGGCGGTACGCCGGCGGGGACCTGGCTCGACCGGCGCTTCGTGCCGGTCCGCGCTGTCGATCCCCGGTCCGCGCGCATCCAAACCCTCTGACCGTGGGGAATTCCACCATCTGCGACTCCCGGCGTGGCGCGCCGCCGGACGGGGTATGAGCGTGGGCATGGAGCATTTCACTATCGCGACTGTCGCCGAGAAGAGCCCGGATTTCCGGCGGGTGCTGTGGACCGGTGAGCACACCCAGCTGGTCATCATGACCATTCCGCCGGACGGGGAGATCGGCGAGGAGGTGCACGAGGGCATCGACCAGATCCTGACCTTCGTCAGCGGCGTCGGCGAGGCCCGGGTCGCCGGCGCGAAGCGGAAGGTCGCCGCAGGCGACCTGGTCGTGGTTCCGGCGGGCACCAAGCACAACTTCGTCAACACCGGCCCCAACCCGCTGGTGTTGTACACGGTCTACGGGCCGCCGGAGCACGCCGACCAGGCGGTGCACAAGACCAAGGAGGAGGCCGACGCGGCCGAGGCGGCGGGGGAGGACGAGCCGCCGACCGAGTGAGGCGCCCGGTCTGATCCGGCCTGATGCGGGTACCCCCGGCGGGTGGAGCAGCAGCCGGCGATCTCCGACTACGGGTTCCTCTCGGACTCCCGTTCGGGTGCCCTGGTCGGCAAGGACGGCTCGATCGACTGGTGGTGCCCGCACCGGTTCGACGGGTCGGCCGTGTTCGCGCGGCTGCTCGACCCGGGTGCCGGCCATTTCCGGCTGGCGCCGGTAGGCGTCGGCGGTCCGGGCCACCGGGTGGAGCGCGCGTACCTGCCGGACTCGCTGGTGCTGCGGACGGTGCACCACACGCCGCACGGCAGCGTGGCGGTCGTCGACGCCCTCGCCGCCGAGGTGGGCGCCCGCGCCCACGAGTTGGGCAAGAACTCCCCGGCCGTGCTGATCCGGGTCGTCAAGGGGCTGTCCGGGCGGGTGCGGATGGGGCTCGACTTCGCACCCCGCCCGGAGTACGGCCTGCTCACGCCATACCTGCACGACCAGCCGGACGGCGGGGTGCTGGCCGGGGCCGGCCCGGTGGTGCTGGTGTTGCGCGCCGGGGGTCTGCACCTGCGGGCGGGCACCGACCGGGTGACCCACGAGTTCGAGGTCTCCGCCGGTCAGGTGATCGGGATGGACCTCGCGTTCGGTGAGGCGTACGGCGATCCGCCGGCCCGACTGGACCCGCTGGCCGCCCTCGCGGAGACGACGCAGGCGTGGCAGGCGTTCCGGGAGACGCACGGGTACTCCGGCCGCTACCCCGAACTCGTCAAACACAGCGCGACGGTGCTGACCGGCCTCACGTACGCCCGCAGCGGCGCGGTCGCCGCCGCGCTGACCTCCTCGCTGCCGGAGCAGATCGGTGGCGACCGGAACTACGACTACCGCTACTCGTGGCTGCGGGACTTCTCGTTGACGATGCGGGCGCTCTGGGTGGCGGCCTGCCCCGAGGAGACGTCCCGGCTGTTCGCCTGGGCGACCCGCTCGATCGGCCGGTTCGGCGACGAACCCGTGCCGGTGCTCTTCGGGCTGGAGGGCGAGCGCGACCTTTCCGAGCACCACTGCGACCACCTGCGCGGCTACCGGGACAGCCGGCCGGTGCGGATCGGCAACGACGCCTGGCGGCAGCGTCAGCTCGACGTGCCGGGCGAGGTGATATCGGCGGTGTGGCGGCTGCGCGACTACCTCGGTGCGAACTTCGAGGTCGAGTTGCGGGAGATGGTGCTCGGGTTGACCGAGCAGGTGGCCGCGACGTGGCACCTGCCGGACCGGGGCATCTGGGAGACCCGCGACGACGAGCGCCACTACCTCTCGTCCAAGGTGTCCTGCTGGCTGACCATGGACCGGGCGGTGGGGCTCGCCGACCGGCTCGGTGATCAGGCCGACCCCCGTCGCTGGGCCAACGTGCGTGACGAGATCCGCGAGACCGTGCTGCGCGAGGGGTGGAACGAACGGATCGGGGCGTTCACCGGCGCGTTCGGGTCGGCGGAGTTGGACGCCTCGGTGCTCGCCCTGCCGGTCACGCACTTCCTGCCGGCCACCGACCCACGGATGCGCTCGACGATCGCGATGGTCGAGCGCGAGCTGGGCACCGAGGCCGGTCTGCTGCGACGCTGGACGGCCGACCCGGCCGGCTTCCTGCTGTGTTCGTTCTGGCTGGTGGAGTGCCTGGTGATGACGGGCGAGCAGCAGCGGGCCGAGGCGCTCTTCGAGCGGGTCGTCGGGTACGCCAACGACGTGGGGCTGTTCAGCGAGCAGATCGACCTGGCCACCGGGATGCAGCTGGGCAACATGCCGCAGGCGCTCTCGCACATCGGGCTGATCAACGCGGCCTGGCGGATCACCGAGCCGGAGAGCTACTGAGCCGTCGAATCCTGCAACAGACCTGCAAGCGCCAGGCATTGACGCTGATGGTTGGACAGTCCTAGCCTCGAAGATGCGGGAAAGCCCTTTCCCACGGCTTTGATCCCGCTTCACCCCGCTTCGGATCCGGGCGTCCGACGGGGCCACACCGATCCCGTTCAGTGCCGCACGCACGCCGCGCCGACGCGTCTCGGGCCCGACGGGCACAGGGATCACCACCACATGCGTCAAGGAGGACACCTGTGCAGCAAAGACGACTCTCCGGCCGCCGACCACTACTGCTGGCGGTGGGTGCCGGGGTGACCGTGGCGGCCCTCGCCGCCGGCATGACCTCGGCCTTCGCGGCCACCATCTTCAGCGACGACTTCACCGACGGCGACACCTCCGGCTGGTCCAAGTCCGGTGGCACCTGGGCGGTGGACGGCTCGGGGGTGCTCAACCAGTCCAACGCCGGCAGTGAGCTGGCGCGCCAGTTCGCCGGCCAGACCAGCTGGACCAACTACTCCGTGCAGGCCCGGGTCAGGCCGGCGAGCTTCGGCTCGTCCAGCGCCCTGGTCGGGCTCGCCGCCCGCTCCTCCAGCAGCACCAAGATGTACCGGCTGGCCCTGCTCGGCTCCGGCCGCGCCGAACTCCAGGCGGTCAACGGCAGCTCCGTCACGGCGATCGGCTCCGCCTCGCTCGGCGTCGGCACCGGCACCTGGTACACCCTGCGTATCGAGACCAGCGGCAGCACCATCCGCGGGTTCGTCAACGGCACCCAGATCGCCTCCGGCAGCAACAGCCTGGTCGGCGCGGGCCGGATCGGCCTGGTCACCGCGTACGCCAGCGGTGGCTTCGACGACGTGCTGGTCGACTCGTCCGGCGGTGGCACCCCGACCACGCCACCGCCGACCACCACCCCGCCGCCGACCACTCCGCCACCCACCACCACTCCGCCGCCGGCCGGCTGGCCGACGCCCACCGCCAGCCAGAAGGTGGACGCGACCATCCCGGTGTCCGGCACCTTCGACGGCGGGCTCAAGCGTTACTACGGCATCGGTGACGGCGGGCAGAGCGAGAGCCAGGACCCGATGTTCGAGTTGGCCGCCGGGGCCACCCTGCGCAACGTGATCATCGGCGCGCCGGCCGGTGACGGTGTGCACTGCGAGGGCAACTGCACCCTGATCAACGTCTGGTGGGAGGACGTCGGCGAGGACGCGGCGACCTTCCGCGGCGGCACCACGTACACCGTCGACGGCGGTGGCGCCCGCTCCGCCAGCGACAAGGTCTTCCAACACAACGGGTCGGGCACCGTCTACATCAAGAACTTCCGGGTGGAGAACGCCGGGAAGCTCTACCGGGCCTGCGGCAACTGCTCCACGTCGTACCAGCGGCACGTGGTGATCGACAACGTGATCGTCCGGAACACCGACGCGATCGCCGGCATCAACACCAACTGGGGCGACACCGCCCGGTTCACCCGGATCACCATCGTCGGCGACCCGGACCGGGAGACCTCGATCTGCGTGAAGTACAAGGGCGTGCCGAAGGGCAGCGAGCCGACCGAGATCGGCGAGGGCGCCGACGGCGTCAACTGCCTCTACTCACCATCGGACATCACCTACCAGTAGGCACCGTGCGTCGGCACCCCGCGGTCCGCGGGGTGCCGGCTCTCACGCCAGCACGGGTACGCCGGACACGTCGACAGTGTCCGGATACTTCAGCCCGGCGCCGGTGTTGAGCACCACCACCCGTTCGCCGGCCCGGATCCACCCGCCGGCGCGCAGCTGCCGCGCCGCCGTCAGGCAGGCCGCACCCTCGGGGCAGAGCAGCAGCCCCTCCCGACCGGCGAACTCCCGCAGGTCGGCCAGGATGTCCGCGTCGTCGACGGCGACGGCCGTGCCGGACGACTCCCGCAGCGCCGCCAGGATCAGCTCGTCGCCCAGCGGGGCCGGCACCGTGATGCCGAACGCCACGGTGTGCGCGTCCGCCCACGGCTGCGCCCGATTCTCGCCGGCGGCGAACGCCCGCACGATCGGCGCGCAGCCGGTGGACTGCACGGCCACCAGCCGGGGCAGCTTGTCACCGACCCAGCCCAGCTCGCGCAGCTCGTGCAGCGCCTTGTGGATGCCGATCAGGCCGACACCGCCGCCCGTCGGGTAGATGATCACGTCCGGCACCTGCCAGCCGAGCTGCTCGACGATCTCGTACCCCATCGTCTTCTTGCCCTCCAGCCGGTAGGGCTCGCGCAGCGTGCCGGCGTCGAAGATCGCCCCGTTCGACTCCGCGATCAGCTCGGCCACCCGCCGGCCGGCGTCGCCGATCAGCCCGTCGATCAGGCGCAGGTCGGCCCCGGCGGCGACGCACTCCCGCCGGCAGATGCTCGGCGCGCTCAACGGCATGACGATCGTCGCGCCCATCCCGGCCCGCGCGGCGTAGGTGGCCCAGGCCGACCCGGCGTTGCCGTTGGTGGGCATCGCGACCCGCTCGACGCCCAGCTCACGGGCCCGGCTCACGCCGACCGCGGCGCCCCGGGCCTTGAACGAGCCGGTCGGGATCAGCCCCTCGTCCTTGACCATCAGGTCCGCGATGCCGATCTCGGTGCCGTACGCCGGAGTGCGCAGCAGTGGCGTCCAACCCTCGCCCAGCGTGGTGACGTGCCGGGGATCGGCCACCGGCAGCAGCTCCCGGTAGCGCCACAGATCGGCCGGGCGCAGCGGAAAGCGTTCCGGGGTGACCGCCTTCGCCACGGCTGGCAGGTCGTAGCGGGCGAGCAGCGGCGACCCGCAGTCGCAGAGGTTCTGTAACCGGTCGGCGGCGTGCTCCTTGCCGCACCGCGGGCAGTCCAGGTGGGTCAGGTACACGTCGCTCCTCGCGTCAGACCGCGTCGATGCCCAGCCAGCGTCGGCTGCGCCGCCCCGGCTCGTAGACCGAGTCCAGCCGTTTGGCGACCACGCCCGGCAGGCCCTGTTCCTGCCCGGCACGCAGGGCCTCGTCGCCCGCGCCCGGGAACCACGGCGGAGTCTGCCAGTGCGCACCGGCCAAGGCCAGCCCATCGAGCAGCTCCCGGCGTTGCGCGTACGGCACGTCGACGCTGCTCACGCCCTCCAGCCAGAGCAGGTCGACGATCAGGTACTGGGCGTCGGCGGGGAGCCGGCTGCCGGTGCTCGGACGCACCCGGCCGGCACCGTCGATGCGCACCAGCACACCGTCGAGCACCGCCTCGGTGGGGGCGAGCGCCTCGGCCATCGCGCGCAGCCACTGATATCCGCCGGTGATGTCCTCGTCGGTCTCGGAGAGCAGCCGCAGCCGGCCGCCGGAGACGTACGCCATCGCCCGGACGCCGTCCCAGCGCAGCTCGTATCCCCAGGCGGCGCTGTCGCGGGGGAGCCCGGCGGCGGGCGTGGCGTGCATCGGCCGGACCAGATCCGGCATCGTTGTCCAGCCGGGTGGCGCGGGGTCGGTGCGGCGGACCATCCAGTCCCGCCCGCCGGTGGCGAACAGCACGTAGCGCCCTGCGGTCCGGTCACCGGCGAGGGTCACGATCACCTCGTCGTCGCGCCACTTCTCGCAGTGGTAGGTGCCCCGGTCGTGGATCAGCATCCGGCCCCCGCCGTACTCACCGGCGGGGATCTCGCCGGCGAAGTCGAGGTACTCCATCGGGTGATCCTCGGTGTGCACGGCGAGGTGGTTGCGACCCGGATCGCGTGGCAGCCCGCGTGGCACCGCCCAGGACGCGAGCACCCCGTCGTGCTCCAGGCGCAGGTCCCAGTGCAGGCTGCGGGCGTGGTGCTGCTGGATGACGAAGCGGGCGGCGTCGGGGCCGGCCGACGGCGGGCCCTGCGGCACCGGCTCGGGTGTGCGGGCCGCGTCCCGCCGTCGCCGGTACTCCCGCAGCCGGTCGGTCACACCCGCATTCTCCGGCAAAACCGACCGGTGCGCTGGACGCCCCAGTGTCCGGTTCACTCGGCGGTCGGGGGCGCGGCGGGGTAGAACGGACCTCATGGACCTCACCGACCAGCCCACCGCCCTGCTCCCCGGTGACGTGCGGATGCCCCTGCTCGGCTTCGGCACCTGGCAGGCCACCGGCCAGGCCGGGTACGACGCCGTGCTGGCGGCGCTCGACACCGGCTACCGGCACCTCGACACCGCCACCGTGTACGGCAACGAGCGGGAGGTCGGCCGTGCGGTGCGCGAGAGCGGGCTGCGCCGGGAGGACGTCTTCATCACCACCAAGCTGCCGCCCAACCAGGTGGGCCGGGAGCGGCAGACGCTGGAGGCCAGCCTGGAGGCGCTCGGCGTCGACCACCTGGAACTCTGGCTGATCCACTGGCCGCCGAGGTCGCCGGCCGACAGCATCCCGCTCTGGCGGGAGCTGATCGCCGCCCGGGACGAGAATCTCACCCGGGCCATCGGCGTCAGCAACTACAGCACCGCTCAGATCGACGAGCTGATCCAGTCCACCGAGGAGAACCCGGCGGTCAACCAGATCGAGTGGAGCCCCGCGCTGTACGACCGGCAGCGGCACGCCGAGCACCGGGACCGGGGTGTGGTGCTGGAGGGGTACAGCCCGTTCAAGACCAGTGACCTCAGTGACCCGGTGCTGGTCAGGATCGCCGCCGCGCACGGCGTCTCGCCCGCGCAGGTGGTGCTGCGGTGGCACATCGACCACGAGATCGTGGCGATTCCGAAGTCGGTGACCCCGGAGCGGATCACCGCCAACTTCGACGTCTTCCACTTCTCGCTGACGGCGGAGGAGATGCGCGACATCGACGCGCTCGGCGAGGGCTGATCGGCGGATTCCTTCAGCGGGTGACCCGCTGATGAAGGGTATCGACATCGACGTACGTGACGGTATAGCGTGCCCGTCATCACGTTCGTCGATCCGTTCGTGCCCGCCGTCGCTGGAGGATCGCCATGACCCGATCACCATCCGTCCGTCTGCGCCGCCGTGGGGTGCTGGGCATCCCCGCCCTGCTGGTCGCCGCGCTGACCGTCGTCGCCCGACCCGCCCCGGCCAGCGCCGCGCCGAAGGCCGAGTGCCTCGCCGACCTGCTCGCGGACGCCTGATGGCGACGATCCCCTGGCTGGTGGACGTGCTGCGGGCCGCCGGGGTCCAGGTCGTCGTCGAGGGCGACTGGCTCAACCGGATGCGCCCCGGCTCCTTCGACCCGATCGGAGTGCTCTGGCACCACACCGCCTCGACCTCGAGCGCCAGCAACCCGCACCCGGCCCTCGGCATCTGCATCAACGGCCGCTCCGACCTGCCGGGGCCGCTGTGCCAGGCGCTCGTCGACTACAACGGCGTCTTCCACGTCATCTCCGCCGGCCGCTGCAACCACGCCGGGGTCAGCGGCGGCAGTGGACCGATCCCGTCCGGGGACGGCAACACCCTGATGATCGGGTGGGAGATCGACTACAACGGTGTCAACCAGGAGATGACGGCCGCGCAGTACAACGCGTCGGTCGCCGCCACCGCCGCCGTGCTCACCCGCCTCGGCCGGGACAGCAGCTACGCCCGGGGCCACCGGGAAACCAGCACCACCGGCAAGATCGACCCGTCCTTCATCGACCTGAACGTCATGCGCGCCGACGTGGCGGCGAAGATGGCCGGCGGCGGCACGACCTGGTCCGCAACCGTGGACAACACCACCAGCGGTCGGTTCACCGCCAGCGCCAACTGGGGCGTGTCGTCGTACTCCAGTCAGCGCTACGGGGCTGACTACCGCTACGCCGAACCGGTCGCCGCCAGCGATGTCGCCTGGTACCGGTTCAACGTCCCGGCCGCCGGCAACTACCGGGTCGAGGCCTGGTGGCCGGCGAACTCGGGCTACAACAGCGCCGCCCCGTACATCGTCGCCACCAGCAGCGGCAACCAGACCGTCCGGGTCGACCAACGGGCCACCGGCGGGCAGTGGCGCGCCCTCGGCACGTTCGCCCTGCCGGCGGGCGACGCCAACCGGGTCGGTGTGAGCCGGTGGAGCAGCTCCAGCGGCCTGGTCATCGCCGACGCGGTACGCCTCACCCGCGTCTGACCTCCGACGCGGCCCCGCCCGGGCTTGACGCGGCCCGGCCCGGTCTTGATCCGCTCGCCTTTCAGGAAGTCGGGGCATCCCACGTGCGAGGATGCCCCGACTTCACGGAAGCCGAGTGGATCTCCGCAGGGTGGGAGCTGAGCAGGAGAGTCATGGAGCGAGATGCGAACCTGATGGCGGTGTTACGTCGCCTCGATGATCCCGAATGGCTGGAGTTTCCCGCTGGCTACAGCAGAACGGAGCTTGCGGCCTCGTGCGGCATCCTCGCCGCAGATATCGAGTCTCGCTTCTCGACGAGTTGCGAGATCGAGCGAGACATTCAAGACTCCGCACAGTACGCGCGGATCGAAGTGCCGGGGGAATCTACGGTCAGCGGAACGCGGATCGTCGTCCTGGTGAGCAAGTTCAAGCCGTTGGCCATGGTCGCCGCCGACAACCCCGGTGCCTTTCTGAGCACCGACGAGGCATGCGCCGAAGGCGCACTGGACGCCAGCGACCTCGAAGAGGTCAAGCAGGCTCTCGTCGGCTCGGGACACCTGGTGATTCCGGAAGAACTCTTGATGAACCGCTATGACGGAGTTGCCCACCTGCGCTTCCACGGTTCCGGGGAACCTGACTGGTGGGACCGGTTCTTTGGTTCATTCTGAATCGTCGTCTGGGGGGACGGATCAGGGCGTGCGCGGCTCCGCGCACGCCCTGACTCCTCCCGGTGGCCCGCTCCCGTTTGCGGTGGGGGCGCGACGGACGGTCACGCCCCCAGCCGTCAGGTCAGTTGCGGGAGCAGGTCGCCCCGTTGAGCGAGAAGCTGCTCGGCGACGAGTACGACCCGTTCACCGTCCCCTGGTAGCCGAAGCTGGCAGTGCCCCCGGGTGCGATGGACCCGTTGTGGCTCACGTTCCGGGCGGTCACCGCGGACCCGCTCTGACTCACCGTGGCGTTCCAGGCGTTGGTGACGGTCTGCCCGCTGGGCAGGTTGTAGTTCATCGTCCAGCCGTTGATCGCGCTGGACCCGGTGTTGGTGATCTGCACGTCGGCGGTGAAGCCGTTGTTCCACGAGTTCGCCGTGTACTTCACCGCGCAGCTCGCACCACCGCCCGGCGGCGGAGTGGTCGGCGGCGGGTTGGTGGGGTTGCCGCCGCCGTTGACGTTGGCCGAGAACGACGTCACGGCCAGGCCGACGCCGCCCTGCCACGGCTCGAAGCCGGCCTGGATGCTGGTCAGATACCAGGAGTTGGTGATCGCGCCCCGGTTGCGGGTGTCGTTGATGAAGTCCAGCACGCTGAAGTTCAGGCTGGAGATCGCCGACTGCGCGACGTACGAGATGACGTTGTTGGAGCCGTTGCTGCCCCGCCAGACCTCCCAGGTGCGGCCGGCCAGGTTCGTCGTGCCGACCACCGAGCCGATGGGCTGGATCGGGCCCTGCCGGTTGAGCCAGATCATGATCTCCATCTGGTTCACCCCGTCCCGCTTCGGCGACGGGTCCAGCCAGATGTCGTACGACGCGTTGTAGGTGGCGCCGCTGACGTAGCGGTAGGAGATGCTGCTGGTGGCGCTGCTGATCTGGCTCACCTGGATCGGCAGGTTCGTGCCGGGGGAGCAGTTGGTGTAGTGGCAACCGAAGAACACCGAGGGGTACGCGGTGGGCGCGCCGTTGGTCGGGCTGCTGCCGTTCAGGGTGGTGATCTCGAAGCCGCTGCTGGTGACGTTGATGCACTGCTGGGCGGTGGTGCCCCAGCGGTTGTTCTGCACGACGTAGCGGCCCTGGATGGTGGTCGAGCCGTACTGTTCGCAGATCAGGGTGTCGGCGGAGGCGGTGCCGCCGAAGGTCACGGCCACCAGGGAACTGGCGACCAGCAACCCGGCGACGGCCAGGGCCCGAAGTTGACGTTTCATGACGCTCCTTGACTCGGCGCGTGCCGGGCGCCGGATGTGGTGGGGCAGTGCGGGAGCGCTCCCACGCTCAACGACACATTTACATGTCTGAAACTGACGCGCAACCGTCGGGGATGAACTGGCAAATTGTGAGGATTGCCATCCCCGCCTTACGGCCGGCGACGGCCGGCCGGCCAAACGGCACGGGTCGCCGACGAGCGGCGGGGTGCGGGCCGATTGGGCCTGGTGTGCGCCGATCGCTCCGAGTAGCGTGTTGCCTCCAACGCGTGCCGCTCCCCCTCCGGAGGCGTACACCACCATGGGTGGCTCCCCCCTGCGCATCCTCGTCGTCGGCGCGGGCATCGCCG
Organism: Micromonospora sp. C97; assembly: GCF_018070385.1. Taxonomy (NCBI): domain Bacteria; kingdom Bacillati; phylum Actinomycetota; class Actinomycetes; order Micromonosporales; family Micromonosporaceae; genus Micromonospora; species Micromonospora sp. C97. Next base: position 159,335 of record NZ_JAGPXU010000004.1, read on the forward strand.
GCCTGTCCGTAGCCCGGGCGCTGCGCCTGGCGGGCTTCCGGCCCGACGTCACCGACAAGCTGCCACCGGGGGAGTCCACCGAGACCGGTCTCTACCTGCCCGGCAACGCCGCCCGCGCACTGCACCGGCTCGACCTGCACGACCCGGTCCGGCCGGTCGGGCAGGTGATCCACCGGCAGCGGTTCTTCGACGCCGCGGGCGCGCAACTCTGCGAGGTCGACCTCGACGCCCTCTGGGCCGGCGTCGGCGAGTGCCGGGCACTACCCCGCGCCGACCTGCACCGGGTGCTGCTCAGCGGTGCCGGCGGCGCGGTCCGGCACGGCGCCGAGGTCCGCACCCTGGACCTGCTCCCCGGTGCCGTCGGCGTCACCTTCACCGACGGCACCACCACCGAGTACGACCTGGTCATCGGCGCCGACGGGCCACGGTCCTCGGTCCGCGCGCTGGCCGCCCTCGGTGGGCCGCCGCGCCCGGTCGGGCAGGTGGTCTACCGGGCCGTCCTGCGCGACGGCCCACCGGTCACCGAGTGGACCGCACTGCTCGGCCAGCGCTCCGGGTTCCTGATGGTGCCGATCGGCGCCGGGCGACTGCACCTCTACGCCGACGAGGCCGGCACCGAGGAACCCGCCGACCCCCTCGCGCGGCTGCGGGACCTCCTCGCCGACTACCGCGGCCCGGTGCCCGAGGTGCTGGCGGCGCTCGACGAGGTGCACGTCGGGATCACCGACGAGGTGGAGCTGGGCCGTTGGCACCGGGGGCGCGTGCTGCTGGTCGGCGACGCGGCGCACGCCACCGCCCCGACGCTGTCGCAGGGCGCGGCCATGGCGTTGGAGGACGCCGTGGTGCTGGCCGAGTCGCTGCGCGCCGCCAACAGCGTGGAGGCGGCGCTGGTGGCGTACGAGAGCCGTCGCCGCCCGCGTACCCGATGGGTGGCCGACCGGACCCGGGACCGCAACCGGACCAGGGACGTGCCCCCGGCGCTGCGCGACCCGCTGCTGCGCGGACGCGGCGACCGGATCTTCGGGGAGCACTACCGGCTCCTGCTCGGCCCGCTGTAGGCCCGTTGTAGATCGTGTCACGCCACCCCACGCGGCGCTGCGACCTGCCGGGGACTATCCTCCTTGCGGATGACGGCCCGCCGATAACCAGCGTGTGCCGAGCGGGACAACCGAGAACCGGAGGCCACTCGTGACCACCGTCGCACCCAAGCCGGTCGTGACCCGGCCCTGGCCGGTCCGGGAGCCGGTCAAGGGGTCGGCCATCGCGCGGCTGCTGCGAACCACGGACGCGAAGCAAATCGGGATCATGTACATGGTCACCGCGTTCGTGTTCTTCATGATCGGCGGCCTGATGGCGCTGATCATGCGGGCTGAGCTGGCCCGGCCAGGGCTGCAGTTCCTGTCGCCCGAGCAGTACAACCAGCTCTTCACCATGCACGGCACGATCATGTTGCTGTTCTTCGCGACGCCGATCGTGTTCGCCTTCGCCAACTACATCGTGCCGATCCAGATCGGCGCGCCCGACGTCTCCTTCCCCCGGCTGAACAGCTTCGCCTACTGGCTGTACCTGTTCGGCGGGACGATGGCGACGGCCGGGTTCATCACCCCGGGTGGCGCCGCCGACTTCGGTTGGTTCGCGTACGCGCCGCTGAGCAGCGTCGAGCACTCGCCCGGCGTCGGCGCCAACATGTGGATCATGGGTCTGGCCATCTCCGGTCTGGGCACCATCCTCGGCGCCGTGAACATGATCACCACGGTGCTGACCCTGCGCGCGCCCGGCATGACCATGTTCCGGATGCCGATCTTCACGTGGAACATCCTGGTCACCAGCCTTCTGGTGATCCTGGTCTTCCCGCTGCTGGCCGCCGCGCTCTTCGCGCTCGCCGCGGACCGCATCCTCGGCGCGCACGTGTACGACCCCGCAACCGGTGGGCCAATGCTCTGGCAGCACCTGTTCTGGTTCTTCGGGCACCCCGAGGTCTACATCGTGGCGTTGCCGTTCTTCGGCATCATCAGCGAGGTCATCCCGGTCTTCTCCCGCAAGCCGATCTTCGGCTACAAGGGTCTGGTCGCCGCGACCGTCGCGATCGCCGCGCTCTCCATGAGCGTCTGGGCGCACCACATGTTCGCCACCGGCCAGGTGCTGCTGCCGTTCTTCAGCTTCCTGAGCTACCTGATCGCCGTGCCGACCGGTATGAAGTTCTTCAACTGGATCGGCACCATGTGGCGGGGCCAGATCAGCTTCGAGACGCCCATGCTCTGGGCGGTCGGCTTCCTTGTCACGTTCCTCTTCGGTGGTCTCACCGGTGTGCTGCTGGCCAGCCCGCCGATCGACTTCCACGTGTCGGACTCGTACTTCGTGGTGGCGCACTTCCACTACGTGCTCTTCGGCACCATCGTGTTCGCCGTCTTCGCCGGCATCTACTTCTGGTTCCCGAAGATGTTCGGCCGGATGCTCGACGAGCGCCTGGGCAAGGTGCACTTCTGGCTCACCATGATCGGGTTCCACACCACGTTCCTGGTGCAGCACTGGCTCGGCAACGAGGGCATGCCCCGCCGCTACGCCGACTACCTGCCCAGCGACGGCTTCACCACGCTGAACATGATCTCCACCATCGGCGCGTTCATCACCGGTATCTCCACGCTGCCGTTCATCTACAACTGCTGGAAGTCGTACAAGACCGGCCCGGTGGTCGAGGTGAACGACCCCTGGGGTCACGGCAACTCGCTGGAGTGGGCGACCAGCAGCCCGCCGCCGCTGCGCAACTTCGACCGCATGCCGCGCATCCGCTCCGAGCGGCCGGCGTTCGACGCGAAGTTCCCCGAGCTGGCCGCCGGCCAGAGCGTGGCCGGCCCGCCGGAGGGTGGCGCCAAGCCGCTCACCAGCGAGTCCGACGGTGGCGCGAGCTACCGCGAGGACACCGCCAGCGACATCGATCGGCACTGACGCTCAACCGCAGCAGTACGACGGGCGCCGCCCCCGGGACACCGGGAGCGGCGCCCGTCGCCATGTCCAGCCGCTGTCACTCTCGCGTCTCGCCTCGTTCCAGCCGCTCCACGCCGCTTACCGGCGGCTGCCTTCCGTAGCGTCTGCAGGGCCTGGGCTCGGTGTCGGCTCAGTCCGGCCCGGCCCGGCCCGGCCCGGCCCGGCCCGGCCCGGCCCGGCCCGGCCCGGCCCGGCCCGGCCCGGCCCGGCCCGGCCCGGCCCGGCCCGGCCCGGCCCGGCCCGGCCCGGCGCGGCCTGACTCGGCGTCGGCGTAGCTTGGCTCGGCTCGGCCTAACCCGGCGTCGGCGCGGCTTGGCCGGCGCGGCCTGGCCCCGGGGCAGGCCATGTCCCTGGTGAGCGTGATGTCTGTGAGTCATCACGATGACTCACAGACATCACGATCACCAGCAGGTATGCGGCCCGGTAGCCCGGTGGCCCGGTGGCCCGGTGGCCCGGTGGCCCGGTGGCCCGGTGGCCCGGTGGCCCGGTGGCCCGGTGGCCCGGTGGTCCGGTGGCCCGGTGGTCCGGTGGTCCGGTGGCCCGGTGGCCACCTCGATCCGCAGTCACCCCGGTATCTTGCTGCCCCAGACAGCGCGCCGGCCGGAAACTGCCGGGCGGCACACTCACCCAATTAGGTCGGCGCACGGCTGCCCCGACCCGTTCCGGCTCGCCTGCCGGCGGAGCTGCCTCAGTCCAGCCCGGCCCGGCCTGGGTCAGACCGTTAGCGGGCGGCGGGGGTGAGGTCCGCCTCGACGGGCGGTGGGACGGATGCGGCGGCGCGACGGCGACGCAGCTCGATCGGGAGCACCACCACCGTGACCAGCGCACCGAGTGCCCCGGTGACCACGAAACCCCAGGCCGGCGAGCTGGCGTCGATCACCGCTCCGGCGAGCGGCGCACCGATCGCGATGCCCACGGTGACCGCCGACCCGTGCAGTCCCATCGCCTCACCGCGTACCTGGGCCGGGACCAGGCGGCTGACCGCGTCCGAACTGGCCGCGATGGTCGGCGCGCAGAGCGCACCGGCCGGGATCAGCGCCAGGCACAGCAGCCACCAGTGCGCGCCGCCCAGCCCGACCGGGATGGTGCACAGGGCGAGTGCGGCGGTCAACGCCAGTGGGGAGAACGATCGGTGCACGGCCCCGTAGGCGAACCCGCCGGCCAGCGAGGCGACCGCCCAGATGGCCAGCACCGCGCCAGTCCAACCGACCTCACCGCTGGCCCGGAGCACCGCGACCACCGCCACGTCGGTGCCGCCGAGCACCAGTGTCGCAGCGGTGCTGAGGGCCAGTACGGCGAGCAGCCGGGGCGTCAGCCACTGCCGGCGAGGCACCCGCTGGGCCGGTCCGCTGGGCTCCCCGGTGGTGGCTTCGCGGATCGGCGGGTTGACCAGCCACAGGGCGATGCCGGCGGCCACGATGCCGCCGCCGACCAGGTACATGGTGGTCTGCGCGGAGATCGCGGTGACCAGCGCGACGGCCAACGCCGGGCCGATCATGAACGACAGCTCCACCGACATCGAGTCCAACGCGTACGCCGGGCGGCGCTGGTCCTCCGGGACCAGCGCGGCGATCGACTGACGGACCACCGAGAAGATCGGCAGGGCCAGCGAGCCGGCCACGAACGCGGCGGGCAGGAGCACTGGGTACGGCAGTGTGGGCGCGGTGGACCAGAAGATCGCCTCCGCGATGCCGGTGAGCACCAGGACCGGGCGGAGACCCCGCTGGTCCACCAGCCGACCGAGAATCGGCCCGCCGATCGCCGCGCCGACGGTGACCGCCGCGCCGACCAGGCCGGCCGCCCCGTAACCGCGGTCAAGGTCGAACACCACGTGGAAGGTCAGCGTCACCCCGGTCGCGGTGAGCGGGATGCGGGCGAGGACGGCGACCACCAGCAGCGATCGCAGGCCGGGCAGGGCGAGTGCCCGCCGGTAAGGCTTCATGTTCACGTGGGTCCGTACCTCCGGCGACATCCTCAACCGGCGGCGGCCCCTTGGCCAACGAATTAGCGGCTCATGCGGCCCTGATCACAGGCTGCCCGTGCATGATCACCCCGGCGCCCTCCATCGCGCGCAGGGCCACGTCGGTGGTCGCCGGGGCGACGGCGGCGGTCAACTCGAGCAGCACGGTGGTGGCGAAACCCTCCCGGGCGGCGTCCAGCGCGGTCGCCCGCACGCAGTGGTCCGTGGCGATGCCGACCAGGTCGACCCGGTCCACGCCGTGCCGGCGCAGCCAGTCGGCCAGGCACTCGCCGTCGTCGGCATGCCCCTCGAAACCGGAGTACGCCGCCGCGTGCTCGCCCTTGTGGAAGATCGCCTCGATCCGGGCGGTGTCCAGTTCGCTGTGGAACTCCGAACCGCTGGTGCCGACCACGCAGTGCCGGGGCCAGGACTCCACGAAGTCCGGCGGATCGCCGAAGTGGGCGCCCGGGTCGACGTGGTAGTCCTTGGTGGCGACCACGTGCGTCCACCGGTCCGGCTCGGCGGCGAGGAGCCGGGAGATCCCGGCGGCCACCCCGGCCCCACCGGCGACGGCCAGCGAGCCGCCCTCGCAGAAGTCGTTCTGCACGTCCACGATGATCAGCGCGTTGGCCATCAGGGGTTCCCCTTCGAGATCGGATCGGCGGAAGGCTCAACCAGCGGGTACGACGGTGACCGGCACGGCCGGGTCGCCGGCCGAGAGCTTCAGTCCCTCCCACGGGATGGAGATCAGGCACTCCCGCAGGTGCTCCCGCGACTCGTCGAGCGTCGGCAGCGGCACCGGCTCCCCGGCGACCACGAACGACTGCTGGAGCAGGCGGTCGTTGGGCTGCCGGTCCGGAACGCCCTGCGGGACGATGATCTCCTCGGTGGCGGTGCCGGTCGGCTTGTGCCGGCGGACCGCGACCTTCCGCCCTCCGATCGTCGCCTTGTGCTCGGAGCGCTTCACCACCGGCCGTCCCTCGACCTCGACCAGCTTGTACACCAACCCGGCGGTCGGTGCCCCGGAACCGGTGACCACGGCCGTGCCGGCGCCGTACATGTCGACCGGCTCGGCGGCCAGCGCGGCGATCGCGTACTCGTCCAGGTCACCCGAAACGATGATCTTGGTTTCGGTGGCGCCCAACGAGTCGAGCAGCTCCCGGGACTGCTGAGCGATCACCGCGAGGTCGCCGGAGTCGATGCGTACCGCCCGCAGCTCCGGCCCGGCCACCGCAATCGCGTTGCGGATGCCCTGGCTGATGTCGTACGTGTCGACCAGCAGCGTGGTGTCCTTGCCCAGCGTGGCGACCTGCGAGGCGAACGCCGCCCGCTCGTCGTCGTGCAGCAGGGTGAAGGCGTGCGCCGCCGTGCCCGCCGTCGGAATACCGTAGAGCGCACCGGCGGCGAGGTTGGACGTGAACCGGAAACCGGCCAGGTACGCCGCCCGCGCCGCGGCCACCGCCGCCTCCTCGTGCGCCCGGCGCGACCCCATCTCGATGAGCGCCCGGCCGCGCGCCGCGGTCACCATCCGCGCCGCCGCGGCGGCCACCGCACTGTCGTGGTTGAGCACGGACAGCACCAGCGTCTCCAGCACCACACACTCGGCGAAACCGCCGGAGACGGTGAGGATCGGTGAACCGGGGAAGAACAGCTCGCCCTCGGCGTAGCCGTCGACGTCCCCGCTGAAGCGGTAGTCGGTGAGCCAGGCCGCCGCCATCTCGTCGACCACCCCGGTCCGCAGCAGGAACTCCACCTCGCTGGGATCGAACCGGAAGTCGCGGATCAGCTCGATCAGTCGGGCCGTCCCGGCGACCACGCCGTACCGGCGGCCACTGGGCAACCGGCGGCTGAACACCTCGAAGACACACCGGCGGTCGGCGGTGCCGTCCTTCAGGGCCGCGCTGACCATCGTCAGCTCGTAGTGGTCGGTCAGCAGCGCGGGGCGGTGGATGCTCACCGCCCCAGCCTAAGGTTCAGCCCGCGTCGCCGCCGTCGTGGCCCGGGATCGACCGTAACGCCGCCCACAGCTCGGCCCGGCTGGTCACGCCGAGCTTGGCGTAGATCCGCTGGAGGTGGTTCTCCACAGTGCGCGCCGACAGGTAGAGCCGTTCGGCGATGGCCCGGCTGGCCGCACCGTGCGCGGCGAGGCGAGCCACCTGCCACTCCCGCTCGGTGAGCACCGGCGCGCCGGCCTGGAGCGCCGGCGTCCGGATCAGGTCGCAGCGCCCGAGCAACCCGGCGAGACGCTCCCGGGCGTCGTTGGCCGCCGCCGACTGCCGCCGGCGCAGCCGCTGAACGGCCTGGGAGGTGGCCTCGGCCGCGTACACGGTCAACTCCAGCGCGGCGTAGTCGTCGGCGACCGCGAGCAGATCAGCGGGGGAGTCGGTCACCGCGGCGCGGGCGTGCCGGGCCAACAGCGGCGGCAACACCCCGTCGACCCGCTCGGAGAGCTCGGCGAGGCGCTGCGCGACGGTGCGCCGACCACCGTCGGAACAGGTGGGCCCGACCGCCATGCCTGCCTGATCCAGTCGAACCAGGTCGTGCAGAACGTGCACCTCGTGCCCGGCGAAGCCGTCCGAGCGCAGCCGATCCACCAGGTCGCCGAGGTGCTTGATCGCGCCCGGCAGGTCGCCACCGGCGGCAAGCGACGCGCCCCGGGCCTGCTCCAGCCACGGGTAGAGCACCGCCATTCCCGGCGCGTGGGTGCGGTCGGCCTCGGCCATCGCCGCAGCCGCCTGCACGGCGTCGCCGCGCAGCGCCGCCGACTGGGCGCGTTCGGCCTGGGCCAGACCGGCGTAGACCCGACTCGTGGCCAGCACCGCACAGGCACTCAGGGAGGTCCGCATGGCGGCGCCGCTCTGCCCGCGCAGCCGGAACGCGTACGCCTGAAGGATTGCCAGGTATCCGGTGCCGAGGCGGAAGTCACCCTCCCCGGCGAGGTCGGCGAACTCGTCGGCGACGATCGCGTCGATTCCGGTCAGGTCGCCGGTGAGCATGAGCCGGGTGCCGCGGGCCAACTCCAGGGCCAGTTGGAGGTACGGCATGTCGGTGCGCCAGTTGGCCGCTGCCGAGTGCACCTGGGCGATCGCCGTACCGCTGCGGGTCAGCTCGCCCTGTGCGGCCTGGACGTACGCGATCGTGGAACGGGCCAGCTCGCGGGCGGCGACGCCGGCCGCCGGCCGGTCCAGGACACGTTGGCTGAGCCGCACCGCGGCGGCGGTGTCCAGCCGGTGCAGGCGCATGATCGCCTCGAAGGCGTGCACCCGGGCCCGGTCGGCGGAGTCGCTGAGCTGCTCGACCCGGTCGGCGATCTCCTCCACCGTGGACTCCTGGCTCAACCCCCAGTAGCTGACCATGCCGCGCACTGTCAGCCAGCGGCAGAGCCGTCGCTCGTCACCGGGCTCCGGGGGCACCGCGTCGAGGACGTCGATCGCCTCGCCGGGCCGGTCGGCGAACATCAGGATGGTGGCCAGCAGCTCGGCCGCGTCGGAGCCGCCGTCGGCGTTCAGCGCGGCCCGCGCCAGGCGCGTCGCCAGCGGCACGTCGTAGCGGGTGAACGCCTGTACGGCGGCCTCCAGCAGCAGGGCCGGGTCCTGTGCGGTGCCCGAGTCGAGTCGCCAGACGGCCACCCGCAGCAGGTCGTCGCGGCGGCGCTTGCCGACCTGCTCGATCAGCTCCGCGAGGTGTGCCTGAAGCCGGCGGGTGCGGCTGACCGGACAGCGCCGGCGCATCACCTCGCCGTAGAGCGGGTGGGCCAGCCGGACGTTGGTGCGCCGGTCGTGCTGGTCCACGGTGATCAGCCCGCGCTCCTCGGCGGTCTCCACGTCCTTCTGATCGGCGGCCTGCTTGAGTAGTTGCAGGCCGAGCGGTTCGCCGAACGCGACAAGCTCGACCACCGCGCGGACGCCGTCGGTGAGCTTTCCGACCCGGGTGTCGATGAGGTCGGTCAGGTTCGGCGCCAGCTCCAACCGCCCGGTCCACTTCCAGATCCCGTACGTCTGCTTCAGCTCGGCGCTGCCGTTGGCGGCGTGCACCAGCTCACGCAGCAGCAGCGGGTTGCCGGACGACAGTCGGCCGAGCCGGTCGGCGGAGCCGGGGTCGACCGGGCCGCCCAGGATCGCCGCCAGCAGACCAGCGGTCTCCGCCTGCGGCATCGGGGTCAGCTCCACGTGCTCGACCAGGTCGTCGGTCCAGAGCGCGCGGATCGGCAGCGGGATCTGCTCGCCGTCGCGCAGGGTGCCGACCACTGTGGCGTTCTCGGCGCGGGCGACCAGGTGCACCAGTGCGGCCGAGGGTGGGTCGAGCAGGTGGGCGTCGTCGATGGCGAGCACGATCCGTCGGCCGGCCGCCTGCTGTTGCAGCACGTTGAGCGCCCAGCGCAGGACGCCGGCGGGGGAGAGGCCCTGGGGCTGCTCGGCGGGGAGGACCTGGACCAGGCCGCCGAACGGCAGCGCCGCGGTGGTGGCGCTCGCGGCGATGGACCAGATCGCGAACCGGTCGGTGGGCAGGGCGCCCACGCCCTCGCGCAGCAACCGACTCTTGCCGATGCCAGCGCTGCCGCTGAAGAAGAGCCCCCGGCCGGCCTCACCGGTCACCGCCTCCAGCAGGCGGTTGAGCTCATCCGTGCGGCCGACGAACTCCCATCGACTCATCCGCGCAGCATATCGATCGAAATCCGTCCGCGCCCGCACCGTCACGGTGCGAAGTTGAGTAAGCGCACAATTACCGGTGAGTATTCGGGGTGTTCTGCCCGGTCGTCGGCCCGCCCGTAGTCTTCCGACATCCGGGTTGACGTACCGGAAAATTTCGCGACCGGACCTCCGACCACCTGCAACGGGAGGCACCTGATGAAGCAGGGCCCTCTCCCCTCGGTCGACTCGTCGGACGACATGACCGGCCCAACCGACCTACCCACCTGCGGCCCGCTCCCCACCCGGATCGGCGTGGCGGGCCCCGCCCCGGACGAGCCGCTCGGTGTGGTCGCCGTCGGTCCGGCCGGTGCCGAGCGGCGTGCCGTGCTCGCCACACTGCTCGGGCTCGACCCGGTCATGCTCACCGTGCCCGCCGGCAGCTGGTTGGTGGTGCGCAACGCCCAGGTGCCCACCCGGGCGGCGTTCGTGCCCGGTTACCGCCAGCCGCACTCGTACGGCGCGGACCGGGACGCCGCCGGTCCGGCGTTGGCTCGCCCGCCCCGGCGGGTCGAGCTGACAGTGCCCGAGCCGCTGCTGCGGCACTTCGCCCTGATCGACGTTCCGGACACCGCCACCCTCGGCGTCGCCGGCACCCAGGTGCTGCTCGAAGCGGCGGGCCGGGCCGGCGCGCTGCTCTTCGTGATCGCCGCCGACCAGGCTTTCACCGCCGCCGAGTTGAACCTGCTCGCCGAAGTCGCCTCGACCTCGGTGGAGGTCGTCTTCGCGGTCACCCCCGGCGCGGCGGGTTGGGCTCCGCTGGCCGACGGCACGGCGACTACGGAGGGCGCGGGGGCGTCCGTCCCGCCGGTCGGGGGTGCGCAGACCGAGGTGGACGCGGTAGCGGTGACGGTGGAGGCGCATCGGGCCGCGCTGCTGGCCGCGGTGCCGGCGTTGGCCGGCGCGCGGTGGTTCCCGGTCGACGACGCCGCCTCCGCCGGCGACCTGCGGCGGGCGCTGGTGGGTTGGGCGTCGCGTGAGGGTTTGCAGCGGGCCAGCGTCGGCCCACCGGTAGTGCCGGGCCAGCAGGGTCGCGTCGCCGTGGCCGCCGATCCGGGTGACTGGTCCGAACGGCTCGACCGTCACGCCCGCTCGTGTGCTCAGCGGATCCGCCAGCACCTCGCCCTGGAGTTGGCGAACATCCACCTGCGGGCCGTTCAGGAGATCGTGTTCGGAGTCGGCTGTGCCGGCCTGCCGGATCTGCTCGACCGGGAGATGGCGGCGTTGTCGCTGTTGGCCACCGCGCAGTGCGATCAGGCGGTGCGCGGCATCGTGACCGACGTCGCCTCCCGGGTGTTGGGCGTTCCGCCGAGCGAAGGCGTGCGACGTCGGATCGCCGCCGCTGTGCAGTACGGCCTGGCGGATCACCGGCCCGGCCAGGAGTTGGACAAGGTGCTGTTGATCACCAGTACGGCCGGGGTGGCCGAGTTGACCGGCCCGGAGGCGATCGACGCCGCCGCCAGCTATCCGGTGGCGTCCCGTGACGAGGTGCTCCCACCGGTCGCGGTGGCGCTCTCCGGCGGGTGCTGGCAGCAGTGGCGTACCCCCGGCAACGACAACCACAGCGCGGCGCGGGCCTGGTCCCAGCGGGCGGTGCGCGAGGTCGAGCTGGGGTTGTCCAGGGAGATCTCCCGACGGTTCGAGGTGATCCGCCTCTCGCTGGGCGTGGTGCTCTCCGATGCAGTTGATCACGGCATCCTGCTCGCCTGACGGCGCGCCCGCCGGTTGGCCCGGGTCCGGGCCCGACCCGGCGCTCGGCGGCGTCCAGAGCGGGTCGGGAGTGCCCGGAGTGGGTGATCCGCGCCGGGCCGGCGTTCCGGTTCCTCGGTTCCGGGAAACCGGTGGCACGATGGGGGGCATGGCGGCTCCGCAGGTTGTACCGGTCGAGACGCCGGACACTGACGAGGTGCCGGCGTCCGACCGGCAGTGGGTGACGATCGTGTGGGACGACCCGGTCAACCTGATGACGTACGTGACCTGGGTTTTCCAGAAGCTTTTCGGCTACAGCCGGGAGAGGGCCGAACAGCTGATGCTGGACGTGCACCACAAGGGGCGTGCCGTGGTCTCCACCGGCGCCCGCGAGCGGATGGAGCACGACGCGTCGCAACTGCACGCGTACGGGCTCTGGGCGACGGTGGACAGATCATGAGCATGTTCCGTCGCCAGGCCGGTCACTACGTGGCCGTCTTCGCCGTCGACGAGGTGCGGGTGCTGCGGAAGGTCGCCTCCGAGGTGGTGGGTCTGCTCACCGACGGCTTCGACCACACCGACCCGGTCGTCGGTCGGCTCTTCCCGGCGGTCTACCCGCAGGACGCTCCGGGCACCGCCGAATTTCGCCGCTACACCGAGGGCGACCTGAAGACCGCGAAGATCGATCAGGCGGGGGCGATCCTGGCCGCGTTGCCGGACGACGCCGGTGGCGAGGTGCGGCTGGACGCCGAGGCCGCCGAGGCGTGGTTGCGGGCACTGAACGACGCCCGGCTCGCGATGGGTGTCCGCCTGGAGATCAAGGACGGCACGGATCTGGGCGAGGAGTTGGACGACGCGGTCGCTGAGGACCCGGGTTCCAGCAGGGTGTTCCAGCTTTCGGTCTACGCGTATCTCGGATATCTACAGGAGTCGCTGCTCAACGCCTTGATCGACTAGGGGTGACCGGCACCACTTCGGCCTGTGCTCGACAGGCGTTAGGCTGGTGCACGTGCTGAGCATCGACCGGTCGATCATCGACGCGATCGTCGCCCACGCGCGGCGGGACCACCCCGACGAGGCGTGCGGCGTCGTCGCCGGTCCCGTCGGCAGCGACACCCCGACCCGGCACATCCCGATGGACAATGCCGCCCGCTCGATGACCTTCTACGAGTTCGACTCGATGGAGCACCTGCGCGTGTGGCGGGAGATGGACGATCGGGACGAGGAACCCGTCGTCATCTACCACTCGCACACCGCCACCGAGGCGTACCCGTCGCGGACGGATGTCGCCTTCGCCGGTGAGCCGGGGGCGCACTACCTGCTCGTCTCGACCCGTGAGCCCGACTCGGAGGAGATCCGGTCGTTCCGGATCGTCGACGGTGTGGTCACCGAGGAGCCGGTCCGTGTCGTGGAGGCCGGCGTCGACCCGCACGCCGTGCAGTCCTACATGTTCGGGCAGAGCCCGGCGACGGTCGATTACGAGTGTTCCGGCCGCTGACCCGTCAGCGCCGCAACCGTCTCGTCCCGTCACCGTAGGCACACCCGATCGAGGAGTTCGACATCATGGCTATCGAGGTTCGCATCCCCACCATCCTGCGCAGCTACACCGGCGGCGCAAAGGTCGTCGAGGGCACCGGCGACACGCTCGCCGATCTGCTCACCGACCTGGATTCCCGGCACGGCGGTCTGCGCGGCCGGCTGATCACCGACGGGGGCACGCTGCACCGTTTCGTCAACGTCTACGTCAACGACGAGGACGTCCGTTTTCTCGGCGCGCTGGACGCGAAGCTCTCCGACGGCGACAGCGTCACCATCCTGCCGGCCGTGGCCGGCGGCGCGTTCGGCTTCGCCGCGGCGGCGGCGATCAGCTCGCACAGCGCGGCGGCCGTGGTGGCCGGCGACGCCGTCGCGGCTCGCTGAGGTCGGCCGCCATGGCGCGGTACGACAGCCTGCTCGACGCCTGCGGGGGCACGCCGCTCGTCGGTCTGCCCCGGCTCTCCCCGACGGTGCCCGACGGGGCCCCTCCGGTGCGGCTCTGGGCCAAACTGGAGGACCGCAACCCCACCGGCAGCATCAAGGACCGCGCGGCGCTGTTCATGGTCCGGGCGGCGGAGGAGTCCGGCCGACTCCGCGCGGGTGACACCATCCTCGAACCGACGAGTGGCAACACCGGCATCTCGCTGGCGATGGTGGCGAAGCTGCGCGGCTACCGACTGGTCTGCGTGATGCCCGAGAACGTCTCCACCGAGCGGGTCCAGTTGCTCCGGATGTACGGGGCCGAGATCATCTTCTCGCCGGCGGCGGGCGGTTCCAACCAGGCGGTCGCCACCGCCAAGCAGATCGCCGCCGAGCACCCGGACTGGGTGATGCTCTACCAGTACGGCAACGAGGCGAACGCGCGGGCGCACTACGAGACGACCGGGCCGGAGCTGCTGCACGACCTGCCCAGCATCACGCACTTCGTGGCGGGGCTGGGCACCACCGGCACCCTGATGGGCACCGGGCGGTACCTGCGGGAAAAGGTCGAGGGCATTCAGGTGGTGGCCGCCGAGCCGCGCTACGGCGAGTTGGTCTACGGCCTGCGCAACATCGACGAGGGCTACGTGCCCGAGCTCTACGACGCCTCGGTGCTCTCCCGGCGTTTCTCGGTCGGCACCCGGGACGCGGTGCTGCGCACCCGCCAGCTGGTGGAGGTGGAGGGCATCTTCGCCGGGTTCTCCACCGGTGCCATCCTGCACGCCGCGCTGGCGGTGGCGCACGAGGCGGTTCGCGACGGCCGGCGGGCCGACGTGGCCTTCGTGGTCTGCGACGGCGGGTGGAAGTACCTGTCCACCGGCGCGTACGGCGGCACGCTCGCCGATGCCGAGGACGCCCTGGAGGGGCAGCTCTGGGCCTGACCGATCTGGTCTGCCGACTACGGGCCGTCGACATCCGTCGACGGCCCGTTGGCTGCCCGGCGTACCGCGAGCCGGTGTCACGTTCGTGACAACTTCCGTTGGATGATTCTTGCTGCCGGGCGTGTCAGCGTAGGCTGCGCAGCGTGGCGTACGCGTCGGTAGAGATCATGGCCGGGACGATCGCCGGCACGGGTGCTACTGATAGTGACAGCGAGACCACTCGATGCGACTGACCGTCCTGGGGAGCGCCGGCAGTTTTCCTGGCCCCGAGTCGCCCTGCTCGGCCTATCTCGTCGAGGCTGACGGCTTCCGGCTCCTGGTCGACTTCGGCTCGGGCTCGCTGTCCAGCCTCCAGCGGTACGCGGGGCTGCACGCCCCGGACGCGATCCTGCTGACCCACCTGCACTGCGACCACATGTTCGACGCCGTGCTCTACGTCGTGGTGCGCCGCTACGCCCCGGACGGCCCCTACCCGGCCCTGCCGGTGTACGCGCCCGCCGGCGCCCCGGACCGGCTCAGCGCCGCGTACGGCGACGACGGGTCGGTGGAGGACGTGTACCAGTTCTACGCGCTCCAGCCGGGCACCTTCCCGATCGGCCCGTTCGCCGTCACCGTCGACCGGGTCAACCACCCCGTCGAGACGTACGGCGTGCGGCTGGAGCACGACGGCCGGTCGCTGTGCTACTCGTCGGACACCGCGCCGTGCGAGGCGCTGCTGCGGCTGGCGCAGAACGCCGACGTCTTCCTCTGCGAGGCCAGTTACCTCGACGGGATGGACAATCCACCGGATCTGCACCTCACCGGTCGGGAGGCCGGTGAGGCGGCCACCAAGGCCGCTGTGGGCCGGCTGCTGCTGACCCACCTGGTGCCCGCCTGGGGCAGCGAGGCGCACACCCTGGAGTCGGCCGCCTCCGCGTACACCGGGCCGCTCGAGGTGGTCCGGCCCGGCGCCAGCTACGACGTCTGACCCGGCAGGTCCGTCTCACGGTGCCGGGCCGCCCCAGGCGCGAGCCGAGGAGTTCGGCTGGCCGGCCGCTGTCGACGGGTTCCTCAGTGTGCACGGCGCCGACGTTCGCCGGGGCACCCCGAGCGCGGCGGATCACCGCACCGCATAAGGTGCAGGCATGGCGCGACCTGACGGGCGAGGGCCCTCTCAACTCCGACCGGTGACTCTGACCCGTGGCTGGAGCACCCACCCGGAGGGCTCGGTGCTCGTCGAGTTCGGTGGCACCCGGGTGCTCTGCACGGCGAGCGTCACCGAGGGCGTGCCCCGCTGGCGCAAGGGCTCCGGGCTCGGCTGGGTGACCGCCGAGTACGCGATGCTGCCCCGGGCCACCAACACCCGCTCCGACCGGGAGAGCGTCAAGGGCCGGGTCGGTGGCCGCACCCACGAGATCTCCCGGCTGATCGGCCGTAGCCTGCGGGCCAGCATCGACCTCAAGGCGCTCGGCGAGAACTCGATCGTGCTCGACTGCGACGTGCTTCAGGCCGACGGAGGCACCCGCACCGCCGCGATCACCGGCGCGTACGTCGCGTTGCACGACGCGGTGGGCTGGCTTGCCGCCCGCAAGGCGTTGGCCGGCAAGCCGGAGAAGGTGATGCACCGGTCGGTGGCCGCGGTCAGCGTGGGCATCATCGCGGGGGAGGCCCGGCTCGACCTCTGCTACGAGGAGGACGTCGCCGCCGAGGTGGACATGAACGTGGTGTGCACCGGCGCGGGCGACTTCGTCGAGGTGCAGGGCACCGGCGAGGCGGGCGTGTTCGCCCGCGACCAGCTCGACGCCCTGCTCGACCTGGCCGTCGCCGGGTGCGCCGAGTTGGCCGAAGCCCAGCGAAAGGCACTTACCTCCCCGTGAGCGCGAGGAGTGAGCTTGCGAGCCCCGCAGTCGCGAACAAAGGTGATTCAGCATGAACAAGGTCCTGCTCGCCACGCGTAACCGCAAGAAGCTCGTCGAGCTGCAGCGGATCCTGGACGGTGCGCTCGGCGCGCACCGGATCGCCCTGCTCGGGCTGGACGACGTCGAGCAGTACGCCGAACTGCCGGAGACCGGCCTGACCTTCGGCGAGAACGCGCTGATCAAGGCGCGGGAGGGGTGCCGGCAGAGCGGGTTGCCGACCATCGCCGACGACTCCGGGCTCGCCGTCGACGCGCTCAACGGGATGCCGGGCGTGTTCAGCGCCCGCTGGTCCGGCAAGCACGGCGACGACCGGGCCAACCTTCAGCTGGTGCTGGATCAGATCGCCGACGTGCCCGACGAGCAGCGGGCCGCCTCGTTCGTCTGCACCGTGGCGTTGGTGCTGCCCGGCGGCAAGGAGCACCTCGTCGACGGCCGGCAGCCTGGGCGGGTGCTGCGCGCACCGCGCGGTGACGGCGGCTTCGGCTACGACCCGATCTTCCTGGGCGACGGGCAGGACCGGACCAACGCCGAGCTGACCCCGGCGGAGAAGGACGCCATCAGCCACCGGGGCAAGGCGTTGCGTGAGCTGGCCAAGCTGGTCGCCAAGGTGCTGCCGCCCGCCTGAACACCCGGCCCGTTCCAGCTGAGCCCCGAGTGGGCTGGCTGGCGAAGGTGACTGACGGACGACCGTAACGGCCCGTCAGTCACCCCTTCTTGGGCCGGGGGGTGAGCAGTGAGACGCTCACGTCGGTGAAGCGGTCCACCTGGGTCACCACGAACCGGGCCCGCAGCGCCTTCTCCACCTCGGGATTCATCCCCGCGAACGAGGTCAGCTTGGTGGTGGACGGTTTCGTGTTGATCAGCCAGATCCGGGCCCTGGTGTCCAGGCACTTGGCCGGCCCGCCGCACCACGCCCGGTAGTTCGGCGTCGCCTGCCCCTCGGTCGCTTGGAACACCTCGGGGAGCGGCTTCTCCTGCAGGTAGTACTTGATGCCAGCGTTCGCCCACCACGGGAACGGGCCGGTGTACGCCACCAGGTCACCCGTACGTCGCTGCTGGTCGATCACCGCCGCGGCGCCCCGCAGGTCGGGTTCGAACTCGGTGACCGGAGCCCTGAGCGCGACGTGGCTGCTGAGACCCACGAGGAGCACCAGCACTGGGACCGCCACGGTGAACGTACTCAACCGCTGGGCGGCGACCTGCACCCCGGCGGCCGCCAACAGGCACCACGCGGGCAGCACGAACAGCACGTAGCGCTCGGTGAAGAGCAGCATGACGGGAGTCAGCGCCCACAGCAGAATCAACGGACCGAGGGCCCAGGCGGCGAGGTAGCCGACGCGGGGTCCACCGCCGACACAGCCGAGGATGCCGAGGCCCAACAGCACCCCGCCGACCCCGATCGCGCCGGGCAACTCCAGCATCCACTCGCTGAGGTCGCCCACCGAAACGGGTTGGATCCACGCGATCTGACCGCTCTGTGCCTTGGCCAGCCACACCAGCGGTGACAGGACTGCGACAGCGGCCGCTGTCGCACCCATCCACCAGGTGACCGGCTGCCAACTCTGCCGTCGGCGGGCCTCCAGCAGGACGAGCAGGCCATGTGCGGGCAGCACCACCAGGGCGATCAGGTGCAGCCAGCCGACCAGGACGAGCATGAGGGCGTAACAGATCCAGGCCACGCGGGAGTGCCGCTGCGTCGCCATCACCGCGAACAGGCCGGCCGCCGCCACCGCGGCGATGACCAGACCGTAGGGCCGCGCCTCCTGCCCGTACCGGGTCACGACCGGTAGGAGCCCGAACAGCACGCCAGCCAGCAGACCCACCCGTGGGCCGTACAACATTCGGCCCTGCAGGGCCGTCAGGGCGGCCGCGATCGCCACGGCGATCATCGAGGGAAGGCGGAGCGCCACCTCGCTGTCGCCGAAGAGCCGCACCCAGAAGTGCATTCCGAGGTAGTACGGAAGGAGCACCAGATCCTTCTGCTGCACCAACGCATACAGCTCTCGGAGCCCCATTCGGGCGGCGTCGAGTGTCGCGAACTCGTCTCGCCACAGCTGGCGGCGTCCCGCGGCGATCAGCACCACGACGAGGGTCAGCGCGCCGGCGGCCAGCGGCACCGCCGCGGGCCGCTGCCACCACTGCTGGCCAGGGCCGGTGCCGGTCTCAGCCGCCACCGGCGACGCGGTGCCATCACCATCACCACCAGCGGCTGGTGTTGCCGCCGCCGCAGACCTCTGTGCTGGTATTCCGGAATAGCGATCGCCGAGATGCAACTCTTCAGTGACGTCGTTCACGCCTGCTCACCTTCGGAACCGTTCCGGACGCCCCCGTCGGGCGGGAGGCTCCGGATACCCCCGCCGGGCGGGAAGCCTAGCAAGGGCCTGGACCAGCGAAATCCACCTGAACGGCTCAACCTTCCGGACGGTGGGCGCGTCTTTTCCGCGTCAGCTGAGCGTGCCGATTTCCGATTCGATGGCGGCTCGCAGGTTCGGACCGCTCACCACCGCACGGGCCGTCTCCACCAGGGGAGCGAGGAACACGTCGGGCCCGGGCTCGCCGATCACGTCGGTGAGCGCCTCCACGGCGGCCTTACCGGCCGGTGACGGCTCCAGCGGGGCCCGCAGTTGAAGGCCGCGTACGCCGGCCAGCAGCTCCACGGCGAGCAGGCTGGTCAGGTTGTCCAGGACGGTCCGCAGCTTCTTGGTCGCCGCCCAGCCCATCGAGACGTGGTCCTCCTGCATTCCGCTGGTGGGCAGCGAGTCCACCGAGGCGGGGGCGGCGAGCCGACGGTTCTCGGCGACGATCCCGGCCGCCGTGTACTGGGCGATCATCAGCCCGGAGTTGACCCCGGCGTCGGGGGAGAGGAACGCCGGCAGCTCCCGGGAGCGGGTGACGTCGAGCAGCCGGTCCACCCGCCGTTCGGCGATCGCGCCCACCTCGGCGGCGGCGATGGCGAGGAAGTCCGCGGCGAAGCCGAGCGGCGCGCCGTGGAAGTTCCCGGTCGACTCGACCCGGCCGTCCGGCAGCACCACCGGGTTGTCCACAACGGACACCAGCTCCCGGGCGGCGACGGTGCGGACGAAGTCCAGGGTGTCGCGGGCCGCGCCGGCCACCTGCGGCGCGCACCGCATCGAGTACGCGTCCTGCACGGCGTGCGCCAGGTCGTCGCGGTGTGAGTCCATCACCCGGGAGTCCTGCAACAGCCGGTGGATGTTCGCCGCCGACGCCGCCTGACCGGGGTGGGGCCGGATCGCGTGCAGCTCGGGCAGGAACGGTCGCTCCGAGCCGAGCATCGCCTCGATGGCCAGCGCGGCCGTCACGTCGGCCATGGCGAACAGGTGCGCCGCGTCGTGGATGGCCAGCAACAGCATGCCGAGCATGCCGTCGGTGCCGTTGATCAGCGCCAGCCCTTCCTTGGCGGCCAGCTCGATCGGCTTGAGCCCGGCGGCGGTCAACGCGTCGGCCGCGTCCTGCCGCTCACCGGCCGGGCCGAGGACCCAGCCCTCGCCGAGCAGCACCAGCGCGCAGTGCGCCAGCGGCGCCAGGTCGCCGGAGGCGCCCAGCGAGCCGTGCTCCGGCACCCACGGGGTGATGTCGTGGTTGAGCAGGTCGACCAGGGCCTCGGCGACCAGCGGCCGGACCCCGGAGCGGCCCAGGGCGAGCGACCGGACCCGTAGCAGCATCATGGCCCGGACCACCTCGCGCGGCATCGGAGCGCCCACCCCGGCGGCGTGCGAGCGGATCAGCGCGTGTTGCAGCTCGGCCCGTCGCTCCGGGGCGATGAAGGTGTTGGCCAACGCCCCGAACCCGGTCGAGACCCCGTAGACGGGGCGACCCGACGACTCGATGCCGTCCACGATGGCCCGGCTGGTCGCCATCGCCTCGATGGTGGCGGGGGCGAGGACGACCGTGGCGGTGCCGCGGGCCACCGCGAGAACGTCGTCGGCGGTGATCCCGGTGGGCTGGATGGTCACGTTCGTCATTGCGGAACTCCGTTGCGTATTACCTGGCGGATCAGGGGGACACCGGGCCGGTAGGCCAGGTGCAGGTAGGACGGCGCGTCGAGGACGACGAGGTCGGCCCGCGCGCCGGGGGTGAGGACACCGATGTCGTCGCGGCGCAGCGCCCGCGCGCCACCGGCGGTGGCGGCCCAGACCGCCTCCGCCGGGGTCATCCGCATCTCGCGGACCGCGAGGGCCACGCAGAAGGGCATCGACGAGGTGTACGACGAGCCGGGGTTGCAGTCCGTCGCCAGCGCCACTGTGACACCGGCGTCGAGCAGCCGGCGGGCGTCCGGGTACGGCGAGCGGGTGGAGAACTCCGCACCGGGCAGCAGCGTGGCGACCGTGGTGGTGTGCAGGCCTTCATGGCACATGCAGTCGATCCGGTTCGACGCGAGCGCGTCGATGTCGGCGTCGGACAGGTAGGTGCAGTGGTCGACGCTCGCCGCGCCCAGCTCCACGCCGAGCTGAACGCCGGGGCCGGGGCCGAGCTGGTTGGCGTGGATCCGGACGCCCAGACCGACGGCCTGACCGCAGGCCAGGATGGCGCGGGCATGGTCCACGTCGAAGGCGCCCCGCTCGCAGAACACGTCGACCCACTTCGCGTACGGCGCGGCGGCGGCCAACATCGGGCCGCAGACCAGCCCGACGTAGTCGTCGGGGCGGTCGGCGTACTCGGCGGGCACGACGTGCGCGCCCAGGAAGGTGGTCTCGGTGCTGCTTTCGGCGGCGATCCGCAGCGAGCGGGCCTCGTCGGCGACGGTCAGGCCGTACCCACTCTTGATCTCCATGGTCGTGGTGCCCTGGCGCAGCGCCTCCCCGCGCAGCCGGCGCACGGTGGCCCGCAGTTCCTCGTCGGTCGCGGCCCGGGTCGCGCCGACAGTGGTCCGAATGCCGCCGCCGGTGTAGGGCTGACCGGCCATCCGGGCGGCGAACTCGGCGGCCCGGTCCCCGGCGAAGACCAGGTGGGCGTGGCTGTCCACGAAGCCGGGCAGCACGGCGGCCCCGCCGGCGTCGATGTGATGGTCGGCGGCCGGCGCGTACGCGGACGGCCCGACCCAGGCCACCCGGCCCTCCTCGACCAGCACGGCGGCGTCGCGGCGGATGCCGAGCGGGCCCTCGCCGGCACCGTTGGTGACCAGCTCCCCGATGTTGTCGACCAGCAGGCTGCTCATGTGGGGTTCACCGCCTCGATTGCCGCCGCCAGCTCGGCCGGCACGTCGACGCTCAGGTGCCGGCCCTCGGCCACCACCACCCGGCCGTCCACCATGACCTGCTCGACGTCCGCCGCACCGGCCGCGAAGAACACGCCCACCGGCGGCACCCCGGCGGTGCGGGCGCTGTCCAGGCGTACCGTCACCAGGTCGGCGCGGGCACCCACGGCGATCCTCCCGGCGTCGGCCCAGCCCAGCGCGGTGTGCCCGGCGGCGGTGGCCGCCGTCAGCAGGTCGAGCGGTGCGAAGTGGCCGCGCCGGCGGGTACGCAGCCGCTCGTCCAGCTCCACCGCCCGGGCCTCCTCGAACAGGTCGATCACCGCGTGACTGTCGCTGCCCAGGCTGAGCCGGATGCCCGCCTCGGCCATCAGCCGGGCCGGGCCGATCCCGTCGGCGAGATCCCGCTCGGTGGTCGGGCAGAGGCACACGCCGGTCCGGCTGTCGGCGAGCAGGGCGAGGTCCGCGCTGGTCGGGTGGGTGGCGTGGACGGCTGTGGTGTTCGGCCCGAGCACGCCGTGCTCGGCGAGCAGCGCGGTCGGCGAGCGCCCGTGCACCGCCCGGCACTCGTCGTTCTCGGCCGGCTGCTCGGAGAGGTGCACGTGCAGCGGTGCCTGCCGCTCCCCGGCCCACTCGGCGACAGTGCGGAGCTGGTCGGCCGGGACCGCCCGCACCGAGTGCACAGCCGCGCCGACCCGGACGTGCGGGTCGGTCGGCTGGAACGCCGCGGCCCGTTGTGCCCAGCGGGCCGCGTCCCCGTCGCCGAAGCGGCGCTGCGGCCCGGCCAGCGCCTGGCCGTCCACCGTGGAGGTGAGGTAGGCGGTGTCCAGCAGGGTGAGCCGGATCCCGGCGTGCGCGGCGGCCTCGACCAGCGCCGCGCCCATCTCGTTCGGGTCGTCGTACGCGCCGCCGCCGGGCCGGTGGTGCAGGTAGTGGAACTCGCCCACACAGGTGACCCCGGCGAGCGCCATCTCCGCGTAGACAGCGCGGGCCAGGGCGAGGTAGGTGTCCGGATCCAGCCGGTCCGCGATGGCGTACATCTGGTCCCGCCAGGTCCAGAAGTCACCCCGGCCGCCGTGGGTGCGCCCACGCAGCGCCCGGTGGAAGGCGTGCGAGTGCGCGTTGGCGAGACCGGGCACTGTCAGGCCGGGCAGCGGTACCGCGTCGGGGTACACCTCGACCCCGGCCGGTGGCCTGCTGCTGGGGGTCAGTGGCGTCACCGCCGCGATCCGGCCGGCTTCGACCTCGATGAGCACGTCGGGTGTGGGTTCGGCGTGCTCGGGCAGCCAGGCGTACTGGGCGAGCCAGCGGGCGGTGGTCATGCTCCTCGCTCCCTTTGGAGCTGAATCGTCTGCGACATCAGCGGCCGGGATGATGTCGACGGCTCGGGTGACATCCGCGGCCGGGGCGCTGTCGACGGTTCGGGTGGTGTCAGCGTGTGGGGCGCGAGGGCTGATTCGTTTGCGACATCAGCTCCAAAGCACGACGGCAAGAGGTGCCGACCAGCGCCGCGCCGCAGACCACGCACCCGCGCTCGCCGGAGATCCGAGGCCCCCGGCGACCAACTCGCCAGCTCGTTCACGCGCATGTCAGCTCCTCCAGCACCCGGGCCAGCGCCCGTACCCCGGCCGCACAGTCATCGTCCGTCGCGGCCTCGGCGGGGGAGTGCGAAATCCCGGTCGGGTTGCGCACGAAGAGCATCGCGGTGGGCAGGTGCCCGGCGAGCACCCCGGCGTCGTGCCCCGCCCCGGTGGGCAGCACCGGAGCGTCGAGCAGCGTGGCCAGCCGCTTGGCCAGCCCACCGTCGAAGGCGACCAGTGGAGTGGCCGACTCCTCGGTGACGGTCACCTCCGTACCGTCGCGGCGGGCCCGCTCGGCGAGCTTGCCGCGCACCGCGTCGATCAGCCCGGTCAGCGTCTGCGGGTCGGCGGCCCGGGCGTCCAACCAGCCGGTCACCTTCGACGGGATCGCGTTGGTGGCGTTGGGTTCGACGGCGACCCGGCCCACCGTGGCGTGCGCGCCGCGCAGCCGGGCCTCCTTGTTGGCGGCCAGCACCGTGAACGCGTAGGTCAGCATCGGGTCGCGCCGGTCGGCCATCCGGGTGGTACCCGCGTGGTTGCCCTCGCCGACGACGTCGAAGCGCCACCTGCCGTGCGGCCAGATCGCGCTGGCCACCGCGACCGGCGCGTCCGTGTCGACCAACGCGCGGCCCTGCTCGACGTGCAACTCCACGAAGGCGCCGAACCGGCCCAGCAGCTCCGGCCGGGCGCCCGCCGGCCGGTCGCCGAGCGCCTCGGCGAAGCTCACCCCGGCCGCGTCGCGCAGGCCGGCCGCGCGCTCGGCCGACAGCGCGCCGGTGAGCAGCCGCGACCCCAGACACGGTACGCCGAAGCGCGCCCCCTCCTCCTCGACAAAGGCACCCAGCACCAGCGGCCGGGCGGGGGTGACGCCGGCGGCGCGCAACTCGTCCACGGCGAGGAACGCGCTGACGATGCCGAGCGGCCCGTCGTACGCCCCGCCGTGCGGCACCGAGTCGAAGTGGCTGCCGGTGAGCACCGCGTCCGACGCCTCCGGGTCACCCCAGTGGGCGAAGAGGTTGCCGTTGCCGTCCTCGCTGACCGGCATGGCACGACGCTCGGCCTGCGCGCGGAACCAGGCGCGCAGCTCCCGCTCCGGCTCGGTCAACGCGTACCGCAGGTAGCCGCCGCTGTCGGCGTCCCGCCCGACCGGCGCGATCTCGTCCCACAGCGCCCGGAACCGGGCCGAAAGGTCGTCGCTCACGCCGGTCCGCCCTCGGTCATCGGCACCCGGACGCCGGTGCGGTCGGCGACCTCGCGGGCGCTCTCGTAGCCGGCGTCGACGTGCCGGATGACACCCATCGCCGGGTCGTTGGTGAGCACCCGCTCGATCTTCTGACCGGCCAGGGCGGTGCCGTCCGCCACGCACACCTGCCCGGCGTGGATGGACCGGCCGATGCCCACCCCACCGCCGTGGTGAATGGACACCCAGGACGCGCCACTGGCCGTGTTGACCAGGGCGTTGAGCAGCGGCCAGTCGGCGATGGCGTCGGAACCGTCGGCCATCCCCTCGGTCTCCCGGTAGGGGCTGGCGACGCTGCCGGTGTCCAGGTGGTCCCGGCCGATCACCACCGGGGCGGAGAGTTCGCCGGAGGCGACCATGTCGTTGAACCGCACGCCCGCCAGGTCCCGTTCGCCCTGGCCCAGCCAGCAGATCCGGGCCGGCAGGCCCTGGAAGGCGACCCGCTCACCGGCCAGCCTGATCCAGCGGGCCAGCGACTCGTTCTCCGGGAACAGGTCGAGGACGGCCCGGTCGGTGGCCGCGATGTCGGCCGGGTCGCCGGAGAGCGCCGCCCACCGGAAGGGACCCCTACCCTCACAGAACAACGGCCGGATGTACGCGGGCACGAAACCCGGGAAGTCGAAGGCGCGCTGATAGCCGGCGAGTTGCGCCTCGCCCCGGATCGAGTTGCCGTAGTCGAACACCTCGGCGCCGGCGTCGAGGAAACCGACCATCGCCGCCACGTGCCGGGCCATCGACGCCCGGGCCCGCTCGGTGAACTCGGCCGGCTTGGCCGCCGCGTACTCCCGGGCGTCGGCCAGCTCCACCCCCACCGGCAGGTACGACAGCGGGTCGTGCGCGCTGGTCTGGTCGGTCACGATGTCGATCTCCACGCCCCGCACCAGGAGTTCGGGGAAGACCACCGCCGCGTTGCCGACCACACCGACGGAGAGCGCGCGCCGGTCCCGCTTCGCGGCGAGCACCCGCCGCACCGCGTCGTCGAGCGAGTCGGCCACCTCGTCCAGGTAACGGTCGTGCACGCGGCGGTCGAGCCGGGTGCGGTCCACGTCCACGATCAGGCAGACGCCGCCGTTCATGGTGACCGCGAGTGGCTGCGCGCCGCCCATTCCGCCGCAACCGGCGGTCAACGTCAGCGTGCCGGCGAGAGTGCCCGCGAACCGCTTGGCGGCCACCGCCGCGAACGTCTCGTAGGTGCCCTGAAGGATGCCCTGGGTGCCGATGTAGATCCACGAACCGGCAGTCATCTGCCCGTACATGGTCAGGCCGAGCTGTTCGAGGCGGCGGAACTCCGGCCAGGTCGCCCAGTCGCCGACCAGGTTCGAGTTGGCCAGCAGCACCCGGGGCGCCCACTCGTGGGTGCGCATGACCCCGACCGGGCGGCCCGACTGCACCAGCATCGTCTCGTCCTCGCGCAGGTCGGTCAGGGTGCGGACCAACGCGTGGTACGACGGCCAGTCGCGTGCCGCCTTGCCGGTGCCGCCGTAGACCACCAGGTCGTCGGGGCGCTCGGCCACCTCGGGGTCGAGGTTGTTCATCAACATCCGCAGGGCGGCCTCCTGCTGCCACCCGCGGGTGGTGAGCTGGCTGCCTCGTGCGGCACGAATGGGCTGGGTCATCTCTGGTCTCCTCCGGTCAACCGAGGAACAACTGTCGGCGGGCCGCCGAGGCTTCGAACGCCTCCAGTCGGCGCTGGGTGTCGGCCGGCGCGGCATCGCAGATCGCCTGCAGCAGCACCATGGCCAGGGTCATCGGGGCGGTGTGCAGGTCGAAGACGAGCTGCGCGCCCACCGCGGCGGCGAGCACCACGTCGGCGTGCTCGGTGGCCGGGCTGACCGGTGAGTCGGTGATCGCCACCACTGTCAACCCGGCGTCGCGGGCGTCGCGCAACGCGTCCAGGGTTTCCCGGGGGTAGCGGGGCAGCACGAAGGCGAGCACGGCGCTCGCCCCGGCCTCGGCGGCCTGCTCCAGGCGGTCGGTGAGCAGGCTTCCCCCGTCGTCGAGGACGCGCACGTCCGGGTGCACCTTGGCCGCGAAGTAGGCGAAGTACGCGGCCAGCGGTGCGGCGGCGCGCAGGCCGAGCACCGGCAGCGGACGACTCGCGGCGAGCAACCGCCCGGTTTCGGCGATCCGGTCCCGGTCGGCGAGCTGACCGGCCAGTCGGTCCAGGTTGTCCATCTCGGCGCGGACCGCCTGCTGGAGCTCGTTGCCGGCGTCCGCCGACCCGCCCGGTGCGGTGGTGGTGAGGTCGCGCAGCCGGCGGCGCAGCGCCGGGTAGCCGTCGTGGCCGAGCGCGACGGCGAACCGGGTGACCGACGGCTGACTGACGCCGGCCAACTCGGCCACCTCGGCGGCGGACAGGTAGGCCACGGTGGGCGCGTGCTGCACCAGACAGTGCGCGATCCGGCGCTGGGTGGGGGTGAGCCGCACCCCCTGGAGCAGGTCGAGCACCTGCTCGGCCGGTGCCCCGACAGCTCCTTCATTCACACGGTGACTCTATGCATGAAAACTTTCAATAAGCAACAGGCGTCACACGTCGCTTGCCGGCTGGCCGGGGAACCCCTTGACGGGCTGGGAAAGTGCGCCTCGCGGGCCCCGTCAACCGGCTGTCGGGCCGACGACCACCAGGGCGGCGGACGAGCGCGCTCTCTGTAGTATCCGCACGGCGGTTGAGCAGAGGAGTGCGCATGCAACCGGTTGGTCCGTACAGGTTCACCCACATGCTGGGCACCTGCCCGGCCGGTAAGGCATGGGCAGCCATCGACGGGCAGGGCCGGTTGGTGACGATTGCCGTGCTGAACGCGGCTGTCGCGGACGCGCCGGGCTGGCGGGAGGCCTTCGTCGGCACCGCCAACGGGTTGGCGCAGGCGCCCGGCGGTCAGACCTTCGCCTACGCCGACTTCTCCGCGGCCGAGCCGTGGGTGGCGTACCCCGCGGAGGCAGGCCCGGGCGCGGAGCGACTGTTCCGGGCGCTCGGCCAGGACTACCAGCCGGTGCCCACCGAGGGCGTTCCCGCCGCCCCGGTCTCCGGCATCCCGCAGCAGGTTTCCGGCGTGCCGCAGCAGGTGTCGGGCATCCCTCAGCAGGTGTCTGGTGTGCCGCAGCAGGTTTCCGGGATCCCGCAGCAGGTGTCCGGCGTCCCGCAACAGGTGTCCGGCGTCCCGCAACAGGTGTCGGGTGTGCCGCAGCTGACCTCGGGCCCTCCGCCGGCGCCCTGGGCGCTGCACGCCGGCCCGCCGGTGGCGCCCAACCCCAACCCCGCGCCCGCGCAGCCCGCCACCGACGAGCCGCAGCCGCCCGCCGTCGGACCGGTGGACGCCCCGCCACCGCACGATCCGTTCGCCGCGCCGGTGCGACGGATCCAGCCGTCGGCCCCACCGAAGCGGCGCACCGGCCTCTGGGTCAAGGTGGCCGCGCTCGCGCTGGCGGTGGCGGTGGGCAGCGGTGTGGCGGTCTGGGCGCTCGCCCCCGACGAGCCGATCGACCCCGACATCCCGCCGACAGTTGGCGCCACCGCGTTCCCCACTGCCGCCGCCGTCGACCCGCCACTGAAGCCATGGGCGCAGGCCGCCCCGTACAGCCCCGAGGAGCGCGCGTTGGCGGTTGCCGCGCCCGCGCTCGTCTTCGTCGAAACGGTCTTCACCGGCTACGTCCGCGACGCCAGTACCAACGCGCCGATACGGGCCACGCCCATCACCTTCACCCGCAGGTGCAGTGCCTTCGTGGTCACCCCGGACGGGCACGCCCTCACCAGTAGCGCGTGCGTCAAGCCCACCCAGGAAACCGCCCGGCAGATCGCGCTCGACACGGTGGCCCGGATGCTCGTGCGCGAGCAGACACTGGTCCCCGCGCAGGTCCAGGAGTACATCCGGACCAACATGGGCAAGACGAAGTTCACCGGCATCGATCCGGGCACCGAGCCCGGTACCGAGATCCACGGCCAGCTCAACACCGCCAAGGGCAACCTCACCACGGAGCCGGCGATCCCGGCGCAGGTCGTCCGGGCGCTGCCTCCCGACACCGGCAACATCGCGCTCATCAAGCTGGGCCGGGGGAGCCTGCCGGTGGCGGAGCTCAACCCCTCGGCGACCCTCACCGACGGAAGTTCCCTGCTGATTGTCGGCTTCGCCACCACCGATGACGACTTCCGCACCGCAACCTACGGCCCAAAGTCGAAGCTCGTCGGTATCACCGGCACCGGGCGGCGGGGGTCGGCGTCGATCTCCCGCATCAACCAGGATCTCGGAACCACGTCCCACGGCGGTATCGCCCTGGACGCGAGCGGCCGGGTGGCGGGGATGATCGACCAGGATCAGGCTCGCCCCGACAGGGCAAATCGGGTGATTGTCCCGTCGTCGAGCCTGAACGCGCTGATCGGCGAGGCCGGAACCGCCAACAAGCTCGGTGACTCCGACAAGCTGTATCGCAAGGCCCTGGACGCCTACTTCGCTGGTCAGCACTCGGCGGCGATCACCCAGTTCGACGCGGTCGCGCAGGCATCCCCCGGCAACCTGCTGGCGAAGGCGTACCGGCAGAATGCCGTGGAACGGCAGCAGAACGAGTCCGAGCCGAGCGACCAGTCGGTCTGGCTGATGGCGTTGCTCGCCGGTGCCGGCGGCGCGATCTTCGTCGGTCTCATCGTGCTCGTGGTGATGCTGGTCCGACGCCGTAGGGACGTGTGATGAACGGTTCCATCCAGAGCATGGCCCCGCCGACGGATCGGCCCGCCCGGCCCATCTCGGGGCTGCTCTCCACCGCGATCGTGGTGGTCGTCGGCGCGCTGCTGGTGCATGTGCTGCTCGAAACCTGGGCCCAGGTGCTGAGCGGGCCGACGAGCGTGGATCCGCGCGCCAACCTCGACGGCTCGGCCCAGTGGCCCAAGCAGCTGAAGACCGTCCTCTACCTGGGGCTCGCCGGGCTGACGGTGGTCAAGGTCGCCGTCGATCGGCTGTGGCACCGGTTCCTTACCGGCGCCGACCTCGCCCTGGTGGTGCTGGGACTGGTGATGGTGCTCGCCGGTCTGGTGAACGACTCCTCGATGTCCCTGATGGGCGAGGCGCTGTTCGTCTACTTCCGTGGCGTCATCGTCTTCTACGCGCTGCGCGCGGCCGACCTGAACTCGATGATGATCCGTCGCCTGCTCATCGTGGTGGCCGTGGTGGTGAGCGTCAACGTTCTGCTCGCCCTCGTCCAGATGGTCGTGGGTGAGCCGGCCTACCGCGTACTCGGCTGGGTGGACCTGACCTGGTCGGAGCAGAGCCGCGCGCAGGGGCTGCTGTCCCACCCGAACCACCTCGGCCACGTCCTGGGGCTGACCCTGCTCGGTTTCGTCGCCTGGCTGGCGACCGCCACCGACGTCCGACGGCGCTGGTGGGCGGTGGCCGTCGTCGCCACCGTCGCCATGTCCGCGACACAGTCCAGGGAAACGCTGCTGGGCGTCCTGATCGGCGCTGTGGTGATCGCGGTGGTGGCCCGCACGAACACGCGACGCATCCTCGCCGTCTGCCTGCTGGTGGTCCTCTGCACCGTCGCCCAGATCGCCGCCCGGCCCGACAACCGGGCCGAATGGGAACGCCGCATCGGCAACGCGTTCACGAGCTTCAATCACCCGGCGGGCAGCGAGTCGTCCCCGCCAGCTCCGCCGGCGGCGGCCACGGCCAAGCCCTCCCCGACGGCCACCCCCCGGCCGGACGGCGGCTCGACCGCGTCAGGTGGCCCCAAGACCTCGGCGAAGCCGTCGACGTCGCCCGGGACCAGCGGATCCGGCGGTCCGGGCGGATCGCCGGGCGCGGCCACGCCGCAGCCCACCCACTCGCCCGCGCCGGTCCGCGAGATCCGGGTGCTCTACCTCCAGCAGGCAGGGAAAATCCTGCCGCGTCAACCCCTTCTCGGCTTCGGTATCGGCCAGTTCGGCGGTGTGGTCGCCGAGAAGGACAATCCGAACTGGCACAAGAACCCGAAATTCGGCCCGGGTGGCTTCAACCGCTACGGCTTCCAGGCGGTTCAGGTGGACTCCTTCTGGCTGCACCTGATCATGGAGGTCGGCGTTCTGGGGTTCGGCGCGTACCTGGTGTGGCTCTTCATGATTGCCAAACCACTGCTGGCCCGGACCCGTCAACTGCGTCGTACGGGCCACCGGCCGGCACCCAACGTGCTGTGGGGAATCGCCGCACTCATATTCGCCTGCATCGTTGGCTTCCTCTCGCCGTCGATGGAGGATCCCCTGCTCCCGCCCCTTCTTTGGACGGTCGTCGGTCTGGCCTGGTGGGCCGCACGGCGCTCCGCCCCCATCGATCAGAAGGACGGCGGGCCCGCCGATACCACTGGCCCCGCCGGTGCCCGGGAGGACGACACCCGCATCCTCGCCACCGACGAGATCCTGGCGCAGGCGCGTCGGGTGCGACCCCCGGCGGGGTTCCGCTGAGGTAGCGCGACACGCGTTTGTGTCACTACTCGTCCACATTCAGTAGTGGTGCGATCATGAGTGCGTCGCTAGAATCCATCTGCCGCGCGCGGCGTTCAGATCGGGCATCCTTCGGCGTGACGGTCCTACCGGAGCGTCGCCAAGGGACGACCAGCAGTGACCATCACGGGGGTTGTGGGCATGGGCGATACAAGCAGAGCCGATGGCTCGTCCGTTGGCCGGGCACCGGTCGACGCGAGCCTCGCCCCGAGCGGCGGTCGACGCTCGCGGTGAGCGAGGGCCCTTTCGCGGTGCGCGCCGCTCAGTTGACCGACCGGGATCCTCGCGCACTCCAGCCACTGCCGGGCGCCCCCGGCCGTCACGTCGACGCGCCGACGGTCGGGCTCACCGGGCCGGTCCGTCCCTCCGTCGACGCGCCGACGGTCGGGCTCACCGAGCCGGTGCGCCGGGTAACTCCGGCGATCTCGGTCTGCATCGCGGTACGGGACCGTCCCGAACTGCTCGTGACGTCCATCCGCAGCGTGCTCAGCGGCACCTTCGACGACTTCGAGATCGTCGTGGTCGACGACGGCTCCACCGTGCCGGCCCAGGAATGCCTGGCCGCCGCCGATCTCCTGGCCGACCAGCGCATTCGACTCGTGCGTCAGAAGCCGTCGGGCATCAGCGCAGCCCGTAACACGGCCCTGCGCGTCGCTCGTGGCCGTTACGTCACCGTCCTCGACTCCGACGACGAGTTCACTGAGGACGGGCTGGCCCGCATCCAGGAGTTCCTGACCCGGACCGGGGCCGTCTGGATCTACACCGACTACGAAGAGCTGGTGGGCAACTCCGCTCGGTCGATCAGCCTCCCGTCCTACCCGACGGCACGCCGCATGCTCTGGTCGGTCCTGACCCGTCCGCGGCTGCCGTTCAAGCACTCCGGCATGTCCATCGAGCGCGAGCTGCTGGTCCGCCTCGGCGGCTACGACGAGAAACTACCGATCAAGGTCGACGTCGAGCTGGTCCTGCGGGCGCTCGCCAGCGGCGTCCACCCGGCGCACCTCGACCATCCGGTCGTCCGGTTCCACCGGCACGAGGGCAGCATCAGCCGCCGCCGGATCGCCGGGCTCAGCGTCTGGTTCCAGCTGATCAGCCGGTACACCCGTCCACGGGTGCCGGGCCTGGCGCTGGTCATCAAGGCGGTGCGCGCCAGCAGCGAGATCGGCAAGTGGTTGGTTTCCGCGCTCGGTCGCTGAACCAAACGACTCGGCCCGGCCACCCCTCGGGGGCGGCCGGGCCGAATCGTCGTGGTGGCGTTAGTCGGGCGGCAGGAACCCGGTCGGGTTCTCCGCGAACATCTTGTTGGCCAGGCTGTAGTCGTCCACCCGCCCAATGTCCAGCCAGAAGCCGCGGTGCCGCCAACTGGAGACCCGCCCGTTGGTGCTCAGCTGGTCGAGGATGAGTTGCGGCATGTCGTACGCGCCGGCCGGAATCTTCTCGAGCGCCTTGGGTGACATGGCGTAGGCGCCCATCGAGACGTCGAGGTTCAGCGTCGGCTTCTCGTCGTAGCCGACCACGTCACCGGACTCGTCAATCTTGAGGATGCCCAGCTCGATCTTCTCCGACCGGGTGTACACGCTGATCGTCACCGGGGCTCCGCTGCCCCGGTGATGCGCCATCAGGGCCGTGAAGTCCAGGTCGGTGAGCAGGTCGCCGTTCATCACGAAGAAGTCGTCGTCCAGGGTGCCCGCCAGTTGGCGCAACGGCCCCGCCGTACCCAGGGGCTGCTCCTCGCGGACGTAGTCGATGTGCAGGCCCAGCTTGCGGCCATCCTCGAAGTACCCCTCCAGCAGGTACGCCAGGTGACCGGTCAACAGTGTCACGTCGGTGACGCCGTGTGCCTTGAGCTGGCGGAGCAGGATCTCCAGGATCGGGATGTCACCGACCGGCATCAGCGGCTTCGGGAAGCTGGTGGTGAAGGGACGCAGCCGGGTGCCGCGCCCACCAGCGAGAATGATCGCCCTCATACCACGTACCGGTCCACATCGAACCGGCCCAGATTCGCCCGCACGTAGTCGACGACCTCGGTGAGGCCCTGACGCAGCGACACCGTGGGCTCCCAGCCACAGCGTTCCCGCGCACGCTCGGTGCCGGCGATCAGTTCGAACACCTCGCTCTGCGGGGGCCGCAGCCGCTGGCTGTCCTCGACGATGTCGATGTCCGGTCGCCCCGCCACCTCCGCGATGAGGCGCGCCAGGTCACCGATCGTGATGCCCCGGCCGTTGCCGATGTTGGTGACCTGCCCGACGCACTGGTCGGCAGCCGCCACGGCCATGAACCCGGCCGCCGTGTCGGTGACGTACGTCAGATCGCGCACCGGCCGCAGGTCGCCGAGGGCGATCTTCTCCCGCCCCGCCACCACCTGGGCGGCGACGGTGGGGATCACCGCGCGTGCGCTCTGCCGGGGACCGTAGGTGTTGAACGGCCGGATCACGGCCACCGGCAGATCGAACGACCGGTAGAACGACTCGGCCATCGCGTCGGCGCCGATCTTCGAGGCCGAGTAGGGCGACTGGGGCTGAATCGGGTGGTCCTCGTCGATCGGCGTGTAACGGGCCGTCCCGTACGTCTCGGACGTGGACGTGTGAACCAACCGGCGCACCCCGAGGTCACGCGCCGCCTCCAGCACGTTCAGCGTGCCGGTCACGTTCGTCGCCACGTAGGATGCCGGGGCCACGTAGCTGTACGGGATCGCGATCAGCGCGGCCAGGTGGAAGACCGTGTCGCAATCGGCGATGGCACGGCGGACCGCGAAAGGATCGGTGATGTCGGAGTGCACCACCTCCACCGACCGGCGGACCTCCGGGTCGACGTCGGCGAGCATGCCGAGGTCGGACCGGCCGGTGTACCGGACCATGGCGCGTACCTCCGCCCCGGCCCTGACCAGTCGCTCGGTCAGGTGGGAGCCGATGAACCCGCCGGCACCGGTGACCAGAACTCGGCGCCCCGCCCAAGCCCCATCGGTTGATAACGCCGTCATCCCGTGCCTCTCCTTGTCATTCATTGGCCGGCTCCGGCCGGCGTTGCCAACTCCGTCAGCAGGCCACGTAGGCTATCCCGCAACGGCGTCTCAGCCTTCCAGGGTGTCTCGGCGGCGAGTTTGGCCGCCGAACCGACCTGACAGCGAAGGTCGCTGTGCCCGGCGACCACGTCAACGACGGACCAGTCCAGCCCGGCCAGGTCCAGCAGGATCTCCAGGACCCGCCGGACGGTCACCCCGGAACCCGAGCAGACATTGTAGATTTCACCGGCCCTGCCCAGCTCCGCCAACTCGACGTACGCCCGCGCGACATCTCTGACGTCGGTGAAGTCGCGCACCGCGTCGAGGTCGGCGACCTGGACCCGGTCGGCGCGCCCGGCCACCACGTCAGCCACCCGTCGGGCCAGCGAGCCGGCCACCGTGGCACCGTCCTCGCCCGGGCCGACATGGTTGAAGGGACGGGCGGCCACCACCGCGATCCGCCCGTCGGCGCCGAGCGCGAGGGCCAGCGACTCGGCGGCCGCCTTGGCGTGACCGTAGGCGCCCACCGGTCGGGGCAACGTCTGCTCGGTGATCGGGTTCAGTTCCGGCGGCACCGCGCCGTACTGGGCGGAGGATCCCGCCAGGACGAGACGCGCCGGCCGGCCCGACCGGGTGTCGACCCGGCGCAGCTCCTGGCACAGGTTGTAGGTGGTGTTGACGGCATCGGCCACCACGTCCGCCCCGCTGGCCCCCCGCTGGGGGAGGGTCGCGGCCAGGTGGAAGACGACGTCGGGGCGTACCGCCTGGAGCCGGGCGCGGACCGCCGCCGGATCGTGCAGGTCCAGCTGGTGGTAGGTCTCGCCTGGACCAGGCTGCCGGGGCCGGCGACCCAGCCCGACCACCCGCTCACCGTTGGCGGCGACCAGGCGACGCAGGTGGGTGCCGACCCAACCGTGCGACCCGGTCACGAGCGTGGTGCTCACGACCCGAGCACCGACCGGTAGATCTCGGCGATCCGCTGCGCCACCAGGCGCTCGTCCAGCCAGCTGCTTCGCTCGCGCCCGTTTGCCCGTACGCCGTGGTGCAGCACCTCGCGGACCCGGTTGGCCAGCTCCGACACCAGGTGGTCGCGGGCCGCCCCGGTCAACGGACCGGCCGGGAACGGCACGACCGCTCCCGGTCGTACGTCGGCCAGCACCTCCCCGACGTCTCCGACATCGACGGTGACGACCGGCAGGCCCATCGCCGTGGCTTCCTTGACCACCGTGGGGGAGCCCTCACTGCCCGGCCGTGACGTGAACAGCATGACGTCGGCCGCGTCGTACTTGCGGACCAGGTCGGCCTCGGGCTGACCCGGCGCGGACAGGATCAGCTCCTGCACCGAGGGGTCCTGGCGCCGCAGCTCGGCCAGCGCGTCACGAAAGACGTCGTAACCCTTCACCGCGCGGCCGGGGTCGGCGCCGAAGAGCACCACCCGCGCGTCGGGGGCGATGCCGAGTGCCTGCCGGGCGGCGAACCGGTCACCGGGCTGGAACAGCTGGAAATCGACCCCGTTGGCCACCACGTGGCCGGCGGCGTCACCGGCCGTCTCGGCCAGCCGGCGGGACACGTAGATCCGGGCCCGGGTGCCACCCCAGCCCAGCTTCGTCATGAAACGTTGGCGGGGTGCGTTGACGTCACTGCCGTAGAGCGACAGCACGCGGGCCGGGTGACCGGCGAGCCGCGCCGCCGGTGCCGTCATCCCGTAGTGCACGTGGACGATGTCGTAAGCGCCGGACCGGGCCCGACGACGGATCCGGCTGGCGGCGGTGAAGTAGTCCAGTTTGCCGCGGGACTGGGCGACCACCTCGACATCGACGTGGTGGCCCAGCGCGCGCAGCGCGGACACCTGTCGCTGCACGAAAATGCCCCGGTAACTGCCCTGCTCCGGCCACAGGTTCGTGACCGCCAGGATCCGCAGGGTGCGCTGCTGGGCGAGGGGTGGGGACAACTGCTCGGACGTCTCGTTCACGCTTTTCTCTTTCTTCAGACGCTCTGTCGGGTCTCAGACGGCAGTGGTGACCGGGGTGGACGCGGAACCGCGGCGGTGGCTGCGGGCGAGGACGAGCAGCCGGCGAATGTCACCACTGAGCACGAGCCCGGCCACGACGAACCCGGCGAGGGTCACGCCGGCGGCGGTCCACGACCAGGTCTGCATGACGTCCAGGCGGGTCACCAGCGCGGCGACCACGACCAGGGCGATGCTCCGGACCAGGGTCATCGTCCAGGCGAGCCGGTGCAGCCACCAGACCGCGACGACCGGAATGGTCGCGGTGACGGCGGTGCCCACCAGGTAGCCGATGCCGACCCCGGTGGCACCCATCGACCTGGCCGCGGCCACCACCACGGCCAACCCGATCAGGCAGCCCACCACGGCGGAGATCACCGGCACCCGGGCCTGGGTCAGCGGGCCGCTGGCCAACGCGTTCACCGACGGCACCTGAAGGATGCCGAGGAAGGCGGCGCACAGCATGACGCGCAGCACGGTGGCGCCGGCGGCGTACTCCTGGCCGCCGAAGAGGCCCAGCACGAGGGGCGCGGCGAGCAGGCCCACCACGAAGACCGGGGCCATCGTCACCGCCAGGGCACGCGTGGACGCGTCCACCTGTCGGCGTACCGCTGTGGTGTCCCCGGCGCCCTGAGCCCCGGCCATGGCCGGGAAGAGCGCCAACGCGAGCGCCCGGGGCAGGAACCACAGCGGTGCGATCAGGGCGACGGCCGCGACCAGGTAGGCCACCTCGGACGGGTCCGCGAAGTGACCGCCGAGAAGCTGGGTCGTCTGGAGGAAACCGGCGCTGGCCAGCGTGCCGATGCTGCCCAGGACGGCGAACGTGACGACCTCGCGTCGGTCGAACCGGCCACCGGCCGGCACCCCCTCCCGCCGACGGTGCGCGCGCAGCTGGTGCCGGCACAGTGCGACGAAGACGCCGTAACCGAGGCAGAGCGGCAGGAGGTAGGCGGTCTCACCGGTGGCGATCACCACGACGGTGGTGACCACCGCCAGCGCGGACGTGGCCAGTTCGATGCGGGCGTACTGGGGGACGAGGCCGTGGCCGTACATGGCCGCCTTGTCCACGGTGTAGAGCGAGTAGGTGGCTGTCAACACCGCGAGCGTCAGGGTGTCCACCACGCCGAGGTGGTAGATCCCTTGCACCACCAGCGCCGTCGCGGCGCCGAGCACCAGGCAGGCCGTCAGGCCGAGCCGGGAGAGGAACCGGTGTACGGCCCAGGCCCCGGGCAGGTCGCCGGCGCCACGATGAAAGGCGACGAACTTGGACAGGCCGCTGGAGACGCCGCCGGGCAGCAGCAGGCTGGCCACCATGCTCGCGGCCAGCATGATGCCGACCAACCCGTAGGTGGCGCGGTCCGTGGCGTGACTGGTGAGTGAGCCGTGCACCAGACGGGTCGCGCCCACCGCCACCAGGGCGAGCATCGAGAGCGCGCCGCTGCGCACGATGGTGGAACCACCACGAACCGGAGGCTTCGGTGGGGGCACCGCGGCGACTCCGCGCGCGGCGGCGTCACCGGGTGCGCCGCCGAGCGGTGGGACCCCCGGATCCCGCAGGCGTGCGCCGCTGCCGTTGATGGGATGACCGTGCTGCACTGTCAGACCGCCGATGTCTCTATGGGTCGCGGCGCGACCGGGGATGAACGCTGGCTGCGGTCGGCCTGCACGGCAACGTCGGCGCCGAGGAGGTCAGCCGACAGGCGGGCGGACCCTTATGGTCGAGGGTCGTAGGATCGATCAGGCGCATCAGTTGGGCCTCGTCATGCTGCGTCGCAACTTCTGTCTGGGGATGCTAATGACCGAAGAGGTCCGCGCCGGTGCCGCGACGGGCACCGTTGTCCGAACGGACGACGGCTGGCCGGTGTCGCCATCGCGGGTGCCGACATCGGTCGACCGCACGATGTCACGGCTGCCCCGGGCTCGTGTGGTGGTGCTGTCGGTGGTGGTGCTGGTCCTCGTCGCCTGCGCAGCATACTTTGGCTGGGACCGCGGGGTGGGCCCGGTCGAGTCGGTCGCCGCCCCCACCGCACAGCCGTCGGCAACGCCGGGTCCTCCGGCGCTGCGGGACCTGATGCCGCCGAACGTCAGGATCGGAACCGCCGTCAGCGGGCAGATGTTGGCTTCGGACCCGCGGTACCGCGCGACGCTGTCGAGTCAGTTCAACGCCGTCACGTCCGAAAACGCGATGAAGTGGACGATCCTGGAACCGAAGCGCGGCGTGTACGACTGGTCGGCCAGTGACCAGTTTGTCGACTTCGCCAAGGCCAACGGGCAGGCCGTCTACGGTCACACCCTGCTCTGGCACAGCAACACTCCGGTGTGGGTGACCGAGAGCTGGTCGCCCGAGCAGCTGCGCGCCGTGCTCAAGCAGCACATCACCACAGTCGTCAGCCGCTACCGGGGCAAGATCTGGGCCTGGGACGTGGTCAACGAGGTGCTCGCCGAGGACGGGTCGTTACGAGACTCGCTGTGGCTGCGCAAGCTGGGCCCCCGCTACATCGCCGACGCGTTCCGCTGGGCCCACGAGGCGGACCCGGACGCCCGACTGTTCATCAACGACTACGGCACCGAGGGTCGCACCCGGAAGGCCGACGGTCTGCTGCGGCTGGTCAAGGAGCTGCGCGCGGGTGGCGCGCCGGTGCACGGGGTCGGCTTCCAGAGCCACATCCGGTTGGGGGCGCCGCCGAAGGACGCGACGGGAAACCTGCGCCGCTTCGCCGCGTTGGGCGTCTCGGTGGCCATCACCGAACTGGACGTACGGATTCCGTTGCCGGTCACCACCCAGAAACTGCTGGACCAGGCGCTGCTCTACCAACACATGCTCAAGGCCTGTCTCGCCGTCGCCACCTGCGAATCGGTGACGTTGTGGGGCTTCACGGACGTCAGCAGCTGGATCGGTTCGCACTATCCCGGGTACGGCGCCGCCTGCGTCTTCGACGAGGAGTTCGCGCCGAAGCCGGCGCACGGTGCGCTCGCCCAGGAGTTGAGTGCCCGGAAGTCGCGACCACCGAACTGATCCGGCTGAGGAAGGACCCGAACCGCCACTAGGCACGACGTGGCATGGACGCATAGGGTGCACGTCGCGATCTCCCGACGGGGGCGACATGGGAAAGGAAGGTCGTGTCCGCACACACGCAATTCCTCACGGCTGTCTCGTCGCAGCAAAGACCGAGCTTCGACCCCGACCTGGGTGTGATCACGCCTCCGTCCAACGGCATGGCCCGGTCGGTGTTCGCCCGTCCGGTCGCGCCTCGGGCCAACTGGCGTCGCCGCTACGTGGCCTGGCTGGTCCTGCTCGACGTCCTCGCGGCCCTGGCCGCCAGCCGGACGGTCGTCACCCTGCTGGCCGACGCCGACGCCGGTTTCTGGGACCAGCGGGTGCTCGGGAACGTCAGCTCCTTCAGCCTCGCGGCCTTCGTCGGCGTTCCGGTGGGCTGGCTGATCCTGCTCGTCGCGTCCGGGGCGTATGACCAGCGGGCGCTCGGGCTGGGCACCGAAGAACTCAAGCGGGTCGCTAGGGCGAGTCTCGCGATGGCCGCCGCTGTCTCGTTCCTGGCGCTCGGCTTCAAGAAGGACCTGTCCCGGGCCACTGTCGCTGCCATCATCGTCTGCCTGCTGCTCTACACGCTCGTCGTTCGGTTCGCCGCCCGGGTGGTGCTTCGGCGGATCCGGCGTACCGGGCGGGCGTCGCAGAAGGTGCTGCTGGTGGGCCGCCTCGTCGACGCGCTCGCGCTGCACGAGGTGGTGACCCGCAACTACGGGGCCGGGTTGCACCCGATCGCCATCCACCTGCCCCACCATCCCCGTCCGGGCGAACGGGTGAACGCCCCGGTGCCGGTGTACGTGGGCTGGGACCTGGTGCCGCTGGTCCAACAACTCGGCGCGGACACCATCGCCGTCTGCGGGCCCGCCAGCCTGGAGTCGTACGAGCTTCGCAAGCTCGCCTGGCAGTTGGAGGGCACCGGCCTGAACCTGGTGGTGGTCCCCCAGGTCACCGACGTCACCGGTCCCCGCATCCACGTCCGGCCCATCGAGGGCCTTCCCCTGCTCAATGTGGACGAGCCGACCATCTCCGGTCTCTCGCTGTTGGCCAAGAGCGTGCTGGACCGGGTGACCGCGCTGGTCGGGCTGGTGCTGCTGAGCCCGGTGCTGTTCGCCATCGCGCTGGCCATCAAGATCAACGATCCCGGGCCGGTGATGTTCCGGCAGACCCGCATCGGCCACGAGGGACGCGCCTTCAAGGTCTGGAAGTTCCGGACCATGTACACCGACGCCGAGCAGCGGCTGGCGACCTTGAAAGATCGCAACGAGAGCGACGGCCTGCTCTTCAAGATGAAGGACGACCCCCGGGTCACCCCGATCGGCCGGCACCTGCGGGCGCTCTCCCTGGACGAACTGCCCCAGCTGATCAACGTGCTGCGCGGGCAGATGTCGCTGGTCGGGCCACGTCCACTGCCCACCGAGGACGACGACTACCGCGGTGACGTCCGCCGGCGGCTGCTGGTGCGGCCCGGCATCACCGGCCTCTGGCAGATCTCCGGCCGCTCCGACCTCACCTGGGACGACGCGGTCCGACTGGACCTGCACTACGTGGACAACTGGTCGCTGGTGTACGACCTCGCCATCCTCTGGAAGACGGCCAGCGTGGTGCTGGCCCGGCGCGGAGCGTACTGACCGACCCCGATCACCGGGGTTTCCCAGAAGAACCACCGACAGCGACGGGCGGCGGCAGTGAGGCCGCCGCCCGTCTGGTGTCTCGACTGCCGGCGGTTCCCGCGCCGGCTCCAGGCGTTACTTCTTGCCGAGGCTGACGATCTCGCCGACCGAGTCCCGGCGGACCGCGTCGTAGAACGTCTTGGCTCGGGCGTTGTCGGCCAACAC
Source organism: Micromonospora sp. C97 (assembly GCF_018070385.1). NCBI lineage: Bacteria > Bacillati > Actinomycetota > Actinomycetes > Micromonosporales > Micromonosporaceae > Micromonospora > Micromonospora sp. C97. The sequence goes on from NZ_JAGPXU010000004.1 coordinate 199,834, forward strand.
CACGCTCTCCGAGCCGATCCGGCCGGTGCCCTTGGTCGGGCTGGTCACGAAGGTCATGTTCCCGCCGCGAACGCCACGCATCTGCGTCGCCATGTCGAACAGCGACAGTTCCTTGTCCACCGAGACGGAGTTCGAAGTCGCCTTGAGGAAGCTGTTCAACTTGCCGGGGTTGGTGAGGATGCCGCCGGAGGAGGCCTTGTCGATGATGGCGCGGATCACCTGCTGCTGGTGGCGGATCCGGGCGAAGTCACCGTCGGCGAACTGCTTGCGCTGGCGGGAGTAGTCCAGAGCCGCCTCGCCGTCCATCCGCTGCACACCCTTCTTGAAGGTGCGGAACGGCTCGTGGATCGAGGTGAAGCTCTTCTCCGAGTCGATGTCCACGCCGCCCAGCGCGTCGATGATCTCCTTGAAACCAGCGAAGTCGATCAGCGTCACGTGGTCCACCCGGACCCCGGTGAACTTCTCCACCGTCTGCACCATGAGGGGCACCCCACCCCAGGCGTACGCGGCGTTCACCTTGGCGTCCCGGCCACCGTTGTTGCCGTCCGCCGACTTCGGCACCGAAACCCAGGTGTCGCGGGGAATCGAGATCAGCTGGGCGCTCTTCCGGTCCTTCGGCAGGTGGGCAAGGATGATCGTGTCGGTACGCGAGCCGCTCGTCTTCTCCGGGTCGCGGGAGTCGCTGCCCAGAATCATGATGTTCATCGCGCCGTCGACGGCCGCCTGGGGGCGCGACTCCTCGGGCACGCCGTCGAAGGCGTCGACCCGCTCGATACCCGACTCGACCGACCGCAGGTAGAGACCGCCGGCCACCATGCCGCTGCCGCCCAGCACCAGCAGGATCAGCAGGCTGAACAGGGCGATCCGGCGCCAGCGGCGGCGGCGCGGCGGTGCGGCGGCCGGCGGAATGTCCTCGGTCGGTTGAGGCCCGCCGGCGGCGCCGTAACTCGGTTCCGTCCAGTGCTCCGCTGTATGTTCACGACGTGGCATGGGCGCGATGCTACTGAACGTGGTTTCTCAGCGCGTACCCTCGTCCGGACACCATCGTGCGACGTAAGTCCCAAATCGGGCGGCGCACCATCCGCCGTTTCCCTCTGCCGACGCTCCCGGGGAAGTGGTATGAACCTTCGGTGGACGCAACGAAGCTCCGCCGAGCCATCGCCCGTACCCCGCTCGCACCCGTCGCCGCCTTCCCCAAGCGGTTCGCCCGGGTCGCCCGCCACGACGCCAAGGTGCTGCGCGCCTCGGCCCGGTGGCTGGTCACCTCCCGTGAGCATCACAACTACACCTACGAGCTGACCAAGCTGAGCCGCCACCACCTGACCTGGTTCGTCAGCGTCGTCTGCGACATCCCCGTGCAGCAGGTCCGCGGCTACGTCGCCGAGATCGAGTCCGACGACGCGCTGCGCCACCACATCGAGCAGGCGACCGCCACCGCAGCCCGCCGTGGCCTCGCCGACCGGAAGGTCCGCTACGCCCGACGCGTCGGCTGGTACGCGATCGTCCGGGCCACCCACCCCGCACACGTCGTGGAGACCGGCGTCGACAAGGGGTTGGGCACCTGCGTCCTGGCGTCCGCCCTGTTGCGCAACGCGCAGGAGGGGCACCCCGGGCGGGTCACCTCCCTGGACATCAACCCGGAGGCCGGCTACCTCGCCCGGGTCGCGCCCTGGTCCGAGGTCGTCGACCTGGTGATCGGCGACTCGGTCGCCTCGATCGGCGCGCTGGACCGCCCGGTGGACCTGTTCCTGCACGACAGCGACCACAGCCGTGCCCACGAGAAGCGTGAGTTCGACGCCGTGGAGCCCAAGCTCGCCCCCGGCGCGATCCTGCTCACCGACAACGTCACCAGCACCAACGTGCTCGCCGAGCACGCCGAACGCACCGGCCGCCGGTTCCTCGCGTACCGGGAGAGCCCGGTCAACCACTGGTACCCGGGCGACGGGATCGGCGTGGCATGGTAGCCGGGTGCGGCTGACCTCCATTCACACGTACCCGATCAAGGGTTGTCACCGGCTCGACCACGACGGTGCGTTCGTGCACCGGTGGGGGCTGGCCGGCGACCGGCGCTGGATGGTCGTGGACGCCGACGGCGTCGGCGTCACCCAGCGGGACACCACCCGGCTCGTGGGCCTGCGCGCCTCGGTGCGCCCCGGAGGTCTGTCGCTGCGCGCCGACGGGCAGCCCGACCTCGACGTGCCCGAGCCCGCAGGCGGTGAACCGGTACCGGTGCGCACCTTCCGCAGCCGCGCCTTCCCGGTGCCCGCGCTGCCGGCCGGCCAGGACGCCGACGACTGGCTCACCGCCCTGCTCGGCCGACCCGTCCGGTTGGTCTGGCTGGCCCAGCCGACCCGCCACCTGGCCGCCGGGTCCCGCGAACACGACACCGGTGACCAGGTCAGTTTCGCCGACGCCTACCCGGTGCTGCTGGCGAACGCCGCCTCCCTCGACGGCCTCAACGACTGGCTCGCCGAGGCGGGGGAGGAACCGGTGCCGATGACCCGGTTCCGACCCAACCTGGTGGTCAGCGGCGCGCCGGCCTGGGCCGAGGACGACTGGGTCGGTCGGCCACTGCGCATCGGCGACCGGCTGTTCCGCGCCGCCGGGCCGTGCGACCGCTGTGTGGTGACCACCACCGACCAGGAGACCGGCGTACGCACGAAGGAGCCGCTGCGCACCCTCGGGCGGCACCGCAACGTCAAGCAAAAACTCCTCTTCGGACTGAACCTGGTGCCGATCGACAATGGACCCCTGGCCGTGGGCGCCCCGATCGTCGTCGAGCCCTGACCCCGCCAGCAACCGGCAATCCGCACCCCCTCATCACCGTCCGTCGATGCTGTCTTAGCTTTGGCTTAGCCCGCTTGTCGGCACCCGCCAGAATCCGGCAGCATCGCCGTCGTGCCGGACGGAAGCGTTGTCGACATCACCATCGACCTGGACCATCCCCCAACGGACCGGCCGGCACCGTCGTCCGGCGCGAAGCCCTGGCTGGTCGCCACCGGCGTCACCGTCCTCGCGGCGACGCTCGGGCTCACCCTCGCCTTACGCTCCGGATCCACCCCGGCCTGCGCCGCCGGCCGGACGCTCGCCGCCGCGCCACCCACCGGCAACGCCACGCACACCGGAAAGGCGACCTTCTACGACTCCAAGGGAGCCGGCGGCAACTGCTCGAACCCGTCCGCCCCGGCCAACCGGCTCTACGTCGCGCTCGGGCCGACGGAATACTCCGTCGGTGCCGCCTGCGGCGGATTCCTCGACGTCGTCGGCCCGAAGGGCACCGTCCGGGTGCTCATCATGGACCAGTGCCCGGAGTGCCAGCCCGGCCACCTCGACCTGTCCCGTGAGGCGTTCGCCCGGATCGCCGACCCGGTCCAGGGCGTCGTTCCGGTCACCTACCGCGCGGTCGTCAACCCCCCGCTGCCCGGACCACTCACCTTCCGGATCAAGGAGGGCGCGTCGCAGTGGTGGTTCGCCGTCCGGGTCGGCAACCACGGCAACCCGCTGCGGTCCGTCGAGGTCCGGCAGAGAGACAGCGACCCCTGGCAGCCGGCCGCACGGCAGGACTACAACTACTGGTTGATCGCCTCCGGCGTCGGGCCGGGTCCGTTCACCCTCCGGGTCAGCGACGTGTACGGCAACCGGGTCACCGTCGGCGGCATCCGGATGGCCCCGGGCCAGGTGCAGAACAGCACGGTCCGGATGTACGCACCCGGCGGCGCGGCGGCGGCCACCCGGCGTCCCGCCGCGTCGACCCGACCGCCGGGCAACCGACCCGCCGCCACGCCGACGCCGACCCGTCGCCCGGTCGAGGTCGCGAAGGCGAGCGCGCCGGCCACCGCCACGTCGACCACCAGTTCGGCCCAGGCGAACGCCCGTCGGTGCGCCGGCTGACCACTCAGTCGGCCACAGCCAGATCGAGCCACATCAGGATCTCGTCCCGGTCGTCATCGGGGGCCACCCGCAACGCGCCCGGCAGACGGCCGATCTCCCGATACCCGAGGCCGGCGTAGAACCTGTCCAACCCCAGCCCGTCGCGCACCGTGACGTGCAGCGCCTCGTGGCCGAACGCCCTGCCCAACCGGGCCGCCTCCGTCATGAGCGCCGCGCCGTAGCCGGCGCCCTGGGTGTCCGGGTGGACCATCACCCGCTTCACCACACACCAGTGCGTCTTGAGCGCGAACCGGTTGTCACCGAAGATCAGCATCGCCGCCAGCCGGTCACCGGCGTAGCCGACCAGCAGCCGATCCGGCCCGTCGGTGATGCCCGCGAAGGTCGGCTCGGAGATGACGTGCACGTCGGCGGTGCTGACCGGTGGCACGAAACCGACGGCGCCGCCGGCGTTGCTGACGTCCACCCAGAGGTCGACGATCTCGGCGCGCAGCTGCGGGGTCAGGTCGGGGTCGAGGACGAAGCGCAGACTCACGCCCGCCATCCTGACCCGATGACCAGGCCCGCGACCCACGACAGTGACGCGCCCAACAACAGTCCTGGCTCTGACCGAGCCAGGATCCGTCGTCATTCAATGGCGATGTGGGGCCGACGGGATTCGAACCCGCACTGGTGCGGACCTAAACCGCATGCCTCCTGCCGTTGGGCTACGGCCCCTTGAAGCTGAACTCCACCAGCGTCCACGGCCACTCCATCCGGCGCGGCAGTCGCCTGCCCAGTGGGAAGCCGGTGGGAGTAACCGCATCAGGATCGTAGACCACCTCGGGCGCAACGACCGCAGGCCGTCGCTGACCTGCGTAGGTGGAGGTCTGGCTGTGGCAATTAGGGCAGAGCAGACGGAGGTTGCGTGGTCGGTTGTCGAGAAAATCGCCATTGATGTGGTCGACGTGCAGCGTCAGTTTGGCGCCTTGCCACGTTGACCCCGTGCCACACACCTCGCAGGTCTCGGGTAGGCCGATTGTTGCCAGGGCGCGTTTGAGGCGGACTCCCGGGATTCGCCGAGAGTCGGGCGGCAGCACCACCAGCAGTTCCGTCGGGGACACCCGTCGCCACCGCACGCCTCGATTGTGTGCCTGACCGGTGAAGTGTGACGTGTCGATGCCGAACCGCTTGAGCTGCCGGCTGATGTGCGCGTGCGAGCCGCCGCTGACGCGTACGCCGAGCAGCCGCATCACCTCGGTGATGTTGCGGGCGGCGGCGGCAGCGGCGGCCAGTGCTTCGGGCGTGTACTTGTATCGGACCACTGACGGACCGTAGCGAACCGGTACGACAGGTCAGTCCAGGCCGAGGTCGCGGCGGAGTTTGGCGACGTGCCCGGTGGCCTTGACGTTGTAGAGCGCGCGTTCGATCTTGCCGTCGGCGTCGATCACGAAGGTCGAGCGGATCACGCCGGTGACGGTCTTGCCGTACAGCTGCTTCTCGCCGTACGCGCCGTAGGCGATCAGCACCGCCTTGTCCGGGTCCGACACCAGCGGGAAGGGGATCGCGTCGCGCTCGCGGAACTTCGCCAGCTTCTCCGGCTTGTCCGGGGAGAGGCCGATGACCTCGTAGCCGGCGGCCTGGAGGGAGGCGAGCGAGTCGCGGAAGTCGCAGGCCTGCTTGGTGCAGCCGGGGGTCATCGCGGCCGGGTAGGCGTACAGGACGACCTTGCGGCCTCGCAGGTCGCTGAGGGAGAGCTGGTCGCCGGTGTCGGTGCCGAGGGTGAACTCGGGGGCGGGGTCACCGGGGGAGAGGCGGTCGGGCGCGGTCATGGCCCCGACCCTACCGCCGTGCCGGGGGGTGCCGCGCCGGCGACCAGCAGCAGGCGGTCGGGAAAGCCTGACCTGGAAAGGTGATCAAGCCCATGCCTTGTTGCCAGAGTCTGGCAACAACGAGGCTTGGGAAATAGGCTGACCCATGCCGGCCCGGTCGGGTCCGCTCAGGCGTGGGAGGTCGCGTGGAGACACTGGCGATGCACATCTCGAACGGGATCATCGACGGTCCCGTGGCAGCGGTCTTCGCTGCGCTCGCTCTGGCCGCGCTCACCGTCTGCGTTCTGCGTGGTCGACGGGACCTGGACGACCGACTGGCCCCGATGGCCGGCCTGGTGGCGGCGTTCATCTTCGCCGTCCAGATGCTCAACTTCCCGATCTTCACGGCCGGTGTCAGCGGGCACCTGCTCGGTGGCGCGCTCGCCGCCATGCTGGTCGGCCCGTGGGTCGGTGCGCTCTGTGTGGCAGTGGTGCTCGTCGTGCAGGCGCTGATCTTCGGCGACGGCGGCGTGGCGATGCTCGGCCTCAACATCACGAACATGGCGTTGCTCGGCACTGCCGCTGCGTACGCGCTGATCGCGCTGCTGTTGCGGGTGCTGCCCCGCACGCGGGCCGGCCTGGCCGTGACCGCGTTCGTCGCCGCGATGCTCAGCGTGGTCGTCGCCTCGCAGGGCTTCGTCCTGCAGTACTGGCTCGGCGGCACCACCGACCTGGGCGGCAACCTGGCCGGGCTGGCCGGCACGATGGCCGGCGTCCACCTGCTCATCGGCATCGGCGAGGGCCTGATCACGGCGACCACCGTGCTCACCGTCGCGAAGGTGCGCCCCGACCTGGTGTACGCGCTGCGTTCCCTGCGTACGCCCGCCGTCCCCGTCGTCCCGGTCGCCGGAGGTGTCCGATGAAGAACCGCTCCTGGGCCTTCCTGGCCGGCGGCCTGCTGGTCGCCCTGCTGCTCGCTGGTGTGGTCAGCAACTACGCCTCGTCGCACCCGGACGGGTTGGACTCGTCACTGCTCAAGGGCTGCACCGTCGACGCCGACGACAACATCGTCGGCGGGAGCTGCCCGGCGCAGCAGGCCCGCGACCACGAGTTGGCCGACAGCCCGCTCGCCGACTACGCCGTCCGCGGTGTGCAGAACAGTTTCGTCTCCACCGGCCTGTCCGGGGTGCTCGGTGTGCTGGTGACCTTCGCGATCGGCGCCGGCGGGTTCTGGCTGCTCCGCCGCCGGGGCACCACGCCGACCGACGGTGCCGCGCCGACGCCCACGGCCACCGGCGATGACGCGACGGTGCCCACGCCCACCGACGGTGACGCGGCGGCGTCGCGCGCCGGCACGGCCAGCTGAGCAGGGGTACGCGGATGGGTGCCGGTCACGGGCACGTGCTGTACCGCGAGTCGGACTCGCCGGTGCACCGGCTCCCGCCCGAGGTCAAGATCGTGGCGATGGTGGTCTTCACCATCGCCGTGGTGGCCACCCCGCGCGAGGCGTTCTGGGCCTTCGGCGCGTACGCGGTGCTGGTGGCCGTGGTGGCGGCGCTGGCCCGGGTGGGGCCACGGTGGTTGCTCAGCCGAGCGTTGATCGAGCTGCCGTTCGTGCTGTTCGCCGTCGCCCTGCCGTTCCTCGGCAGCGGCGACCGGATCGAGGTGCTGGGTCTGCGGCTGTCCGAGGACGGGCTGCACGGCGCGTGGAACATTCTGGCCAAGGGCACCCTGGGGGTGCTCGCCTCGCTCCTGCTCGCCGCGACCACCACCACCCGGGATCTGATCGTGGGGCTGGACCGGCTGCACTGCCCGCAGGTGCTCACCCAGATCGCCACGTTCATGCTGCGCTACCTGGACGTGCTGGTGGGCGAGGCCCGGCGGATGCGGGTGGCCCGGATCTCCCGGGGCGACGACCCGCGCTTCCTGTGGCAGCTGCGTGGCTTCGCCGCCGGGATCGGGGCGTTGTTCCTGCGCGCCTTCGAGCGCGGCGAGCGGGTCTATCTGGCGATGCTGTCCCGGGGTTACACCGGGCGGATGCCGGCCGTGTGGCAGGGCGAGGGTGCGGCGAGCGCCGGTCAGTGGCTGGTCGCGGCTACCGTGCCGGTGGTGGCGGCCTCCATCGCCGCCACCGCCGTCGTCCTGTCATGATCGGTGTCGTGCAGACCGCTGTCTCGCTCGACGTTCGGGGTGTTCGCTACGCGTACCCGGACGGGCACGTCGCCCTGCAGGGGGTTGACCTGGTCGTGCCGCGCGGCGACCGGGTGGCGCTGCTCGGGCCCAACGGCGCCGGCAAGACCACGCTGGTGCTGCACCTCAACGGCATCCTCAGCCCGACCGAGGGGAGCGTGAGCGTCGGCGGGCTGACTGTCACACCGGACCGGGCCACCCTGGCCGAGGTGCGTCGCCGGGTGGGCATCGTCTTCCAGGACCCGGACGACCAGTTGTTCCTGCCCACGGTGGCGGAGGACGTGGCGTTCGGGCCGGCGAACCTGGGTCTGCGGGGGGCCGAGTTGGCCGCCCGGGTGGACGAGGCGCTCGCCGCGGTGGGGATGGGTGAGCACCGGGACCGGGCCCCGCAGCACCTGTCGTTCGGGCAGCGCCGCCGGGTGGCGGTGGCCACGGTGCTCGCCATGCACCCGGAGATCCTGGTGCTCGACGAGCCGTCGTCGAACCTGGACCCGGCGGCCCGTCGTGAGCTGGCCGAGATCCTGCGCGGTCTGCCGGTGACCCTGCTGATGGTCACGCACGACCTGCCGTACGCGGCGGAGCTGTGTGAGCGTTCGGTGATCCTGGACGGCGGCCGGATCGTCGCCGACGCCCCCACCAACACCCTGCTCAACGACCCCACCCTGCTGGCACGGCACCGCCTGGAACTGCCCTACGGGTTCACCCCGCAGCCGTAGACCCACTCTCGGCGGGCTCGACCCGTGGTGCGGCCGCAGTGCTGCGGGAGGCGGCGTGCAGGCGCAGGATGCCGGCGGCTGTCGCGCCGGCGCCGGTGATCAGGAAGAGCGCCACCAGCACGCGGGCGGTCGTCGGCGGCCAGGGCACCGGGGCGATGGCGCGGGCGAACACGGCGGCGTTCGCCGCTCCGGCGAAGAGCGCCAGGCAGGCCCCGGCGAGCGCGACCACGAAGTCGGCGGCCGGGCGGCGGCGTAGCGCGTACCAGCCGGCGGCTATCGCGCCGAGGCCGGTGAGCAGGGACCAGATCTGCCCGGACAGCAGCCCGACCAGCACGCCACCGACGCCCTGGGCGCCGGCGTCCAACTCGCGTCCCACCGGGTAGCCGACGGCCAGCGCGCCGCCGACCATCAGCAGCACGCCCAGCGCGGACAGCGCGCGGGCGCCGGCCGGGCCGGCGGCGGGGAGCAGGCCGAGCGCGCCCACCGCGAGCAGCCCCACGATGGTCACCGCCCACCAGGTGTACGCGTCCGGTGGCGGCACCCAGTCCAGCGTGCCGCCGATCGCCACCGGGTCGGTGCCGTCGCGCAGCGGGATGCTCCAGTTCCGGACCCGGTGTTCGCGCTCCGGTGCGGCGCGGACGGCGGCCGGTGGAGCGGACTCCTGCCACAGCGCGCGCTGGTCGTGCCATCGTGCCGTGGTGCCGTCGGCGATCCGCCGCCAGACCGGTGCGGCGGCCGGGTCGGCCTCGGCCGGGAGCGCGGTCTCCCCGGTGATGGTGCTGTTGAGGTACGTGGCGGGGGAGCGGCTGTTCTCGAAGACCCCGTCCGGGCCGACGCGCAGGTACGGCTCGCCGGAGTAGCCGATGACCTCGATGGTGCGGCCGGTGTGGTTGGTCAGCTCCAGTCGGGCACCCGCCTCGATGACGCGTACCTCAAGTCCTGGCCGCGCCGGTGCGACGCCGGTGGTCCGGGTGCGGTAGTCGGTGCCGTCCGGGGCGTCCGCGCCGTGCGCGGCGGCGGGCGCCGCGCTGATCACTGTCGCGAGGCCGGCCGCGGCCGCGACCAGGCCGGCGCGGCCCAGCAGGGTACGGATCACTTGCCGGCCGCCGCCACGGCTGCGGTGAGCGCGTCCGGGGTGGGGTTCTCGACGGCTTGACCGTTGACCCTGACGGTCGGCGTGCCGGTGACGTTGTTCCGGCTGGCGTCGTCGGTGACGTGTTCGGTCCACGTCCGGTACGTCTGGTCCTTCACGCAGGTGCCGAAGGAGCCCCGGTCGAGGCCCACGCTGGTGCCGATGTCGATCAGCTGGTCGTCGGTGAGCCCGGCGCTGCCCTCGGGTGGCTGTTGGGCGAAGAGCGCCTTGGCGTACTCGTGGTACTTGCCGCCGGCCGCGGCGCAGCCGGAGGCGGCCGAGGAGCGGGTGGAGTACTCGGTGGTGGAGAAGCGGTTGAGGTACGCGACCGGGTGGTAGACGACAGTTGCCTTGTTCTCGGCCACCAGTTGTTCGAGCGTCGACCCGCTGGTCTGCTCGAACTGCTTGCAGGCCGGGCAGAGAAAGTCCTCGTAGACGTCGACGGTGACCGGGCCGTTGCCGGTGACGATGCCCGTGCCGGCGCTGTTGGCGCCGGGCGGGGTGGTGAAGTCGTCGGAGCGCTGGCTGGACCAGACGGCCCAGCCGACGACGCCGGCGATGACCAGGACGACGACCGCGGCGGCGGAGACCCAGATCGTGCGGCGGCGCCGCCGTTCGCGGGCCAGTTGCTCGCGGACCACCCGGGCGGCGTCCCGCTGCCCCTTGCGACTACTCATCCTCGTCCTCCACAACGGGTCCGCCGGACAACCACCTGTCCACCGATACCGGCGTACGTGGCCAGATCAGCAGAAATCCGGCTAGAACCAAGAATCCCAGGTCCCGGAGGATCTCCGGGAGGTAACTGGGTGCCTGCCCGGCCGCCAGTTGCCCGCCGCTGCCGAAGCAGCCGCAGTCGATGGCCAGCCCCCGCGACCAGGCCGAGGCGATCCCCGCGATGAAGACCACCAGCAGCGCGGCGGAGACCCCGGCGACGAGCCGGGTGGCCAGCCCGAGCAGTAGCAGCACGCCCAGTGCCAGCTCGACGAAGGGCAGGGCCGCGCCGATCACTGTTGCCACGTCGTACGGCAGCACCTGGTAGGCGTTGACCGCCCGTCCGGAGGCGGCGAGATCGCTGACCTTCGACGCGCCGGCGATCAACCAGACGGCGGCGAGGCCGAGTCGGGCGGCGATGCCGAGCCAGGGGCGGACCACTGGCCACCGGCCGCCCCGGGTGGAAGGTGTCACGCTCATTTGTCGTCCCGTCCGCGCCGGAAGTTCCACTGTCAGCCGGTCAGGGCGTCGCCGACCGCCTCGACCAGGTCGTCGCGGGCCCGGGCGACCCGGGAACGGATGGTGCCCACCGGCACCCCTTCGACGGCGGCGGCCTCCGCGTACGACAGGCCGAGCAGTTGGGTGAGCACGAACGCGGAGCGCCGCTCGGGGCCGAGGCGGCGGACCAGGTCGGCGGCGCCGAGCTGGCCGGCCGGGTCCGGGTGCGGTCGGTCGGTGTACGCGTTCGCCGTCAGGCGCTCGTCGAGCCGCCGACGCCGGATGACAGTGCGCAGGTGGTCGGCGCAGGCCCGCCGGGCGATGCCGAGCAGCCAGGTGCGGGCGCTGGAGCGGCCCTCGAACGCGGGCAGCGCCCGAAACGCCCGCAGGTAGGTCTCCTGGGTCAGGTCGTCGGCGCTGTCCGGGTCGACGAGGGCGGCGGTGAACCGCCAGACGTCGGCCTGGGTCAGCCGGACGAACGCCGCCTGGGCGGTGGGGTCACCGTCGCGGGCGGTCAACGCCCAGCCGGTTGCCGGGTCCCGGGCGACGTCGTCGACCGGCTCCGCCGGACCGGCGGCACCGGAGTCACGCGGGACAGGGATCACGACACACCAGGTTACGCGGCACTCGGCGACGCGTCAGGGTCGTTCGACCCTTGATGGTCTGCGCCACGTCGGGAACTTTTTCCCAACGCGGGCCGACTACCCGTTCATGACGTGCGATCTCCGACGCGACGACCCCCCTCGGGTCGCCGAACCGGACACCGATCGGCGACCATGGCCGGCATGACTGTCGCCCCCCGCCGCTGGGCCGGCCGGCTGGCCGCCGCCGCCGGCCTCCTGGTCACCGTCGTCGCCTTGTTGATCGCGCCAGCCACCTCCGCCAGCGCCCACGCGGTGCTGCAGAGCAGCAGTCCGGCTGCCTCATCCATCGTGCCGAGCGGGCCGTCCGAGGTGGTCCTCACGTTCAGTGAGTCGGTCCGCAAGGTGCCCGGCAAGATCCGGGTCATCGCGCCGGACGGGTCCCGGGCCGACCGGGGCGAACCGTCGTTCACCGGCGGCGTGGTGACCATCCCGGTGGACCCGGGCGGCGCGCGCGGCACCTACCTGGTCAGCTTCCGGGTGATCTCCGCCGACAGTCACCCGGTCTCCGGGGCGTTCACCTACTCGGTCGGCGCCGCCTCGACCCCGCCCGTCGACTCCGGTACTGACAGCCGCGCCAACCCGGTGGTGGGGACGGCGGTGAAGGTGGCCCGTTTCCTCGGCTACGCGGGTCTGGTGCTGCTGGTCGGGCCGGCGTTGGTGCTCGCCGCGCTCTGGCCGCGCCGGCTCTCCCGGCGGGGGCCGACCCGGCTGGCCTGGACCGGCCTCGGTCTGGTGGCCTTCGCCACCCTCGCCGACCTGTGGTTGCAGGTGCCGTACACCGCCGGTGGTGGTCTCTTCGACGTCACCGGTGAGGGGTTCGGCAGTGTCTTCGGCAGCGCCTTCGGCGCCGCCCATCTGGTCCGGCTCGGCCTGCTGGCGGCGTCGGTCTTCCTGCTCCGCCCGCTGCTGGCCCGGCCCGCCGGCCGGGCGGACGCGATCATCCTGGCCGTGCTCGGCGGTGCCGCCCTGCTGACCTGGCCGCTGGCCGGGCACCCGGCGGCCTCCCCGGCGCCGGCGGTGTCGGTGGTGGTCGACGCGGTCCACCTGGGCAGCATGGCGGTCTGGCTGGGCGGTCTGCTGATGCTCGCCGTCTTCCTGCTGCGTCAGGCCGACGAACGGGAGCTGGGCGCGATCCTGCCGATCTGGTCGCGCTGGGCGGCGCTCGCCGTCTCGGCGCTGCTGCTCGCCGGCACCGTCCAGGCGCTGATCGAGGTGGCCACCCCGCGGGCGCTGATCGACACCACGTACGGGCGTCTGCTGCTCGCCAAGATCGGGCTGTTCGCGATTGTCATCGCCGTGGCCGCGTACTCCCGGCACCTGGTGCGCAGCCGGGTCGCCGCGCAGCGCCCGGTGCCGGTGCGCCGGGCGGTCCTGGTGGAGTTGGCAGTCACCGTGGTGGTGCTGGCGGTGTCCGCCACGCTCGTGCAGACCACGCCCGCCCGCACCGCCGTGGCGGGCCCGTCCGCCGGGTCCGAGTCCGGCTTCTTCAGCACCAGGCTGTCCAGCCCCTTGTTGGCGGTGGAGGTCGAGGTGAGCCCGGCCGAGCGGGGCAACAACTCGGTGCACCTGTACGCGTACGACAAGAACAACCAGCCGCTGCTGGTAGCGGAGTGGAAGGCGACAGTCGCGCTGCCCTCGGCCGGGATCGAGCCGATCGAGGTGCCGTTGCTGCGGTTGACGGACAGTCACGCCTACGGCGACATCAGCATGCCGACCTCCGGCGAGTGGCAACTGAAGATCACCGCCCGAACGACCGACATCGACCAGGCCACGGTGACCGCCACCGTGCCCATCCGTTAGAGAGGTTCGCGAAACCCATGACCCGATTCCGGCGCACCGCAACCGCCGCTGCCGCCCTGGCGTTCACCGCCGCCGCCACCGCTGTGCTCGGCTTCGCCGGGCCGGCGTCCGCGCACGTCACGGTGAACCCGAAGGAGGCGACCCAGGGTGGCTACGCCCGGGTGGCGTTCCGGGTGCCGAACGAGAGCGACACCGCGTCGACCACCAAGCTGGAGGTCGTGTTGCCGGAAAACGCCCCGGTCGGCTCGGTGTCGACGATGCCGGTGCCCGGCTGGACGGTCGCCACGGAGAAGCGCAAGGTGGACCCGCCGATCGAGGTGCACGGCAGTCAGCTCACCGAGGCGGTCTCCAAGATCACCTGGACGGCTACCGGTGACGCGGGGGTCAAGCCGGGGCAGTTCCAGGAGTTCCCGGTGTCGCTGGGGCCGTTGCCGCAGGTCGACACGATGATCTTCAAGACCCTGCAGACCTACTCGGACGGCAACATCTCGCGCTGGATCGACGAACCGGTGGCGGCGGGTGCCGAGGAGCCGGAGCACCCGGCTCCGGTGCTCACCCTGGCCGCCGCGGCCGCGCCGTCGGGTTCGGCCGCGCCGAGCGCCGCCGTCGCGTCGCCCGACGACGACGATGACGACGACGGCAACGGGCTCGCTGTCGGCCTCGGTGTGGCCGGTCTCGCCGCCGGCCTCGCCGGCCTGGTGCTGGGTGGGCTGGCGTTCACGCGGACCCGCCGGGAGCCGGTCGCCAAGGCCTGACCCTGTCTCATCCGCTGGCCCGCCGGATCATCCGGCGGGCCAGCGTGCTTTCCGCAGTCGGTGTCGGCCGTGCCGTGGATATCCCCTGATCAGGCGGGCTGCGTCGGTAAGGTCGGCCGGGTATTTGGCTACGGAGGGGGACGGTGCGGATGCGGTTCGTGCGGGCGATCGCCGGGATGCTGCTGTTGGTTGTGGGAATTCCGGCGCTGTTCGCCGGTGGCGGGCTGTGGCTGGTGACCCGACACGCCGACCCCGGTGGGGTCTTCACCGCCCGCTTCGAAACGGTCCGCACGCCCGGTCACGCGGTGGTGGTCACCGACCTCGACCGGCTGCTGCGACAGGAGGCGCCCTTCGCGCGTACCGCGCAGGCCCGGCTGCACCTGGACGCCCGCACCACTGGCGGGCCGGCGTTCGTCGGGCTGGCGCCCACCGCCGAGGTGCGTGGCTGGCTGGCGGCGGTGCCGCACGCCACGGTCCGCCGGGTGGCGTTGGCCCGGGGGCCGCTGCCGGTCCGGCTCGACCCGGCCGGACCGGCCATCGACACCCCGCGCACCGACCCGCCGGGCGCCGCGACGGCCGACGGGCTGGTCACGCCGCTGGGTCGGCCCTTCTGGGTACGCGAGGGAATCGGCTCGCTGGAGTGGAGCGCGGACGACCTCGCCGACGAGCCCATGAGCCTGGTGGTGATGCGCCCCGACGGCGGTGCCGACCTGGCCCTGGACCTGCGCGCGGAGTTGCAGGTCGGGTGGACCGGTCCGACCGCCTGGGGTCTGCTGGCGGTCGGCGTGCTGCTGGTGGTGGGCGCGGTGCTGATCCTGCTGCGACCGCTGCGCCCGCGTGAGGTGATCTTCGTGGTCGAGCCGGACCAGGTGCCGGTGCTCGCCGGTCGCCTCGGGGTCACGTCGCTCAGTGGCCTGGGCCCCCGGAAGCCGGAGCCGACCGAGCCGTTGGCGGTACGTCAGCTCACCCCGGTCGGTGCCGGGGCGGCGGAGCGGTCCCGGTCGGCGATCGGTGCCCGCCCGGCCACCCTCGCCGACCTTGACGAGCCGGTACGGCTGCCCCGTCCGCCGGAGGTGACGCTGAGCCTCGCCTGGCCGCCGGCCGACACGGACGAGCCCACGGCCCGACCGGTGGTGGCCCCACCGGCTGACGGCCCTGCTGGTGGCGCCGGGCCCGCCAGCTGACGGCCTGCTGGTGGCCGGGCCTCGCCGGGTGGCCTTGCCCTGCGGGTGGCGGCCTGGCCGCTGACGATCTTGGCGAGCGGGCCGCCCGGCGGTGGGTGGAACGGCGAGTGGCCCTCCGCGCTGCCGACGCGGAGGGCCACTCTCACCGGGGGATCGGTGCTACCCGAGCGACGCTTGAGGTAGATGAGGACAGGTTAGCGCCGATCATGGCTACTCGGGAGGTCTGTCCAATTGGTGCGATTTTCCGCACGCAGCCTCGACCGCACCGGCAGCGCGACCAGCAGCAGCAGACTGAGCAGCACGTACGTGTTCTGCAGGAGGAAGTCCAACGGGTCACGGGTGCGGACCGGCGCCACACCCCAGGCCTGGAACGTCACCACGCCATAGATCGTCAGGGCGGTGATGCCCACCGCGAGGGCGGCCAGCCACCGACGTCGGCGTGCCTCGTCGGGGCGGTTGGCGCTCAACGCCGCGTCGGCGAGCAGCACCACCGCCGGCACGAACCAGTAGATGTGGTGGGTCCAGGTGATCGGGCTCGCCAGGGAACCGACCAACCCGGTCAACGTCAGGCCCGTCAACGGGTCACCGGCCCGCGCGGCGCGGGCGGCCCGCCACAGCCCGTAGCCGGCGACCACGGCGACCAGCAGCAGCCAGAGCAGCCGGTCCGGCTTCTCCGGGGCGGTGAACCGGCTGAGCAGGCCGAACAGCGACTGGTTGCCGACGATGTCGGTGCGCCCCACCCGCTCGGTGGTCCACAGCTCGTGGGTCCAGAACCGCCACGAGTCGCGCGGGGCGATCGCCGCCGCCAGCAGCGTCGCCGCCGCCGCGGTCGCGCTCGCCACCGCGGCGGCCCGCCACCGGCGGGTGACCAGCAGGTACACGATGAAGATGCCGGGGAAGATCTTGAGCGCCGTCGCCAGCCCCACGCCCACCCCGGCCCAGCGTCGCGCCCGCGGTACCGCGAACAGCAGATCGGCCAGGATCAACACGACCAGCAACATGTTGATCTGGCCGAAGGTGATCGTCTCCCGGATGCCCTCCACCGCCAGCACCAGCAGGACGGCGGTGACCAGCGTGAACGTTCGGGGCAGGCCGTGTCGGTCGATCACCGGCATCACCAGCCACCGGGTGGTCAGCACCACTGCCAACACTGTCAACGCCGTGAAGATCGCCACGGTCGCGCCGAGCCGCAGCAGACCGAACGGCCACAGCAGCAGCGCACTGAAGGGCGGGTAGGTGAAGTACAGCTCGCCCTGCACCCGGTCGGGTTGCACGTAGTCGTAGAGCGGGTGGCCGACCCGCCACCAGTCCATCGCGGACATGTAGATCTTGAGATCGAAGAAGTCGTGCACGAGGCCGGGCAGGTAGAGCGCTGGCAGCACGGCGCTGAGCGCCACCACGGCGACCAGGCGACGGACCGTACGACCGCCGGGATCGTCTTCGGTGACGGCGGGCGGTGCGACGGGTTCTGCTGGCACCCCGAAACCCTAGCGGTCCGGTCCGCCGAGAGCGCGCAGCCACAGGGCGTGGGCTGCGCGTAGGCTGTCCCGGTGGCTGATCTCCTCGTCTGGATCGACTGTGAGATGACCGGGTTGGACCTCGGCAGGGACAAACTGATCGAGGTTGCGGCACTGGTCACCGATCCCGACCTCAACGTGCTGGGTGACGGTGTCGACGTGGTGATCCACGCCGACGAAGCGGCGCTGGAGGGGATGCCGGAGATCGTGCAGACGATGCACGCCAAGTCCGGCCTCACCGAAGAGGTCCGCCGCTCGGCGGTCACTCTCGCCGAAGCCGAGGACCTGGTCCTGGAGTACGTCCGCGGCTTCGTGAAGGACCCGCGTACCGCCCCGCTGTGTGGCAACTCGATCGCCACCGACCGGGGCTTCATCGCCCGGGACATGCCCCGCCTCGACGCGCACCTGCACTACCGGATGATCGACGTGTCGTCGATCAAGGAACTCTGCCGTCGCTGGTACCCCCGGGTGTACTTCGGCCAGCCGCAGAAGGGTCTCGCGCACCGGGCGCTGGCCGACATCCGGGAGAGCATCCGGGAGTTGGAGTACTACCGGCGCACCGTCTTCGTCCCGCTGCCCGGCCCGGATGTCGAGACCGCCAAGGCCATCGCCGCCGAACTCTGACCCCGGCCGCGCCGACCGGCAACCCGCTGGACGTGCCTGGCTGTGGTGTGGCTATTATTGGTCCGCACCCCGCCCGGAGCGATCGACCGGGCGACGGCGGCATGGTGGCTGTAGCTCAGTTGGCAGAGCACCGGGTTGTGGTCCCGGTTGTCGTGGGTTCAATTCCCATCAGTCACCCCACTGGTTTCACCGCTCAGGCCCCCTCTTCGGAGGGGGCCTGAGTCGTTTTTGGGGTCAGGCAGGGGCAGCCACGCAAAAGCCCCCTCCGCAGAGGGGGCTTTTGCTCGGGTGGCTCAGGCGGTCGGCGTGGCGGACGGGGTGCTCGTCGCGTCCGGGCTCGGGGTGGTGGTGTCCGGGTCGGCCGGGGGCTCGTACGGAATGGCACTGCCCTTGACGTACTCGTCCCAGCTCATGTTCCAGTCGGTCCAGCCGTTGCCGTTCTGCAGCTTGCGCTCGGTGCCCTTGACGGTGATCGGGTCGCCGATCTGGGTGTTCTTGAAGAGCCAGTCGCCGTTGGCCATCGACACGTTCACGCAGCCGTGTGACACGTTCACGCTGCCCTGCTGCCCCTCGGACCAGGGTGCCGCGTGGATGAACTCACCACCCCAGGTGAGGCGCTGCGCGAAGTCAATCTTGGTGCGGTAGCCCTCCTCCGGGCCCAGCTCCTCGAACGTGTCGAAGACCGTCTTGCGCAGCTTCTCGATCACGACCATGGTGCCGCTGGACGACGGGGTGCTCTTCTTGCCCAGGCTGACCGGGATGGTCTTGATCACCGAGCCGTTGCGGGTCACCGTCATCCGCTTGGTCTTGTTGTCGACCGTCATGACCACCGCCGCGCCGATCTTGATGTCCACCGAGAGGTCGGCGCGGCCGTACCAACCCGCACCCATCGGCAGGCCACCCGCCTGCACCCGGTAGGAGACAGTGCTGTTGGGCTTCCAGAACTCCTTCGGCCGGTAGCGGATCTCGGTGGGGCTGACCCAGTGCCAGATCCCCTCCTGCGCCGGGGTCGAGGTGACTGTCATCCGGCGCTGCACGTCGTCGCGGTAGTCCTCCGGGATGTTCCGGCTGAACTTCACGATCAGCGGCATGCCCACCCCGACCACCTGGTTGTCACCGAGGAAGCTGCTCACCCGAACCTGGTTGCCGGGTTTGGCCATGGTGGTGAAGGTGCTGGTCGCGGTGGCCGGGCGCCCGTCGTCGCCGGTGGCGGTCACCGTCGCCGTGTAGCTCGTGCCGTATGCCAGCGCGCCGGCCGGCAGCCACGACGTGCCGTCCTTGGCGAGGGTGCCCTCGACCGTCTTGCCGGCGGAGTCCTTCAGCTCGACAGCGGTCTCCACGGCGTCCTTGGTGGTGAACGTGATGCCGGTGGACGCCGGCACGTCCTTGGCGTCGGCCGCCGGCTCACTGATCGTCGCCGTGGCCTTCGGCGCCGGGTTCTCGCCACCGCCGTGCCACGAGGACGGCTTGTCGCCGTCGGTGCAGGCGGAGGTGAAGGCCAGCGCCACGGCGAGAAGCACCGCCGCGAACACGCGGCGTCGCCCACCGGGCCTGATCAGCTGGTCCTGGCTAGCTCGCATGAATTCCCTCACAGTCGTGGTCGCTGCCCCATCGTCTCCTACTGACGCGCCAGAGCCGGCCCCGGTTGCCGAGGGTGAACCGAAACACGCCATCAATAGTGCCCGAATTCTGCTACTATTCGGCGTTTCGTGAGTCTGGCTCGTCTCCGTAACGGGGATCGCGGGTCGCCGCGCCGTCCTCGCACGGCGGGAGTGCAAGGGTACGCCGGCCCCGCCAACGGCAGAGCCGGCGCAACGAGCCGACGCCTCAGACCGCCGGACCGGCTCCACCACTGGGCACCGGCAACGCGCTGCCCTTGATGAACTCCGACCAGCTCAGGCTCCACGCCGTCCAACCGTTGCCGGCGGCGATCCTGCGCTCGGTCCCCTTGATCGTGATCGGGTCACCGATCCGGGTCTTGTCGAACAACCACCGGGCGTTCGCCATCGACACGTTCACGCAGCCGTGCGAGACGTTCCGTCGGCCCTGCACGTGCTCCGACCACGGCGCGGCGTGGATGTACTCGCCACCCCACGTGAGCCGCTGGGCGAACTGAATGTCGGTCACGTAGCGGTTGGCCGGGTCCGGGTCGTCCCGGGTGTCGAAGACGGTGGCTTCCTTCTTCTCCATCACCACCATCGTGCCGCTCGACGACGGCGTGCTCTTCTTGCCCAGGCTCACCGGGATGGTGCGCACCGGCGCGCCGTTCTCGTACACCGTCATCTTCTTGTTGGCGTTGTCGACCTTCATCTCGAACGACCGGCCGATCTTGGCGGTGGCCTTGCGGTCGATGTCGCCGTACCGGCCGTTGCTCAGCGGGATGCCGGCCAGGGCGATCCGCACGGTGATGGTGGTGCCGGGTTTCCAGTACTCGGGGGCCCGGTAGTAGGCCTGCGTGCCGTTGCTGACCCAGTGCCAGGCGCCCGGCTGCGGCGGGTCGGTCTTGACGAACATCCGCTTCTGCACCGCCGCGCGGTCCTTCTTCGGGATGCCCGGGTGGAACTCGGTGACCACGGGCATGGCCACCCCGTAGCTCTTGTCGTCGAAGAGGTAGAGGCCCGAACCGATCGTCGACTTCGGCTTGGCCATCGTGGTGAAGCTGCTGGTGCCCTGGCTGCTCGTGCCGTCCGACGCGCTCGCCGTCACCGTGGCCGTGTAGCGGGTGCCCCACTTCAGCGGCGCGGACGGCACCCAGGACGAACCATCGGTGCGCAGCTTGCCCTCGACCGAGCCACCACCGTCCGCCGTCAGGGTCACCGCGGACACCTTCCCGCCACCCGGGAGCTTCGCGCTGATCTCCGTGCTGACCGGCCGGTTCTTCGTGCCGTCGGCGGGGCTCAGTGTGAGCGGCGGGCCGCTCGGTGCGCTCGGCGCCGAGGGCGCGGCTGAACCAGGGGCGGCGCTCGCGTCCGAGGACGCCCCACCAACGAATTCCGGCTTCTTCTCGTCGCCGCCACACCCGGCCAGTGCCAGTGACGCCGCCAGGGCCAGAGCGCCCACCACCGCCCCGGCTCGCGTGAACCGTGCCATCCCCACCTCTGTTCTCGCGTACCTGGCGGACATCGTGCCGTATCAGCGCCGCCACCCACGCCCCGGACTTTCGTACGCGGGTGCCTTTGTAGCCATATGCCCGGTAAGCTCGACCGAAGGGGGGAGCCGGGTAACCGGATTGGAGCCCGGCTCGACCGGGTGCTAATCTTCTCTCCGTTGCCGAACGAGCGCCGCTAGCTCAACTGGCAGAGCAGCGGACTCTTAATCCGCGGGTTCGGGGTTCGAGTCCCTGGCGGCGCACCAACGAGCAAGGCCCTGACCTGGCGGATGTCTGCCGGTCAGGGCCTTTTTCGCGTACGACGTGCGATCCAGCCGCTAGAGGCGGAGTGCGGCTCGTACAAGATCAGCGACGGCTCGGGAACGGCTGTGCGGGGGCCAGGCGATGACCGTGGTGACGTCCGGCGCGTCCACGATCGGCACTGCGACGACATCATCGTTCAGCTGGGATCGGGCGGAGTCAGGCACGACCAAGACGGTCCGGCCAAGGGAGGTGAGCTGCAGAAGCTGTGAGTGGCTCTGTGCCTCAGGACCTGGGCCGTCGGGATAGGTGCCATCATTCCCGGGCCAGCGCGGTAGAGGCAGGTCGGGCAGCTCGGTCACCTCGCTCAGCTGCAAACTCCCGCGAGTGGTGAGGGGGTGGCCGGCCGGGAGGATGGCGACCTGGCCCTCGGTGGACAGCTCCTCGGTGTCGAATCCGCCGAGGTCGTCGAACGGGTGGTGAAGGATCGCGACATCGGCACGGCCGGTCCGCAACAGTCGTTCCTGTTCGCCGGGGCCACACAGCACCACGTCGACGTCGACCGAGCCAGGTTCGGCGGCGTATACGTTCAGCAGCTTCGCGAGCAACTCGTTGCACGCTCCAGCCTTGGTCGCCAGGACGACGCCAGGGTGACCGGTAACGGCGAGAGCTGCGCGGCGGGTGCGATGTTCGGCAGCTTCCACAGCGTCCAGCGCTGCTCGTCCTTCGTGCAGCAGGACCGCACCGGCTTCGGTCAGGGTCACCGACCGGCTGTCACGCCTCAACAAGGTGGCACCCAGACGGCGTTCGAGCTGACTGATCGCCCGCGACAATGGAGGCTGGGCTATGCCCAGGCGTTGCGCTGCTCGGCCGAAATGCAACTCCTCGGCCACGGCGACGAAGTACCGCAGCTCTCGTGTCTCCACCCGTAGAGCCTAGCTGTGGGGTACGTAGGTGCGGCGATACCGTGAGGGTATCGCCCGTGACTCAGGTGGTCTTGGACGGCTCGCCAGCCGCGATTCAGAGTCGAAGACATGAGTGACAAGAAGATCGCCCTGGTCACCGGGGCCAACAAGGGCATCGGGTACGAGATCGCGGCAGGCCTGTGTGCGCTGGGCTGGAGCGTGGGTGTCGGGGCGCGTGAGCAGACCCGGCGGGACGCGGCGGTGGCGCGACTGCGGGACGCCGGCCTCGACGCCTTCGGTGTCCCGTTGGATGTCACCGACGACCGCACTGTCGCCGCCGCAGCCGATCTGATCGCCGAACGCGCCGGACGCCTCGATGCCCTGGTCAACAACGCCGGAATCACCGGTGGCGGGCCGCAGCAGCCGAGCAGCGTCGATCCGGCCGTCATCCGCGCGGTGGTGGAGACCAACGTCATCGGTGTCATCCGGGTGACGAACGCGATGCTGCCGTTACTCGGTCGGTCGGCCTCGCCGCGCATCGTGAACATGTCCAGCAGCGTCGGTTCTCTGGCCCGACAGTCAGGTCCCGGTGGTGAGACCTCCACAGGCCCGGTCGCTGTCGCCTACGCGCCCTCGAAGTCGTTCCTGAATGCGGTGACCCTCCAGTACGTCCGGGAACTGGCGGACACGAACATCCTCATCAACTGCGCCTGCCCGGGCTTCGTCGCCACCGACCTCAACGGCTTCCGTGGCGTGCGTACTCCCCAGGAAGGCGCAGCGACCGCCATCCGCCTGGCCACACTGCCCGACGGAGGCCCCACCGGTGGATTCTTCGAGGACGCAGGTGTGGTGCCCTGGTGACGGTTCGGGGGCTCTCGCGCTGGCCCGACGCTGCTCGGCGTCGGGCCGGCTGCTGCACAGCGGCTGCGTCATCCCTGCCCATCGGGTGCCCGGGCGTCGCGGTCACCGGAAGCTCCGCCGATACGCCTGCGGGCTGGTGCCGGTGATGCGCTTGAAGCAGTCCCGGAAGGCGGTGGTGGAGCCGAAACCCACCTGCGTCGCCACCCGGTCGACGGGATGGACGGTGGTTTCCAGGAGATGCTGCGCCTGGTGAACGCGGACCCGGTGCAGCCACCGTAGCGGGCTGGTGCCGGTCTGGTCGCGGAAGTGCCGGTTCAGCGTCCGGGTGCTCAAGCCGGCGTGGCGGGCGATGTCGGCGAGGGTCAGCTCGCGCCGGGCGTTGTCGCGCATCCAGGTCAGCAGCGGCTCCAGTGTCGCCCCGTCGGCGGCGGGCGGTTCGTACGTGATGAACTGCGCCTGCCCGCCCGCGCGTTCCAGCGGCATGACGGACAACCTCGCCGTGGCGGCCGCGACATCGGCGCCGTGGTCGCGGCGGACCAGGTGCAGGCACAGGTCGAGCCCGGCGGCGGCGCCCGCGGAGGTCAGGAACTGGCCGTTGTCCACGTAGAGCACGTTGGGGTCGACCTGGATCCGCGGATGTTCGGCGGCGAGCCGGTCGGTGGCGAGCCAGTGCGTGGTCGCGCGCTGCCCGTCGAGCAGGCCGGTGGCGGCGAGGGTGAACGCGCCACCGCAGATCGAGGCGATCCGGGCACCGTTCGCGGCGGCGGCGCGCAGCGAGTCGAGGACCGTTGCGGGCGTCGCGGCGGCGGGGTCGGAGACGCCCGGCACGACGACTGTGTCGGCGTCGACGAGCACGTCCAGGCCCCACGGCACCGCCATGCTGAACGCCCCAGCGGTGACCGTCGGTGTGGCGGCGCAGACGAGAACGCGGTAGCCGGCGCGGCCGTCCGGCAGGCGGGTGCGCTGGAAGACCTCCATCGGGGTGGCCAGATCGAACGGGACGACACTGTCGAGGGCGAGCACGGCCACTGTGTGCATGGCGGAATTCAACCAGTCAGGACCGTGCGGTCACCGACGGCCGCGCATCGGTCGCCCGCCGCGCGACCCGGCCGTACAGGTCTCTCACCGACAGGCCACCGGCGAAGCACCAGAGCGCGATGACCGGATCGCAGAGCGCGCAGCCCAAGGACGAGTCATGCAGTGACGGGATGATCGGGGTGCCGCGCCGGTGGTGCAGCACGTCCCAGACCGTGTGCAGGAGCCACCCGACGCCGATGAAGGTGTACGAGGTGAGCCCGGCGTAGCCCACCACCAGCAGCAGCGCGCAGAAGAGCAACTCCCACAGCCCGAACCCGCCACCGCTGATGTAGGCGGCCCCGGCGCCGGTGACGACGAGCGCGTTCAGGCGTCGCCGGTGCGGCTCCGGGACGAGGGAGTTGAGCCCGACGTAGACCAGCCCGATCACCACGGGCATGACGTAGCGCAGCACGGTCCGCCCCGTTTCCGTTCCAGTTGAGGAGTGTCGAGAGGGAGCCTAGGAAAGCTCGCAGTCGGCGACGAGAGGCGAAAATGCCATGGTCCGCCGGATTCTCGCCACTGATCCCGGCGGTCCTGACCGGGTAGCCCGCGCGGACACTGAGGCGGGTGTCCCTGTTTTCCCAGCGGCACCCTGGCGTGCTAGCGTCTCGTCCCGTTGCCGATCGAGCGCCGCTAGCTCAACTGGCAGAGCAGCGGACTCTTAATCCGCGGGTTCGGGGTTCGAGTCCCTGGCGGCGCACCAACGATCAAGGCCCCGACCTGGTGGTTCACACCGGGCCGGGGCCTTTTTCGTGTACGGCTGCGGCGGATGGCGGCTCGGCGGGTGCCCGGCGTCCGCTGTCCCGACTCAGGGCGTAGCGGGCAACCCGGTGCGGCACAGTTCAAGAGCGTCTCGAGCACCGCGCAGGGCTGCGATCACATTGGGCGAGGGCCGCACGTGCACTTCAGGAAGATCGAGGCCGGTCGAGCCGTCGGTGATCGGGTAGGCCAGTTGCTCACGCCCGAGCCGGAACTGGGCGTCGATGCCGGTGCGGTTGCCACGCGGGTCCTGGCGGTGCCAGCGGCCCGCGAGGTAGACGGCAACGAGGCCGTGCAGGAAGGGCTTTCCCCCGTCGGTCAGCTGTTGGTAGCACAACCCGGCCGGGACGCCGGAGGCCCGGGCCACGGCCACCAGCAGGTGCGACTTGGCATAGCAGAGGCCGACGCCGGCGCTGAGCACCTCGCCTGCGGTGATGGTGATCCGCGGATCCTGGGCGTCCACGGAGTGCCCGATCCGGTCACGAACCCATGCGAAGGCGGCCCGCGTGAAGTCGACGTCGTCCGGGTGCGCCGCGCGAAGTTCACCAGCTAACGCCCGCACTGCCGGATGGTCCACCTCGACGACCGTGTCACCGCCCAGGTACTCCATCGGTTCGCCCGCGACCAGTTGCACAGCTGTCCCTTTCCCCGCGGCCTGTCGGATCGAGGCTGCTCCATCGCGCCATGACCCGTCGCGTACGGTGACGGTCCCATCTCACCGCGGCCATGCTCGGCCTGTCACCCTCATTCCCGGCCACAGCTGCGGCAACGCGCCGGCAGGGTCTAGGTTCTTCGCGGCTGGCATCGACGACGGTGAGGGGTAAGCGTGAGCGACGTGAGGCTCAACCAGGGAGGCTTCCAGGGCGGGTTCGACCTGCTCGTCACTCCCGACGTGCGGTTCACGCGGTTGTTGCGACGGGATCTGCGGCGGATGAGCTGGTTGTTCGTCATCTCGGGTCTGCTGTTGTCGATCACGAGCCTCGGTACGTTCACTGCCGACGGCGGGTGGCTCCTAGCCGGGCTGTTCGGCGTCCCGTTCGGGGCGGTCTGGTGCATCGCGGGGCTGATCAACGGCTCGGCGTACCTGCGACGTCACGCCGAGTTGAGCGCGCCGGTGCGGTACGTGTTCACTGCGGAGGCCATCGAGTGGCACACCGCTCATGCGGCGTTGCGGTTGCCGTGGACGGCGATCAGGCACGCCGTTCGGATGCGGGAGGCGTACCGCCTGGACTGCGCGGACCAGCAGCCGCGGTACCTGTGCCGGACGACGCTGGCCCCGGCCGAGGATGCGCGGGTGGCCGCGTACCTCGATGAACGGTTGGCGGCGCGGCTGGCCGCCGAGGCGTCCGTGCGGCCGATGCCACCTGTCGGGGGTGGAGCGTAGGCGGGCCGGCCCGGCGACGACAGTCGCCGGGCCGGAGAGCCTCAGTAGTCGATGTTGATGGCGGCGATCTGGCGGGAGCCGTTGTAGACGATGGCGGGGCCGGCGAAGCGGGAGCTGGCGTAGGTCAGTGCCGTCTTGTGGCCGGGACTGTTGAACCACGCCTCGATGATCTGCTCGGGCGGGGAGTTGCCCGAGGACGCGAACAGGACCTCGTGCCCGCAGTGCTCGAAGGTGCCCGCGTCCAGGTTCTGCTTCACGCAGTCCTCCGCGAGGTTCTGCTCGTTGGTGCGCATCTTGACCTCGGTCAGCCCGAGCGCGCGGCGTCGTTCGTTGAGCAGCACCAGCAGGCGTTGTTCGGCGGCGGACACGCCGGCCGGCAGAGCGGCGGCCGACTTCTTGGCCGGCCTGTTCGGCGTCGGTGACGGGGTTCGCGTCGGCGTCGCCGACCTGCTGGGGGTGGGGCTCGGGCGTGCGGCGCTCGGGGAGGGTTCGGGCGCCGTGGGGGAGGGCGACTCGACAGCGGGTTCGGTCGGCTCGGGGGCGGGGTCGGTGACCTGCGCCGAGGGTTCGGCGGCTGTGACGCTCGCCGGCTGCTTCGTCGGCCGGTCGGCGTAGGTGGTGATGATGAGCCCGCCTCCTCCGACCATGGCGACGGCCGCGACGGCGCCGACCAGGGTCTTGGGCAGCGACAGTGCCGTGAGGCGGGCCTTGGGCGCCAGTCCGGCCTTCGCGTACGCGCCTGTCGAGGCGGCGCCCTGCGAGGTGGCGACGAGCTGGGCCTGGTGGGAGACGTCCGACGCGAGGCGGGCCGGGACCGGCGTGAGCGCGAGGCCGGCGAGCAGCCGCTCGGCGGGAACCAGATCGGAGGTGGTGTTCGGGCAGTACGTGCAGTCGCGGATGTGCCGTGCCAGCCGCTTGCGCCACACCGGAGCCGGCTGGCCGTCCCAGTCGGCGGCCGTGTCGATGAGGCCGGCGCAGCCGGGCCGGGCGGTGAGGGCCCGTACGACGAGCCGCGCGGTGTCCAGCTGCGCCTTCATCCGGCCCACCCGGACGGTCACGAGATGCGCGTCGAGGCGCAGGGCGTCGACCAGGTCGGCGCGGGAGAGGTGACCGGCCTCGACCAGCCACCAGAGGGACAGCAAATGGCGGTGGTCGTCATCCAGCCACCGTGTGGCCAGCACGACCTCCCGGCGCTCATCGGACAGGCGGAGCCGGGTCAGTGTCAGGTCCTCGAAGTCGGAGCCCGGGACGACCAGGTTGTCGATGTCCTCCGGCGCCGTGGGTGTGGTGTGCCGGTACTGCTTGTGCGCCCGTACCTCGTTCATGGTGACGGCCACCAGCCAGGACCGGAACAGCCGCGGATCGCGTACGCCCGCCAGCCCGCGTACGATGCTCAGCATCGTGTTCTGGACCACGTCGTCGACGTCCGCGGAACGGCTCATCGCCCGGCCCACGATGTTGTACACCAGGGGTAGGTAGTGCGAGACCAGCTCATCCATCGCGGCGTGGTCGCCGCGGCGGGCCGCGTCCACTACCGCCGACAGGTCGGTCCTGTTCGGGTACGCGTGATAGGTCACGCTCACAACCTCGCCTTCACGGGACATTCTCGTACACCGTGGAGATGGGTTGAGACCCGCCCAGGTCACACAAACTGAGCTGTCACCTGTCGCTGTTGAGGCGGACGATGGCGCCGTTGAGCACTGTGGCGAAGAGGGTCCACGCGACGTACGGGGCCAGTGCGGCACCTGCGGCGGCGTCGGCGTGCGCGGCGCGGCGGATGAGCGCGACGTTGGAGGCGTTGAGCGCGGCGATCTCGGCCAGCGCGACGGTGGGCCTGCGGGCCTTGAAGAACAACGCGCTCCACCCGAAGTTGAGCGCCAGGTTGAGCGCGTAGGCGCGGGTGAACGCGGCGCGCTCGGCTCCGCTGGTGCGGTCCAGGGCACGGGCGCCCGCCACCGCGATCAGCGCGTACAGCGGCGTCCAGACCAGCGGAAACGCCACGGGCGGTGGCTGCCAGCTCGGCTTGCGCAGTCGGCGGTACCAGCCGTTGGAGGTGTCGTTCACCGCCGTACCGGCGGCGGCCGTGACGGTGACCGCCGCCGCGGTCTTGACCAGGGTGGGAAGTCGCATGCTGTTCAGCTACCCCGCCGGTGCCGGATCAACCACGGCCGGTCGACGGGAGTCGGCGAGGGCGCGCGACAGCCCGTCACCCCGGGCGCGCTGCGGCGTCGTGCGGTGCCTCAAGTAATGCTCAAATTACGTTGATCCGAGCCGATGCCGTCGAAGATCCGCATACGCTCAGCCAACTCGCGCACGGCCTCCCGGACCTCCTCGCTACGCCAACCCTCACCGTGCCCCGACCCAGGGTGCGCGAGCGTCAACCATCCCTTCTTTGTGGATGGTCGCGAGCACATCATCCACCTGTCGCAAGGAGAAGGAGGGGACAATGCGACGCAGACAACGGCGCATCGCGTTCGTGGCGCTGCCCGCACTGTTGGCGGGCGTCCTCGTGTCGACCGGGCCGGCGGGCGCGGATCCCGCGCAGTCGGCCGCCACGGCCGGCTCCGCACCATCCCAGCTGGAGAGCCGGGACCAGGTCCGCCGCGTACACGTCAGGCTGGCCGGCGCCGACATGCTGGACAAGGTCGTCGCCGCCGGCTTCGACCTCGAACACGGTCTCAAGCGGGTGCCGACCGGCATCGAGGGCGAGGCGGTGGTCACCGCCGAGCAGATCACCGAACTGACGACGATGGGCGTCGAGGTCCTCGCCGACGACGCGGGCTTCGTCTGGAGTGACGAGGCCGACGGCGGCATCCAGGGCAACGCTGCCGCCCGCACGGCGCAGCCGGCGAGCCACGACGCGACGGTGCGGATCGCCCGCGCCGACTGGTTCACCACCAAGGGCCAGGGCTTCCTGTACGTCGAGGCGCGCACCACCGAGGGACAGCAGGCGGACCCGGTCGTCGAGATGCAGCTGGAGAACGACTCGGGCCGGGGCACCTCGTTCGGCTTCGCCCGGACGATGAGCCGCTTCGTGGACTCCGGGCAGTACATGTTCCACCGGAACCTGTTCAAGCTCGACACGCGGCCGACCCAGATCCGGGTCACGAGCTCGACCGGTGGCGTCACCACCGGCAAGGTCTCCGACTGGTTGGAGGACGCCCCGCCGCCGCTGACGGCGAACCCGTCCTACAAGTCGGACTTCGTGGACGGGTACAAGCACCCGCAGCAGCTCTACAGCCGGGCGAAGGAGATCGCCCGCCAGTACCCGGACATCGCCGAGATCGTCTACCTCCCGAACCAGACCAACGGCTACCAGCGCAAGGCGCAGGCCACGATCGGCGGTACGGGGCAGTCGGCGGTCGTGGTCAGCTCGGCGGCGTGGGGCCACGAGGGCGGCAACGACGTCACTGTCGAGTTCGTGGACCGGCCGGAGGCGGACCTGCCGCTCGCCGTTGAGGTCACCGGCAAGGCGGTCCGCGTGCTGCTCGCCACTGACGCCTCGGGCGCTCCGGCGAGCACGGCCACCCAGGTGGCGGACGCGCTGCGGACCGGGTCCCAGGGCCTCATCGACCGGGCGCACCCGTACCGCACCAACACGGGCACCGGCGTCGTCGCGGCGACGGCCGGCCCGGTCGCGTTGACCGACTTCCTCGACCAGAAGCGCGTCGGCGCGCCCGAGGGTGAGGTGCCCCGCGGCCCGGTCACGATTCCCGTCCTGCGGATCGGCAAGCACCGTGACGGCAAGAAGCCCGGCGTCCTGATCCAGGCGCAGGACCACGCCCGCGAGTGGGTGCCGGCGACGACCAGCCTGGAGTCGGCCGAGCGTCTGGTGCACAACTACCGGTCCGACCGCGAGACGAAGGAGATCGTCAACAACACCGATGTCTTCTTCATCCTCTCCAACAACCCCGACGGGGCGAACTACAGCTTCTACAACTTCGCCTCGCAGCGGAAGAACCTGACGAACCACTGCCCGGACGCGACAGCCGATCCTGGGCAGCGGAACTCCTGGGGCGTCGACCTGAACCGCAACTACCGGGTCGGGTCGGGTCACGACGGGTACGCGGGCGGGTCGACCAACTGCGTCAGCGGCACCTACCAGGGCCCGGAGGAGCTGTCCGAGCCCGAGTCGAAGAACATCATCTGGCTCGTCGAGAAGTACAGGAACATCAAGTTCATGATGTCGGTGCACTCCAACGGCGGCCAGTTGTTCTGGCAGCCCGGCGCGTACGTCGCTGACGGGCGGATCACCACGCCGCGCCCGCCGCTGGGTGACGAGGCGTTCTACTGGCAGTCGGCGGCCCGGATCCTGTCGCAGGTCAAGGCGCACCGGGAGACCGTCGTCACGCCGGAGAACGTCGGTGGCTCGTCCGACGTCCTCTACTCCTCCGCCGGCAACGTGCGCGAGGACCTGTACCACACCTACGGGATCTACGCCTTCGGCTGGGAGGTCGGCGGCTCCGTCTACAACCCGGCCACCGGCGACTGGCAGGGCGGTTCGTTCCAGCCGGAGTGGGCGGGCAACCCCGAGCTGGTCAGCGGCCACGCCGAGACGATGGAGTACGCCAACGGGATCATGGAGATGTTCCGGGTGGCGGCGGACTGGGGACGGGACAGGAAGAACCCGACATCGCAGCTCGTTCCCGGCGCAGGGACCTACCGCGGGCCGGTGGACGTACGCTTCGAGACGAGCGAGCCGGCCACCATCTACTACACGACCGACGGCAGCCGGCCCACGCTCCAGTCGCCGCGCTACGCGGCCACCGAGTTCCGGGAGCCGGGGCAGGTGTTCCACGTGACCGAGACGACGACTTTCCGCTGGTTCTCGGTGGACAGCGCCGGCAACATCGAGAAGAACTACGACCCGACGAAGAACGACAGGCGCAACAACTACCGGACGGCGACGATCAAGATCGCCAAGAGGTAGTCCGCGTACCGTGATCGAAGCCCCGCCGGTCGATGTCACCCGCACCGGCGGGGCAACGGTCAGCAGGGCCCGCGCGGGCGTCGGCAGCGCGGATAGGTCCTCATTTGGTGGGTAAGCGGCGCGCATGCCCGCGAGCGAGGATTCGGCCGCCGACCTGGATTCGGCACCACACGGGCGTTCTCGCGTCGACCGGATGTTCGGCAGCCTGCGGGAGCGGGCGCGGGAGGCGTGGCGCGTACGTTCCTGGCGGTTCCGGCTCTACGGTCTGCTCGCCGTGCAGGCCGCCATCGCGGCGGGGCTCGCCTGGTTCGTCGTGTACCAGTTCCTCGGCAATCCGTCCCCGGTCTTCGCGCCCACCGCGGCGGTCGGCATCACGGCCGCCGCGATGGGCTCCCTACTGCGGCGCACCATCGAACTGCTGGTCGGGGTGGTGCTCGGGCTCGCCGTGGGTGACCTGCTCATGCCGCTCTTCGGCATCGGCCCGTGGCAGACCGGTGGGGTGGTCCTGCTGGCGATCATCGTGGCCATCCTGCTCAAGGGCGGTGGTTCGCTGCTCACCCAGGCCGGCGGTACGGCCGTGCTCATCGCCACCCTCGAACCACCGGTCCGTGACCTGTCCATTCCCCGGTTCGTGGACGCCGCGGTCGGAGGGCTGATCGGGTTGGCGGTCAGTCTGCTGCTGGTACCCATCCATCCGCGGCGGACACTGCACCGACTGGCCGAGCCCGTGGTCGGTCCCGCGGTGGCCGCCATGCACCACCTGGCGGCGGCGCTGCGCCTGCGGGATCTCGGACAGGCCGAGCAGGGCCTGCGCGAGCTGCGGAACATCGGCCCGCAGGTCATCGCGTTACGGGACGGGCTGCAAGCCGCCCAGGAGGTGGTACGACTCGCGCCGCTGCGCTGGCATGAACGCGACTCGTTCGCCCTCCACGCGGAGTCGATCCGACATCTGGAACGCAGCGTGCACAGTTGCCGATCTCTGGCGAGGCAGCTCACGACGGCACTCAAGGACCACGAGCCGCTGCCGGAGGAGGTCCCGGACGCCATCGACCTGCTGGCCGACGGCGCGCTGGACCTGCGCGCGGCGATCGTCGCGCGGGAGGAGCCACGGGAGCCGCGCGAGCGGATCCTGGAGGCTGTCGAACTAATCGGACGGGCACAGGGCGGGTCCGTCCGCGACCCCACCCGCCTGCACCGTCACCGTCTGGGCTACTCCGGGATGATCGCCGTGGGCGAGTTCCGGACCATCGCCCATGACCTGCTCATCGCCAGCGGCCTGGACCCGGAGAAGGGCGCGGCACTGGTGCGGCAGGCGATAGACCGGGGCCAGCACGAATGATCGCACTGTCGGCCGGTCAGATGGACGTCCGCCTGGGCAGCAGCAACTCCTCGTGATCGAGTTCCCGTTCCAGGACGCGCAGTTCCTCGTCGGGCAGCCGACCGCTGTCGCGCCAGCGCACGAGTTCCTCCCGCTGGGCGTCGATGGCCGTCCGGCGGACCTGGAGCGCCGTCTCGTACTGCGGTGAGGTCGGTAGCTCCGACGACCCGCTCTGTTCGAGCAGGTCAAGTCGCCCGCGGTAGCGCGCCAGTCGGGCCAGCAACTGGGTACGGGTGGTGTTGACGGCCATCGCGCTGTCCGGCTCGGCGGCGGCGACCTCGTCCAGGCGGGCCAGGGCGGCCTCGACCGCCGCCGAGCGGGCCTCGTTGCGTACCCGGGCCTGGTCGGTCTCGTTGGCGCGCAGGCCCAGCCTCCGCACGAGCGGCGCGAACGTCAGGCCCTGCCCGACGAGCGTCACGAGGACGACCACGAAGGTGCAGAACAGGAGCAGGTCCCGGTCGGGGAACGGCACCCCGCTGTTGGTGGTCAACGGCAGGGTGAAGATCGCGGCCAGGCTGATCACCCCACGGGTGCCCGACCAGCTCAGCGCCGTCACCTCGCGCAGGGACAGTCGTTCCGCGTTGCGGTCGGCGCGGGCGACCTGCCGGGCACTACCGGGCTCGTCCGGGTCGTCCTGCTCGGATACGCCGCCCAACCGGCTGTGCAGCGACCGGGGGAGGGACTGCGTCAGCACCAGCCAGGCGGGGCGTAGCAGCAGCACCACGCCGACCGACACCGCCACGGCGATGACGATGGTGGACGTCTCGTACTGGCGCAGGCCCTTGACGACCTCGGGGAGCTGCTGGCCGATCAGCAGGAAGACGAAGCCCTCAAGGAGGAAGTCGACAAGCCGCCACACGGCGCTCGTCTGCAACCGGGCGGCGCCGGAGCCGAGCTGGGGCGTCTGGTGGCCGACGATCAGCCCGGCGATCACCACGGCGAGCACACCGGAGACGCGCAGCTCCTCACCCACCAGGTAGGCCACGAACGGTGTCGCGAGCGAGATGGCGTTCGACAGCAACGGATCGGTGGTGA
Organism: Micromonospora sp. C97; assembly: GCF_018070385.1. NCBI lineage: Bacteria > Bacillati > Actinomycetota > Actinomycetes > Micromonosporales > Micromonosporaceae > Micromonospora > Micromonospora sp. C97. The sequence goes on from NZ_JAGPXU010000004.1 coordinate 232,961, forward strand.
GCGGTCGGGCCAGACGTACCAGCCAGGCGATGGCCGCCCCCACCGCCACCCCGCCGACCGCCGCCAGCACGAACTGGCCGACGGCGGCCGGGAACGAGAATTCGCCGCCCACCGCGGCGGCCACCGCGACGCTGAGCATCGTCAGGGCGGTGGCGTCGTTCAGGAGCCCCTCACCCTGGATGATCGTGACCATCTTCGGTGGCAGGTTGACCCGGCGGCCCACCGCGAGCGCGGCCACCGGGTCGGGTGGCGCGACGGCGGCGCCGACCGCGATTCCGGCGGCAAGTGTCGCGCCGGCGACGAACAGATGGAAACCGATGCCGACGAGAACGCCGGTGAGAAGCACCAGCAGCACGGACAGGCTGACCACGATGCGCAGGTTGCGGCGGATGTCCAGCAGCGAGGAGTCCAGTGCGGCGCTGTAGAGCAGCGGCGGCAGCACGACCATGAGCACGAGGTCAGGATCCAGCCCGACGTTGGGGCCCGGGAGCAACGCGTACGCGATGCCGATGAGCGGCAGCAGCGCCGCCGCCGGCAGTCCGGTGCGGGCCGCCACCCACCGCACGGCGACGATCACCGCGACGGCGGCGAGCACGAACAGCAACATCGAGTGGGTGCTCACGTGGTGACGTCCCCCTGGAGCGGCGCGAGCGAGATTGTTCGGGGTGCCGGGCGGTCAGCGCAGCACGCAGCGGTGACGAGCCTACCCGCTTGATCAGCCGAACTTCCTGGTCGACCGGGCGGGGCCCCTCCCGTGCGTGGCTGCCCCGCCCTGCTCCACCCCACCTTCGCCGGACGCCGTGTCGGACGGCTGCGTTACCTTCTCCGCCATGCCGATGATCACGATCGCCGATGAAGTGACCGGAGCCCCGAGCGGACCCGAGTGGAGCGTGGAGGTCTTCGAGGAGTCGCTACGCCTCGACGAGTTGATCCGGCGGCGGACATTCCTGGAGGTCGCCGAGTCCGGTGCTGACGTCGACGCGGAGGCGCGGACGCAGGTGGCACTCGACGCGTTCCGTCGCAACGGGTTCGTCGTGCTTGTCGACGACCGGCAGGTGACAGCCCTGGACGAGAAGGTCCGCCTGCACGCGGGGTCGCGGATCACCTTCCTCAAGCTCGTCCCGCTGGTGGGTGGCTGATGGACACGCACGACGCGGAGTTGGCACTGCGTGACGTGGTCGACACCGTCAGGGGATGGTGTGAGCGGAGCGACAACACCCTCAACGAGCATGGACGGCGGGATTTCGTCAGCCGGATGACCACGGTGCTCGGCTGGGTGTCGGCCGGCACGCTGCCCGCGCTGCTCGCCGCGCTCACCGATCCGCACGGGCCCTACCAGCTCGCTGCGCCGCAGGTCGAGCTGCTGCCGGAGGCCATCCGGCAGGGTGAACTGCTTGCCGCCGCGGTGGCGGACCTGGGCGGCCACGACGCGGACCATGATCGCCGTCGCGCCGCGGCGATGACAGTGGTCGAAACCCTGCCGATGCTGGCGTACCAGACCGAGACCCCGTGGGACCGCGCCCGTCGCGAGGTGTGGGCCCGGGCGGCGCAACTGCTGGCCGCGCAACCGGCGCCGGTCCGGCAGACGGTGTTCGACGCCTTGACCGTACCGGGGGAGGACAGCGACGGGCGGGGCACGCTGATCCGTGCCGTGCGCTCCGGCGGCAGGCTCGACGGCGCCGTCTGGCTCGACCGGCTGGGCGGTCAGGCATGGTTGGGCTTCGGTTACTGGAGCACGCAGCTCAAGCAGTTCACCTGGGAGTCCATCCAGGCGGAGGCGTCGGCCGGGCGGGTGAACCCGGCGGCCCTGGCGACCTGGCGCCGGACCCGGGTCGAGCGTTCGCTGCGCGACATGAGCGACGAGGCTGACCGGGTGTGGCCGATCCCCAATGTCGGCGAACAGTGGGCCGACCGCGCGATCGCGGACGTCGAGGCGATGCCGGAGGACCGCCGGGCCGCGTGGCAGGCGCTGCTGGCCCACTGTTCGGTCGAGGCGGACAAGGCGAAGCCGTCGGCGGGCTGGCGCAAGCAGGCTCGGTCGCTGCTCGACGCGGTGGGCGGCGACGAGTTCACCGCCCGGCTCGACGATTGGCTCCCGCTCGTGGGGCAGGCGCGTACCTTGCCGCTGCGCATGACCAAGTGTTGTCCCGGCCACCTCGCGGACGTCCCGCCCCGGATGATCGACCGCTACAACGTCGGGCTGCTGTGGGGCCTGGTCTGGCTGCGGACGATGCTGCCGTCGTCGGAGGAGACCCTGCGCAGCCTCGGCCAGATCGCGGAACGAGCAGCCCGCAAGATTCCGGGCCACGGCCCGGCCAGCCCGAAACTGGCGAACGTCGCGGTCGCGGCGCTCATCGACTCCGATCATCCCGCCGCCCTCGCGCAACTGGCCCGGCTCGCGTCGCGGCTGACCTACAAGAGCACCCTGCGCATCGTGGAGAAAGGCCTGACCCAGCAGGCAGAGGCGCTCGGCGTCAGCCGCGAGGACGTCGAGGAGATGGGCCTGCCCGGTTTCGGCCTTCCCCTCGCGGACAAACTGGGTGACTGCTCGTACGAGCTGGAGGTGCGCGGCATCGACGCCGTCCTGGTGTGGCGCAACGCGGACGGCAAGGTGGTCAAGGCCCCACCCGTGCAGGTGCGTAAGGAGCACGGCGACGAGCTGAAGGAGCTGAAGGCGACCGTCACGGACGTCGCGGCGACGCTGATCGCCACCCGCGACCGCCTGGAGGGGCTGCTGCGGCGGGACCGGGCGTGGACCGTCGAGCAGTGGCGGGAGCGTTTCCTGGACCACCCACTGGCCCGGACCCTGGCCCGGCGTCTCATCTGGACCGTCGACGGCGTGGCCTGCTGCTGGGGCGGCGACGCCCTGCGGAGCGTGGACGACAGGGTTGTCGAGCCCGCCAGCGACGCCACGGTACGGCTGTGGCACCCGGTCGACGACCCCGCCGCGGTCCAGGCCTGGCGGGACTTCCTGGGCCGGCACACGATCACCCAGCCGTTCAAGCAGGCGCACCGTGAGCAGTACCTGCTCACCGACGCGGAGCGCGCCACCGGCACGTACTCCAACCGGTTCGCCGCGCACATCGTGCGCCAGCACCGTCTCAACGCGCTGCTGTCCCGGCGCGGCTGGTCGTACGTCCAGCACCGCAACGACGGCGCCAGCTACGACCTGCCCTGGTTGGCCCTACCCGACTGGGGTCTGCGGGCCCAGCTGAACATCGCGGGCATCGAGGATCGTGCCGACGACGCGGTGTTCGACACGATGGGAACCGACCAGCTGTGGTTCGCCCGGGGTGAACGCACGCCGGTGCCGCTGGAGGAGATTCCGGCGGTCGTGCTGAGCGAGGTGATGCGCGACGTCGACCTGTTCGTGGCCGCGGCCGGCGTGGGCAACGACCCGAACTGGTACGACGGTGGCCCCCAGGGCCGGTACCGCGACTACTGGTCGCAGAGCAGTTTCGGCGACCTCACCCCGACCGCCCAGACCCGCCGGGAGGTGCTGGCCGAGCTGATTCCCCGGCTGGCGATCGCCGGCCGGTGCACGGTCACCGACCGGTTCCTCGAAGTGCGCGGTGACCTGCACACATACCGCATCCACTGCGGCTCGGGCAACATCCTGATCGCCCCGGACGACAGGTACCTGTGCATCGTTCCTGCCTCGGCGAAGGCGAAGGAGCCGGAGATGTTCCTGCCCTTCGAGGGCGACAGCCGGCTCGGCGAGATCATCAGCAAGGCGTTGCTGTTGGCGGCCGACAAAAAGATCAAGGATCCGGTGATCCTGCACCAACTCTGAGGCACCAACGGGAACGGGCAAAAACTGTAAATCTGTCGCGAAAGCTTCAGAGGTTCGAATCCTCTACCCGCCGCCAAGTGCAGACACGGCCCCTGAGCAGCAGAGATGCTGATCAGGGGCCGTTGTTGTTTTGTCTGGCCGAGTCCGGCTGCGTCCAGCCGTTGATGACTGGTTGTGGGCAGATGGTGGGCAAGTCGATCTTGCCGCTGTGGACTCTTCTGAGCATTGAGTGCTCGTGTTCCAGGGAGTTGGCCGGCTTGGCACGACCGGCTGAGGCTGTCTATGGTCCCGCCGACCGAGGTAGCCCGGCGCTTCGGCCACGGCGTCGCCGTCTTTCTTGCTCCGCGTCTACGCCAAATGCAGTGACGGCGGAGGCGACACCATGAACGACAGGATCAGCGATGCGCTCGCAGATGCGCCGGCGGTTCGGCCCGGCAGAGGCGGAATTCGGGATCAATAGAGAGTGCGGTGCATCGTCGATCGAGAGCGGCTTGACCAGGTCGGGGACACTCGTAATCATGTGGCGACCATGTGTAGCTGGCTCGGCGTCGAAAGTCGCAGGTCAGGCGGGCGGTACACGGTGAAGGTGCATTCTGCCTGCGGTCGGGGGGTGGCAACGGCGGACGCCCCGCGCCTTGCACCAGTACGGCGATATCGAGACCGCGCCATATGGTTGACGCTCATTCCTCTGCTTCTGGCGCTGGTACTCGCTGGCTGCGACCCAGAGGGGGAGGGTAAGGGCAAGGTCAAATACAAGCCTGCGCTGCTGCCGGTGGCCCTGACAGTCGGTCCGGATGGGGTTGCGGTTGAGGGTGAGACGAGCATTGTCACCCCGATCGGCGAGTTCTCGATCGGAGCGGAGTACTCCCTCCCACCCCGAGATGGAAGCACGATCTACGTCCTGCTTCGTGACCGCAAGAAGGGTGCCACCGGGTTTGACAGGGTGTTCAAGGTCCAGACCGGACGCGACCAGTTCACCGTGGTCGTGAACGGAACCACCACCATCCAGATCAAGGATGGCCAGGTCTTGATCGACGTCACCGGCGCCGCCGTCAAGAAGATCCAGTTCAAGCGAATGGATCAAGCGAACGTGAAGGAAGGTGGGGACTCGTACTGGTCCAGCGTCGGCGCGAAGTGGAGCCGGGGTTGGGACTCCTCCCTCTACAAGCCCTTCGTATTCACCCGCTGGGCATACGACGACTCGACAATCGACAAGTGGTGCGGTCTGGGGTTTGTCTGGTTCCTGCTGCGCTTGGCGCTCACCCTCGTGTTGCTGTTCGTAGATCTGGTGCTGAGTTCGATCTTCTTGCTGGCGCAGATCGCCTATTTGATCTTCGGCTCGACCGGACGGAACGTTGTCTGGGGGATTGTCATCCTGCTGGCGGTCGTCGCGGTGATCCGCGGTTTCCTCTACTACTGATCTGGACGTTCTGCGCGTGGGCGGATGGTGGGCGGCCAGCGCTTTGAACCGTGCGGCGGGGTGAGAGAGCGCAGTTCAGCACACCTGGCGAGGTCAAGATCACGGACGCCCGTGCTGTCGCCACGACCCGGCGGCAGTTGTTGTTTCGCCACTGACCGCAAGGAACGCGCGGGGTGAGGAGACGTCGTGGTCGCTGAACCCATTGGCAGCTCGGACACGATCCTCGTCTGCGTCCGGGGCAATTCCGGTTCCGGCAAGAGCAGCATCGCTCGCGAGCTACGACGCCGGCACGGCCGGGGCTGCGCCCTGGTCGAGCAGGACTACCTGCGCCGCATCGTGCTGCGCGAACGGGACAAGCCCGGCGGCGCGGCACCGGCGTTGATCGGGCAGACCGTGCGGTTCGCCCTCGACCACGGCTACCACGTGGTGCTGGAGGGCATCATGCACACCAGCCGTTACCGCAGCGTGCTGACCTCTCTGCGGGACGACCACCGAGGACGGTCGCTGTTCTGCTACCTCGACGTGTCCCTGCCCGAGACCCTGCGCCGGCACCTCACCCGCCCGCAGGCCACGGAGTTCACCACCGACCAGATGAGCGGCTGGTACGCCGCGTACGACGTCCTGGGCTGGCCGGACGAACTCGTCCTTCCCGAAACCACCGGACTGGACGAGGCCGTCGAGGCCATCGCCGCAGCCGCCGGGCTACCCCAGAGCGGACGCGACGACGACCTGCATCCGAACGCCCCGTCCCCGTAGCCGCAGCCCAGCCGGCTCTCCATGACTGTGAACTTGCGCTCGATCAGCCCGCCTTTGGGCGATCAGGAGCCGCCTGCCGAACGCGGCGCGTACATGATCAAGGCGACGCCGACGAGGCAGATGCCGGCGCCGATGATGTCCCACCGGTCGGGCCGGAACCTGTCGACGATGACGCCCCAGGCGAGGGATCCGGCGACGAACACGCCGCCGTAGGCGGCGAGGATGCGCCCGAAGTTGGGGTCCGGTTGGAAGGTGGCGACGAATCCGTACGCGCCGAGGGCGATGACCCCGGCGGCGATCCACCACAGGCCGCGGTGTTCGCGCCAGCCCTGCCAAATCAGCCACGCCCCGCCGATCTCGAACAGGGCGGCGACGGTGAACAGCAGGATCGAGCGGACGACGGTCATCGGTGGACCGTACCGAGGTGGCGCGGTCCACGATCATGCCGGTGGGCTGGTCGGGCGTCGGCAGTCGCTCCCGCCGAGCCGCCCGCGGCGGATCGGCCAAGGTGCTCCCCGGCTGCGGTGGCGACCTGGCTGCTGGGCGATGCGCTCACGCCGTCATCCGGGCGGCGGCGCGCAGCGCGAGCGCGTCGAGGACGTCGACGTGCGCGGCCGGCACCTGCACGTCGAGGCGGAGCGCGCCGGCGTCGGCGGCGATGGCGAACGAGAAGAACGAGCAGCAGGAGCTTTCCCGGGCGGTCAGGTCCCGGGTGGTCGCCTCGGCGGCCGGGTCGAGACGCCACCGCAGTGCGGTGGGGGACAGCCGTTCCTGCTGGAGCAGAGCGGTGGCGAACAGGTCGTCGAATTCGGCCAGCCGCAGTGGCTGTTGGGCGCTCGGCAAGGTGCACGACTCGGGCACCCACGTCTGGGGATCAGTGGTCATGTCAACGACGGTAGGCCTTGTTTCGTCGATCGCCGCCGGTTCGAGGGCGCTCAGACGGCCGGGCCCTGATGGTGGTCGAGTGTGGTGCGGAGCGTGTCGGCGAAGCCTTCGGCCAGGGCGAGTTGGTCGCGCAGGGCGGTGACGCGGGCGGCGGCGGCGGTGTGGAACATGGCGAGCCGGTCGAGCAGGGCGGCACGGTCGACGCCGGTGGCGGTGTCGAGGGCGTCGACGACGGTGAGGAGGTCGCGCATCTCGTCGAGGGTGAAGCCGAGGGGTTTCATGCGTTTGACCACGGCGAGGCGGTCGAGGTCGGGTTGCGTGTAGAGGCGGAAGCCGCCCTCGCTGCGGGCGGAGGGCACGATCAGGCCGGCCTCCTCGTAGTGGCGGATGGTGCGGATGCTCAGCCCGACCCGGTCGGCGGCTTCGCCGATCTGCATGAGGCGGCCGGTGGCCGGGTCGGAGCGGTGCTGCTCCGACCCGGTGTCCCGGTTGGTGGTGGCCATCAGTGGCCGACGCCGAGTTGGCCGGCGAGGGTGTCGTGGATGTGGGCGCTGGGCTTGTTCAGCTCGATGATCTCGACGGTCTTGCCTCGGGCGGCGTACTTGGTGGTGATGGCATCGAGGGCGGCGACCGACGAGGCGTCCCAGACCTGGGCGTGGGTCATGTCGATGACCACCGTCTCCGGGTCGTTCGCGTAGTCGAACTGGCCCACCAGGTCGTTGCTGGAGGCGAAGAACAGCTCGCCGTGCACCGAGTAGACCCGGGTAGTGCCGTCCGGGTCCAGGACGCTGGTGACCTCGACCAGGTGGGCCACCCGCCGCGCGAAGATCACCATGGCGGTGAGGACGCCGACCACGACGCCGATAGCGAGGTTGTGGGTGGCCAGGGTGGTGGCGACGGTGGCGAGCATGACGATGGTCTCGCCGTACGGCATCCGCTTGAGCGTCGCTGGGGCGACGGAGTGCCAGTCGAACGTCGACACCGCCACGATGATCATCACGGCGACCAGCGCGGCCATCGGGATCACCGCGACCACGTCACCGAGCGCGACCACCAGGACCAGCAGGAAGACACCGGCCAGAAAGGTCGACAACCGGGTACGGGCACCGGACGCCTTCACGTTGATCATCGTCTGGCCGATCATCGCGCAGCCGCCCATGCCGCCGAAGAACCCGGTGACGATGTTGGCGACGCCCTGGCCCCAGGACTCGCGGGTCTTGCTGGACGGGGTGTCGGTGATGTCGTCGACGAGCTTGGCGGTCATCAGCGACTCCATCAGCCCGACCAGCGCGATCCCCAGGGCGTAGGGGGCGATCAGGGTGAGGGTGCTCATGGTCCAGGGGATCTGCGGCAGGCCGAGGGTGGGCAGACTGTCCGGCAGCGCGCCTTCGTCGCCGACGGTCGGCACCGCCACGCTGGCGAAGACGGTGACCAGAGTCAGGACCACGATGGCGACCAGCGGTGCCGGAACGGCGCGGGTGAGCCGGGGCAGCCCGGCCATGATCGCCAGGGCGACGGCGACCAGCGGGTAGACCAGCCACGGCACGCCGAGCAGGTGCGGGACCTGGGCGGCGAAGATGAGGATGGCCAGGGCGTTGACGAAACCGACCATGACGCTGCGTGGGATGAACCGCATCAACTTCGCCACGCCGAGCACTGCGAGCAGGATCTGGATCGCGCCGCCGAGGATCACCGCCGCGATCAGGTAGTCCAGTCCGTGTTCCTTCGCCAGCGGCGCGACGACGAGGGCGATGGCCCCGGTGGCGGCGGAGATCATCGCTGGGCGCCCCCCGCAGATCGCGATGGTGACCGCCATGGTGAACGAGGCGAACAGCCCCACCCGGGGGTCGACCCCGGCGAGGATCGAGAAGGAGATCGCCTCCGGGATCAACGCCAGGGCGACGACCAGGCCGGCGAGGACCTCGGTGCGGAACACCTTCGGCGACAGCCAGGACGGGCGGGACAGGCGCGGCCGGTTGACCGCGGACAGCACAGAAGACATAGAGCCATTTCCACTCGGGCGTCCCGTGGACGCGCACTGTTCGCCTCAGGTCGGGCAGCTACCCACCGGTCAGCGACAGATCGTTCAACGGCCCTGGGGTCGGTCAGCGGCACCGCAGGAGCCACCGGGCCTCGCCGCGACAGCCAACCCGAACCTACTCTTCCGTCAGGGGAGAGTTCACTCAACGTGTTGATCATCACCGTGTGGGCTTCGGCGACGCACGCCTTCCGCGTGGGGTGCACCGTTGCCGGCGCCCGGAGGCGCCGGCAACGGTGGGTCAGCTGGCGTGGGACAGCCGCGTGGTGATGCGCAGGCCCACGAGGGTGTCGTTCAGCCACGGCACCCGCTCGTGGTGCAGCCCGGCGGTCATCTGGTCCGCCCAGACCTCGTACCGCTGCATCAGCGCGTTGGCGCGGGACCGCGCGCTGGTGATCAGACAGTCGCCGAGGGGGTCACCGGGCAGGTTGGACGAGTCGACAGCGGGCTCGCAGGGCACCTTGAGGCTGACCTGGTCGCGCAGCGGACGGCTGAGGTCGAGCGGGCACGGCGTGGGCCCGCAGAGGGTGTAGTTCCCGCTCGCCCTGGCATAGGCATTGCCGATCTTGGCGTCCGTCGGCATGTTCACCGGAAGCTGGTACTGCCCGAACAGGTTCGCCGACAACACGTCGTCGGAGTCGAGGGCGTTGGGCAGACCCAACCTGGTGTACGCCTGCAGCAGCCGCGCGGCGGTGTTCACCTTTTTCAGGGCGGTGGGGATCGACCCGCTGACCTGCGTGCTCTGGTCCCGGACCCGGTCGTACATCAGCTTCTGCCGGGCCTGGAGGAAACCGCGCAGGGTCGGTGTCAGCGTGGTGTCCAGCGCCGTGTTGTTGATGGCCGTCGCGGCGCTCGCGAAGGCGTACCGGCCGGTTGGCCACTTCTGGGTCAGGGCCTGGTCGGGCGTGGTCTCGCTGTCGCAGTTGAACAGCTCGCAGTCGACCTGGTAGACCTGCTCGTCCGGCCAGGTGTAGTCGGCGGTCCGGGAGTTCTGCCAGGCCGCGTTGGAGTTCAGTCGGAACCGGCTGTGGATCTGCAACCGCAGCTTGCCGTAGTGGCGGATCACTCCGGTGCCGTAGCCCGTCGTCCGCGTGTAGACCCAGCTCGGCGTGTAGCAGTGGCCGACCTCGGGCAACTCCCGCACCCCGGCCGGCGGCTCGTCGAGGCGTGGCGTGTACGCGTACTGGAGTGCCCGCACCACGTTCGACATCAGGTCGTAGCGGACGTTACCGGGTCGGTCGATCTGCCTGCTGCCGCCACACGAGGGCACCGTCGCCTCGTCGGCCTTGGCCGGGGCAGGGGCGAGCGGCTTGTCGGTGTCCCAGAACAGGTCGTAGTTCTTGAGGGTCCTCACCTGTACGCCGTTGGCGTCCGGCTCGTAGCGGGCCTGGACCTCGTTGGTCCGGAGAGCGGCGAGCGCTGTCGACAGCTCGTTGGTGGCGCCGACGTACTCGTCGACCAACCCGGTGATCAGGCTGTTGGCGTTGCCGTTGGCCGGCCGACCGAAGCTGGCCGCGAGGTCGGCGATGCGGGTGCCCTCCGCCTCGATCTGCGCCGCGCGTCCGGTGCTGACCTGGGCGGCGTACGTCGGGTTCTGCAGCATCAACATGGCGTACGCCTGCGCGCCGAGGTTCCACACGGTCGGGTTGCCGACCGGTGTGGACGGTTCGACCATCGACGGGTCCCGCCCGCTGGCGACCCGGGCCAGGTAGTTGATCGACCGGGCCTCGCCGAAGCTGTTCAGCACGGTGGTCGGGTCGATCGCCGGGTTGTCGGCGTCGGTGGCGGGCACCACGAAGGCGGCGCCGCTGGTCAGCTGCGTCGCGGTCAGGTGGAATTCGTTCTCCGGGCCGACGAACTCGTTGTACGTCGGGATGGGTTGGCCGAAGTTCTCCCGGTAGCCGAGGTACTTGTTGATGTCGGCGCGGGCGTCGTGCAGGGTGGCGTCGCCGATCGCGGCCAGGACGGTGGCGGCGATGTCCTCCAGGCGCAGGCCGAGCTGGGCGACCTGCTGCTGGACGAGGGTGATCTGCGCGGTGTTGCCGGCGATCGCCGCGTTCAGCTTGTCGAACTGGGCCATCATGTTCGCGTACACCGTGTTGATCTGGGCCTCGACCCGCGCGAAGCTGGCCCGCATCTCGTCGCCGAGGGCCCGCACCTCGTCGCGCAACGCTTTGACCTGGGCGAGGATCTGCGCGTCAAGCGACGGGGCGCTGCTGCCGAAGAGCCCGACGACCGACATCACCGCACCGAAGATGTTGCCGGTCATCGCCAGCGTCGCGGTGCTGAAGATCGATCCCGCCAGGCCGCGGCCGGTGATCGCCGCCGCGTACTTGGAGATCGCGCTGATCGTGGTGAGCACCGCCTCGCCGATCACCTTGGACTTCTTGCCGGCGTCGGGGTCGGCGAACCCGATGAGGGTGGAGACCATGCCCACCCCGGCCTTGATGTCGGAGATCGTCTGCTGCCGGTCCTTGTCCCGGTCCTCGGCGGCCTTCTTCGCCGCCGCGGTGCACGCGGCGCTGGGCGGCCCTTCGGGCGGACACTTCTGGTTGTTCTCGCCGATTTCGAGACGGATCTCCAGGCTGAGGCCGAGCAGCTGCGCATGCAGGGCGGCCAACTGCTGCTTGGCCGCCGCGACGAACGCCCCCGAGTCGCCCTGCAACGCCAGGATCGCGGCGAGGTCCACGTGGGACAGCCCGGGGTCCTGGCTGAGTTCCTGGTAACCGCTGGTGATGTCGACCCCGAACGGTTCGCCCAGGACGGCGTTCCAGGCGGTGGCGACAGGTGCGCTGGCTGCCGCCGCCTGCCGGATCGCGGACCAGACCGTGGCGAGAGCGTCGTCACGGCCGCGCAGCCACTGGGCGGTCCGCAGCGCGCCGGATGCGAGTTCCTCACGGGTGTCCCACGCCTCGACCGTCTTCCCGATGACGGCCCCGATCAGGCCGGTGATCTCCGGTGAGGTCCGGGTGTCGCCGCCGGGCGCACCGAGCAGGATGTCGACGGACTTGAGCAGCAGGTCCTGCTCGGGCAGGAGCAGGTCGAACGCGGTCAGCGAGTCGTCGAGCAGCTGCCTGCGGGTGGTGAGCTGGGTCTGTGCCTGTTCGGCGGTGGCGGTCGGGTGCAGCCGGTGCCACTGGACGAATTCGGCCGACAGCACTGCCGCCGTGATCCGGTCGGCACCCTGGAGGTGGGTCTCGGCGACCTGGCCGAAGGCCCGATCGGTGAGGGCGGTCTGCGGGACGGGGACGGGGACGGGATCGGCCGACGCGGGTTCGCCGAAGAGCGCGCTCGCCGCGGTGACCGCGATCATCGCCAGCACGGCGGTCCCGCGCCGGGCGCGCGGGCAACGTTTGGGTGTCATGCCGCGAACGTATTGAGCGGCCTGAAAGGGTGCTGAAACCGCGCTGATTCGCTCGGGGGCGCCGCTCAGCCGGCGTCGGGTGGCGTGGTCGGCGCGTCGAGGGCGGGAGCCACCACGGCGAACGCCCGGTCGGTCAGCTCGGTCAGGCGCTGCTCGTCGTCTCCCGGCTGCCACTGCTGGAGCACCGTGTCGAGGGCCAGCAGGGCCATCCCGGCCGCCATCCGTGGGTAGGGGTCGGTGTGCGGGTCGAGGCCGCACCGGCTGGCCAGTTCGGTGGCCAGCTCGGCACGCCACTGGATCTGGCTCTCTAGCCAGCGGGCGTGCAGGGCCGGGGTGTCCAGGATGAGGCGGACGACGACGCGGGCCCGCTCGGAGTGTTCCGGGTGGTCGTTGCACGCGGCCAGCGGCACCCAGAGGGCGTGGCGCAGCGCGACCGACGGTGCTTCGGCGGGTGGCCGGGCGGCGAGTTCGGTGATGACGTCCGCGCTCATGTCGGCCAGGAACCGGACGACAACGTCCTCCTTGGACGCGAAGTAGCGGAAGAAGGTACGCCTCGACATGCCGGCCGCCGCCACGATGTCGTCGACGGTCACCACGTCGAAGCCCTTGGTGGCGAGCAACATCAGGGCGGCGTCGCGCAGTTCGTCGGCAACGAGCTGGCGTTTGCGTTCGGCCAGGCTGCTGTCCGCGCGGGATCTCATTCGCCGATGCTACGCCATAGGGTGCTACCTCCTGCCAACGTTGACACCTGACGTATTACTTGACACTCAGTGCCACCAGTTGCACAGTGGGTCGCATGACTGTCAATGGCTGGTCCACCGAACAGATCCCCGACCTGAGCGGTCGCACCTTCGTCGTCACCGGTGCCACGGCGGGCCTCGGCCTGGCCACCACCCGGGCGCTCGCCAGCCGTGGCGCAGCCGTCGTCATGGCCGTCCGCGACCAGGCGAAGGGTCACCAGGTGGCGGCCGACATCGCCGCGGCCCAGCCCGGCGTCGACCTGGAAGTCCGGCGGATCGACCTCGCCGACCTCGACTCGGTGCGGATGTTCGCCGACGGGATGCACGCCGACCATCGCCGAGTGGACGTGCTGATCAACAACGCCGGGGTGATGGCACTGCCGCGCACTCTCAGCCCGCAGGGGCATGAAATGCAGTTCGCCACCAACCACCTCGGGCACTTCGCCCTCACCGGTCTGCTGCTCGACCTCCTGCTGGCCGGTCGGGACCCGCGGGTGGTCACCGTCACCTCGGTCAACCATCGGCAGGCGAAGGTGCGGTTCGCCGACCCGACCGGCGAGCGGGGCTACTCCCCGATGGGCTTCTACAACACGTCCAAGCTGGCCAACGCCATCTTCGGCTACGAACTGCACCGGCGGCTCAGCGCCGCGGCCAGCCCACTGCGCAGCTTCCTCGCCCACCCCGGCTACACCGCGACGAACCTGCAGAGCAGCGGCAGCACGCCGATCTGGCGGCTGCTGCTGGGCCGGATCGGCAACCCGCTCCTCGCCCAGCCGGTCGACAGTGGCGTCTGGCCGCAGCTGTTCGCCGCCACCGACCCCGCGGCGCAGCCGGGACAGCTCGTCGCACCCGGCGGGCCCGCCGAGCTGCGCGGCCACCCCGCACCCGGGAAACTCTCCGCCACGGTGACCGACCCGGAGCACGGCCGCCGACTGTGGGAACTGTCCGAACAGGCCACCGGCGTACGGTTCGAGTCGCTGCGGCCAGCGAGCTGATCGCAGGACCGTCCGGCAGCCGTCACATTGCAGCGTGCCGGATCGCCCAGGTGGCGAACGCCCGCCTCACTGCGCTGGCTGTTTCACCCGCAAGCCTCGTACCCATTGGGGTGAAGCATGATTCATCGATGCTCCTAGGGGTTGGTCCGTCCGCCTGTGCCGCTATGGCATCGTCACCCGATCTTGGGGGCGACCTCGACGAGGTTACGGTGCCGGGCACGGTTGCCCATTGATAGGCGCACATCTATAGTTGCGCGGATCACCACAATCATGGCCGTCGTGACGCGGCCGGGTCGTCGAAGCGCTTCGACGATTCGTCGTTCAGGCCCGTCAGCCGGGTGTCGAGCCAGGTCACACGGCCTCGGCGCCCGCATGGGCGTCTGTCGTACGACATGAGGAGAACCGCATGCGGAACTGGCGCCTTCGGCGCGGAATCACCGCGCTCGCGCTTGCCCTGCTAGCCCTACCGGCCGTTCCCGGCACCGCGCTCGCCGAGCCCACCTACCCGTTCCGAGATCCCGATCTGCCCGTGAGCGCCCGGGTCGACGACCTGCTCGGCCGTCTCACCCAGGACGAGAAGATCTCCTGGTTGCACCAGTACCAGCCGGCCGTTCCCCGGCTGGGCATCGGCCTGTTCAAGACCGGCACCGAGGCGCTGCACGGGGTGGCCTGGTCGACCGACATCGACAATGGCGGCGCGGTGGTCAAGGCTCGCGGCACCGCCTTCCCCCAACCGGTGGGCATGGCGAGCACCTGGAACACCGACCTGATCCGGCAGGTCGGGTCGGCCGTCGGCGACGAGGCGCGCGGTTACCACGCGCAGAACCCCCGGGTCTGGGGGCTCAACCTCTGGGCGCCGGTGGTCAACCTGCTGCGCGACCCCCGCTGGGGCCGCAACGAGGAGGGCTACTCCGAGGACCCGCTGCTCACCGGCGCGATCTCCACCGCGTATGGCTTGGGAATGACCGGCGGTGACCCGAACCACCTGAAGAGCGCACCGACCCTCAAGCACTACCTGGCCTACAACAACGAGGTCCGGCGGGACGTGACCTCCTCGAACGTGCCACCTCGGGTGCTCAACGAGTACGACCGCGCCGCCTTCAGACCAGCCATCGCCGCCGACGCGGCGACCGGGATGATGGCCGCCTACAACCTGGTCAACGGACGTCCCGCGACAGTCGATCCGGACCTGGACACCGTGGTCCGCGGTTGGACCGACCAGACCCTGATGAACGTCACGGACGCCTGGGCGCCGAACAACCTGGTCAACTCGCAGAAGTACTACAGCACCCAGGCCGAGGCGAACGCGGCGATCATCAAGGCCGGGCTCAGCAGCTTCATCACCGACGACACCAACGCCCAGCCGACAGTCACCGCGATCAAGCAGGCCCTCGCCGCCGGCCTGCTCACCGAGGCGGACATCGACGCCCGGATCCGGGACATTCTGACCATCCGGTTCCGACTGGGTGAGTTCGACCCGGGCGGCGGCCGGTACGGCGGCATCACAGCGGATGTCATCAACAGCCCCCACCACCAGCGACTGGCCCGGCAGGCCGCCGGCGAGGCGATGGTGCTGCTGAAGAACGAGCGGCAGGCACTACCGCTGGACCCGGCCCGGACCCGCAAGGTGGCGGTGCTCGGCCCGCTGGGCGACACCCTCTACTCCGACTGGTACGGCGGCGACCTGCCGTACCAGGTGACGGCGCTGGACGGCATCCGCGAACGGTTGGGCGGCTCGGCCAGTGTGAGCGGGCTCGACGGCGCGGACCGGATCGCCCTGAAGGATGTGCGGACCGGCAAGTACGTCTCGGCCACCGGCACCACCGACGCCAACCCGGTTCTCGGGACCGGCGCGACCCCGGCGCTCGTCGCCCAGTTCGACGTGGTCGACTGGGGGCAGGACGTGGTGACGCTGCGCAACGCCGCCAACGGCCGCTACCTCGGTTACAACTGGGGGCCGTTCGTCACCCGCGACGAGCAGCCGAACGGTTGGTACGTCCAGCAGCAGTTCAAGCTGGAGCCGCAGCCGGACGGAACGGTGGTGCTGCGCTACGTCGGCTACGAGACCAAGGAGAGCTGGTTCGGCGCCGACACGTACGTGACGATCGGCGACGACGGCGCCCTCAAGCTCGGCGCATCGACCCCTGCCGCCGCCACCCACTTCAGTCGCGAGCTGATCAGCAGTGGGATCCACCGGGCGGTGGCGGCGGCCAAGGCGGCCGACACCGCTGTGCTGGTGGTCGGCAGCAACCCGTTCATCAACGGGCGGGAGGCACACGACCGGACCTCCACGGCGTTGAGCGCCGGCCAGGAGGCGCTGGTCAAGGCCGTGGTCAGGGCCAACCCGCGGACCGTGCTGGTGCTCCAGACCAGCTACCCGGTCACCATCCGGTGGGAGCAGGAGCACGTACCGGCCATCGTCTGGACCACCCACGCGGGCGCGGAGACCGGTCACGCCGTCGCCGACGTCCTGTTCGGCGACCGCAACCCGTCCGGCCGGCTCACCCAGACCTGGTACCGCTCGGACTCGCAACTGCCGCCGGACCTGCTGGAGTACGACATCATCTCGTCCCGGCAGACCTATCTGTACAGCACCGCGAAGCCGCTCTACCCGTTCGGCCACGGGCTGTCGTACACCAGGTTCCGGTACGGCCAGCTACGTGCCGGCGCCCAGTCGGTGGCTGCCGACGGGACCATCACGGCCAGCGTCGACGTGACGAACGTCGGCAGCCGGGCCGGGACCGAGGTGGTTCAGCTCTACACCCACCAGCGCACCTCGCGGGACATCACCCCGATCCGTCAGCTCAAGGCGTTCGAGCAGGTGAGGCTCGCGCCCGGGCAGACCCGTACGGTGACCCTGCGCCTGCCCGCCACGGACCTGGCGCACTGGGACGTCACCCGCAGCCGGTGGGTTGTCGAGTCGTCAGTGCACGACCTGATGGTCGGAGCGTCCGCCGAGGACATCCGGGCCCGCGCGGCGGTCCGGGTCCGCGGTGAGACCATTCCGGCGCGGGACCTGTCCCGGCCCACCAGGGCGGAGAACTTCGACCGGTACGCGGGGGTCCGGCTGGTCGACGAGACGAAACCCAGCGGTACGGCGGTCGGTGCCACCGGGGCCGGTCAGTGGATCTCCTTCGACGGTTCCGCGTTACGGGCCGGCGCGCAGACCTTCAGCGCGAAGGTCGCCAAGGCCGGTGCGGGTGCCGGCACCATCCAGATCCGGTTGGGGTCGCCCACCGGCCGGTTACTCGGCACGGCCACCGTGCCCAGCACCGGCGACGACTACCGGTACGTCAGCACCAGCACCGAGTTGGCCCGTGCCGTCGGCACCCGCGACGTGTACCTGGTGTTCGACTCCCCGCTGCGGCTGGCGGACTTCTCCATCAGCTGACCGGCGTTCGGGGCCGGGTCGATCGTCGGCCCGGCCCCGAACGGGTGGTCGGTCAGCTCGCCGTGCAGGTCAGCGTCGGTGTGCCGGGTGCGCCGGTGGACGATCCGAGGAACCCGAAGGTGGTGCTCGCGCCAGCGCCGAGGGCGCCGTTGTAGGCGACGTTGCGGGCGGTGACCGCGGAGCCCTGGCTCGTGACTGTCGCGTTCCAGGCCTGGGTGATGCTCTGACCGCTGGCGAAGGTCCACGTCACGGTCCAGTTGCTGATCGCCGAGGTGCCTGCGGTGACCCGTACCTCGCCCTGGAAGCCGCCGGTCCACTGGCTGGTCACCGCGTACGCAGCGGTGCAGCCAGCCGCCGGCGGTGGGGTGGTGGGTGGTGGCGTGGTGGGGGGTGGCGTGGTCGGCGGCGGAGTGGTGGGTGGCGGCGTGGGGACCGACCCACCCCAGCCGGCGGTGGAATCCAGCCAGGCGGCCCGTCGCAGCATCCAGTCCCGCATGACCTGGACCTGCCCCTGCCAGGTGGGCGAGGTCGGTGTGCGGAAGAAGCTGACCGTCGGTGACGTCAGGTTGGGCCAGCGTTGGAAGTTGCGCTGGGCCGCGTTGGTCAGCGGGGCCGCGAGAGCGTCTATCCGGGTCTGGAGCGCGGCGTCGGAGAGCAAGCCCCGTCGCAGCGTCTGCCAACGCGATCGGGTCTGGTTGACGAACGCGGGGTCGCGTAGCAACTGGGCGAACCAGTCGTTGGCCGACGGCTGCCGGGTCTGCTGGTGCTGCCAGCCCGACACCTGGTCGTTGGCGAAGAAGCCGCCGACGCCGAAGCTGAGGTCGAAGTCCCACAGCGGCCCGGCGAAGATCTTGCTGTCCCGGTCCTTGTAGAAGTGCGAGCTGCGGACGTACGCGTCCATCTCCCGGCTCAACTCGTTGACGATCATGAGGTCGATGAACGAGTCGACGTCGATGTACCTGCGGTAACCGGTGGTCGGGTCGGCGAAGTTCGACGAGTGCAGCACGTCGTGGAACGCCTGGATGTGACCGCGCAGCCAGTCCCGTTGCTGCGGTTGCAGCGGCGACGGGTCGGCCACCTCAAGGTAGTTCCAGCAGGTGGCGGCCGGCCCGGTGCACGGCAACGTCGGCTCTTCGGCGGCCATCCACTCGAACTTCCAGATGTACCCGCCCTGGATCTTCGGCAGGGTGATGTCGTCGGAGTCCAACTGCTTGAGGTCGAGCCGGTCCTTGGAGTTCTTGATCGTCTCCATGAACATGTAGACGCCCAGGTAGTCGCTGGCACCCACCGGGCCGGCGTCGGTGTTGAGATAGAACTCGACGAACCTGTAGCGCGGCGCCGGCAACCCCATCTCGCGTCCGAGGTCGTAGACGAGCGCCTCGCGGATCAACGCTTTGTCGGGGAACGGGCCGCGCAACACCCAGTCGGAGTCGGCGGGCATGCCCAGCACCGGGTGGTCGGCGTCGTCGTCCTCGTTGTTCCAGAACTCGACGCGGAACGGCGTCTTCTCGAACGTCGCCGATGAGTTGCCGCGCAGTCGGAAGCCGGCCCTGGTGCTGAGCGTCGGGGCGGCAGCCAGCGACGTGGTGCCGCCGCCCGTCGGTTCGAAGATCATGGTGGTGGAGTCGAAGTACTCACGGTCCGGCCGGCCCGCACCGTACGAGTCGATAAGTACCACCGGCAGGTCGTGGGCGGTGGTGACGTTCTGCGCGGCGTACATGGCGGTGCCGGGCGCACCCGTTGGCGCCTGGCCGACGAACGCCTGTGCCCGCAGTTGGGTGGTGCGGGTGAAGCGCAGCGCCGAGCCCGAATAGAGCGCCGACTGGGCGGTGGGTGGCTGACCGTTGGTGGTGTAGCGGATCTGGGCACCGCTGATCGTGCTGCCCAGCGTCACCGCCACCTCCCCCTGGAAGGTGCCGCTGGGCACGGAGAAGGTGATGTCGCCGGTCAGGTCGTCTGCCGCCGCCGCATCGGCGGTCTGGGCGCCGGCGAGGAACTCGGAGACGGGCTGGGCGGCGGGGACGGATTCGGCGCCGGCCTGTGGCGACGACACCACGAGGAGGCCTGCGACGAACACGGTGGCGGCGGCGATCCCGGCGGCCCGAAAGGCCGCCACCGGAAGACCGGTGTTGCGGGTGGTCATGCGCACGATGCCTCCTGTTCTGATCGGTGGGGAACGGTCAACTCGGGCAGCGCCGAGGACGGGACGGCGCGGAAGTGGCGGCGTAGCGTCCGTCGCCACGGCACGTCTGGGAGGTCCAGGCGGAGGGCCGCGAGACCGGTGGCGTACTTCGAGATCCGGACCGGTCTGGTCCCGCGCTGCCACAGCGCCCGGTCGACAAGCGACGGGGCCGAGCTGGTCTTGGTCTCGACCACAGCGATGCCGGGCAGCCGGAGCGCGCGGTCACCGTCCTGCCAGGTGAGCCCGGTGTCGATGGTGACCCGGCTCGCGGTGGCCGGCAGCAGCAGGGTGGCGCGACGGTAGGTGGTGACCAGCACCGGATCGAAGAGACGGGCCGCGAGGTCGGTCAGGATCGCCTCCTGATCGAGGACGTCGTTCACGAACCCGCGACCGGACCGGACGGTGCTGCGGTCCTCGGCGCGATACGGCAGTCGGTGCTTGGTGACCCGTCCGCGCGCTCCGCTGATCTTCACCTCCAGCCAGCACTGAGCCGAGTCGAGGTAGGTCCGGGTCCGTACCTTGAAGCGCCTGCGCCGTCGGTACGCGGCGCAGTGGTAGCTGGCCAGACAGGGAGTGTCGAAGTACACCGACTCGTAGCGGAAGGTGCGCTCACCCTCGATGTCCAACACCCGGGCGTACGGGGTGAGGTGGTCCAGCAGGTGCGGCAGCTCGTCCACGGTGATCACGTACTTGCGGTCCACCCTGCACTGCAGCGCCGCTCGGTCGATCACCTCGGCGAGTGTGACCGGCGCCAACCTCGCCAGCGGTGGTGTGGTCATTGGAGCGCTCCGACCCGTACCCGCTTGCTGGTGCCGGCCGCCGGGCTGCGCCGGGCGACCGAGTATCGGACGTCCACCACTGTGGTCTCGTTGACCAGGTCGAGTCGCTGGACGATGGCATTGTGCACCCGGGCATTGAGCAGCTGCTCCAGCTGGGCGACGAGAGCGACGTGATCGGTGACGGCGGAGTCGAGCACCATGATCTGGTGCCGGTAGTGCCGGAGCAGCCGCCGGTGGTCACCGACGAACATGACCGCGACGATGAGGGCCATCAGACCTCCGCTGAGCCAGACCGAGGTGGTGCTGAGTGCGCCGAGAATGCCCAGTGCGAGAGCGGAGAAGTAGTACGCGACCTCGTGCTGGTCGAGTTCCGTCGACCGAAGTCGAATGATGGAGAGCACCCCGAACAGCGCCAGCCCCAGCCCGAGCCCGGCACCGACGTCGCTGGCGCTCAGTGCGCTCGCCACCGCGAGGACGCCGACGTTGACGCCCAGGTAGGCGACGACCAGGTCGCGCCGACGGTGCCGCGGGAAGTAGAGCCCGAAGACGAGCAGCGCCACCGCGCAGATGTCGATCGCGAACAGGACGAGCTGCGACATCGCTGGGGTTCCTCCTGATCTGCCGCAGGAACGGACCGACGCCCGCCATCGCTGCGTGGCGACCTGCGGAAGGCGGCCGGACCTCCGGGTTACTTTTCGGTAAACTTTCGGTATTTCGTTGGTGACTGTAAGCAGAACATCCATGTAAGTCAATGCATGATTCGTGTGGCCACCGGGGCGCTGGGTCGCCTGGCTAGGGTGCAGTGCGGCTGACGTGGGCAGAGTGGGGGCACCGTCTCGGGTTCCGGGGTCGCCGAAACTTTCGGAGTTTTTCGGGATCGTGGGTGGACCCATGGGCGGCAATTGCCTCACCGGGTCGCCTGTGCCGAACCTGGCGCTGTCGGCAGCTGTGCCGGCGACCCGGCTCGGTGCAACGGGCGTGAATGGAACCGGCGGCGGGTCGGAGCGGGCCGGTTGACTTGGCCGCCTCGATTGATCGGGCCGGGGAGTGGGCTGATCGTCGCCCGGCCCGGCCCGGCCCAGCCGGCGGCCGTTGGCTCTCTTCCGTGGCCGCCGGTGTGGGCGGGGCGCGGTACCGCAGTGCCTATGGAGCTGATGCCGCAAACGAATCAGGTGAGGGAACCCGTGGGGGTGGTGTCGCGACCAAACCCGCGCGAGGGGACCGCGCGGAGGCGGCGTCGTGGGGGATCGCGCGGAGGCAGTCCTCGGCCCAGACGGCGAGGCTGCCTGTCGAGCTGTCGTGGGTGATCGTGCGGAGGCGGCGTCGTGGGTAATCGTGCGGAGGTGGCGTCGTGGGTGATCGCGCGGCGGTGATGTCGTAAACGATTCAGCTCCAAAGGAGCGTCGTGCCACCTGCGCCACCTGGCCGGCGGGCCTGGACCACTCTGAACGGTCGTGGCCGGTCAGCGGGCCGCGCGCGTGCGGCCGCGTCCCGAGTCGGCGTAGTTGGTGGCACCGACATTCGGCGAGGGGCAGCTCGTCGGCGCTGATTCGTCGGACGACGCACCCGGGGGTGCCCGAGCACTCTGGCCGATCTGCCCGGTCCGGGTGCATTTAGGCATAGACGCCCCCCAATTGACGGTTGCATTGGTCAGACGTGTGACCTACGCTCCCACTAAGAATTTCGGGGCGGTTAACAAAGAGTGCGGTCGGGGCGACGAAAGTCCCCGCCGGCCTTGGTGGCGTCCCTGTTCCGTACTCGTCGCTCGATACCCACATTGGGCACCCACACGTCGACGACCAGTGAGAGGAACAGACGTGAAGTCAGCCATATCCACCGCGCGAACGTCATTGTTGGCGGTGGCGGCGCTTGTCGCCGCCACGCTGCCGGCCGTGCTGGCACACCAACTGCCGGCCTCGGCCGCAGTCCAGGCGACCTACTATGTGGCCCCGGACGGCAACGACGCCAACCCAGGCACGTTGCAGTCCCCGTTCAAGACGATTCAACGGGCCCGGGACGTCGTCCGCCCGATAAGCACGAACATGACCGGCGACATCAACGTCTATCTCCGTGGCGGCACCTATCCGGTGAGCAGCACGATCGAATTCGGGGCGAGCGACTCCGGCACCAACGGATTCCGGGTCAGCTACGGGGCCTACTCCAACGAGAAGCCGATCCTTGACGGTGGCGTCCAGGTGACCGGGTGGACCCAGCACAGCGGCAACATCTGGAAGGCCCCCCTCGACCGCGCCAACAAGCTGCGGGCGCTCTACGTCAACGACAAGCGCGCGGTCATGGCGACCAAGACGGTCAGCTCGGGCGGGTGCTTCGGGACGTACAACATCACGGCCGGCCAGGCCGCGTGGGCCTGGGAGTCGGGGTCGCAGTGCGACGGCGCCAGGTACAACCAGAACGACTTCCCCGCCATCGCGCGCAACCAGGACGACATCGAGATCGAGACGGGCACGACCTGGACCACGGCCATCGTCGGCGTCCGGCAGGTGACCACCGACGGCGCGAACCGGGTCGCCCTCTTCCAGCAACCAGGTGCGGCCATCGCCCAGGGCGCGTTCAACGGCAACGCCCAGGTCGGCGGCACCCACAAGCTCATGAACGCGTACGAGTTCCTGGACGCGCCCGGCGAGTTCTACTTCGACAAGGGCACCAAGACGGTCTACTACTACAAGACCAGCGCCGAGAACATGTCGACAGCGACGGTCTACGCGCCGAACAACGTCACCACGGTGCTCCGGGTCGCCGGCACCTCGACGACCAGCCATGCCCGCAACATCACGTTCTCCGGGCTGACGGTGCGGCACTCGGACTGGAATCTGTTCAACGTCGCCGGATCGTCCTTCAAGCAGGCGCAGCAGGGCAACCTCGGAGCGCAGGTGTACGCGAAGGGCAACTTCCACGTCTACTACTACCGCAACGTGGATGTCACCCCCGCCATCGTCCAGATCCAGAACGCCGACGGCCTCCTGCTGCAACGCAACCGGATCGAGCACACCGGCGCCGACGGGATCAGCATGGTCAACGACGTGCAGGGCACCCAGTTGATCGGGAACGCCACCAACGACATCGCCGGGTCGGCCATCAATGTCGGCCATCCCCAGCACGTCTACATCGGAGACGGCACGTCGACCAACCGGGAGAAGTACTCCGCGTCGGTCGAGGGGCTGCCGAAGAACATCGACATCAAGAACAACTACCTGTACGACAGCGCGGTGCTGTTCAACGGGCACAGCCCGATCTCGGCGTACTTCGCCGACACCCTCACCATCCAGCGCAACCGGATCGAGAAAGCCCCGTGGTCCGGCATCACGCTCGGCTGGGGCTGGTGGAACTTCGACGGATCGTCGGGCTCGATCGTGCCGAACCGACCGACCACGACGGCGCGCAACAACACCATCAGCTACAACCACATCATCGACACGGTGCAGCGACTCAGCGACACAGCGCCCATTTACACGCTCGGTAGTCAGCCCGGAACGACCATCACCAACAACTACCTCCAGGGTGTTCCGTCCGGCCACAAGTACGGCCTGCACCCGGATGAGGGATCGGCGTTCATCACCTTCCGGGACAATGTCCTGAGCATCGACAAGAACGTCACCTGGATGATCAACTCAGACGACTTCGGGCGGAAGCACGACCTGAGCATCACGCAGATCTACGGGCCGATCAACAAGGTCTCGAACAAGAACCTGCCGAACAGCACGATCGGCGACATCATCGTCTCCTCGGATTATGTCTGGCCGGCCACGGCGTACGGAATCGCCGCGAATTCCGGTCTGGAGGACGCGTACCGGGACATCATTCCGGCGAGCAATTTTTCCGCGCCGAACTACGTGCTGCCGGCCAGCACCTTCGTCACCAGTGCCACCGCGTCGATCCCGATTCGCAGCACCGGCGACGCCGCCAAGTCGGTCTGGCTGGCTCCGTACGGCACCACCACCTTCACCGCCGGCGCGACGATGACCAGGGCGTCCGGCACCGCGACGTCCATCGCCGTGCCGAGCACCCAGGGCGAGTACCGGCTCTACGTCGTCGACGCCCAGGGCAACCGGTCGGCCGAGTCGACGTCGATCGTCCGGCAGCAGCAGGGCGGTGGCAGCGGTACGGGCAACGGGCAGCTCGTGGGTGGCCAGTCCGGCCGCTGTGTCGAGGTGCCCAACTCCTCGACCACCAACGGCACCCAGACCCAGCTCTGGGACTGCTCCACCGCCAGCAACCAGCGGTGGACCCAGACCGCCAGCAAGCAGTTGACCGTGTACGGCAACAAGTGCCTGGACGCCTCCGGGGCCGGCACGGCCAACGGCACCGCGGTCATCATCTGGGACTGCCACGGCGGTGCGAACCAGCAGTGGAACGTCAACGCCAACGGCACCATCACGAACGCCCAGTCCGGGCTCTGCCTCGACGCCAATGGCGCTGCCACCGCCAACGGCACCAAGATCATCCTCTGGTCCTGCAACGGCGGCACGAACCAGCAGTGGACGCTGCGTAGCTGACCGACCAGACCCCGGGGGCCAGGCCGACACGGGCCTGGCCCCCGGCTGCTCGTGACAGCCCGAGTTGTCACAGGTCCGGCGCCCGGCTCGGCGCCGCCGACGTCGCTAGCTGGCGGGCTCCGGCGTGGTCTCGGCCGGCTCGGCGGCCTCGGCGTCCTTGGCGGGCTCCTGCTCGTCGGCCACCGTGACGCGCGCCGGTTCGGTCCAGGAGAACTCGATCTCGACGGACACCTCCGTCTCGCTCTCCCGTTCGATCTCCAGCTCGCAGCGCACCGTGTCCGCGACGGTCACCGCGCCGGCCGCGCCGTAGAAGAGCCGCCCGTCAGACTCCAGCTGGTTCGCCAGCTGGCGCAGCCAGGCGGCCAGGTCGGAGCGGGACACCGTACGGGAATCCTCGTAAATATCCATGCCGGCAATGCTCGCACTCCACAAAGGACAGCCAGTGAAGGGCTTCGGCTCCACCCGGTGGTGCCGGCATGGTATGGATCTTGTCGGTGGCGATCGTCCGGATAATGCCGGCTCCGGAGGTGCTACCGGGCCGCGTGCGGGTAATGCTGGGCGATGACATCAACCTGGAAGCCCCACGAGAAGCACGGCACCCTGTCGGACAAGGACAAGCGCGAGCTGCCGGAGAGCGTCTTCGCGTTCCCCGGGAAACGCAAGGAGCCGATGACCGACGCGGGTCACGTCCGCAACGCCATCGCCCGATTCGACCAGGTGCAGGGCGTCACCGACGCCGACCGCGACCTGGCCTTCCAGAACATCCTCGCCGCGGCCAAGCACTACGGCGTCGACGTCGCCGAGACGAACTGGCGTCAGCTGGGCAAACTACCGCACACCCCGAATCCCGCCCACTAACCGTCATTCCGCCTTCAATGCGGCGAGGACGTCGAGGTAGTGCGGGTTCTGCATGACACCCAGCACGTTGCCGAACGGGTCGACCACCGACGCGGTGATGAACCCGCCGTCCCCGTGCGCGGTGATCGGTTGGTACTCGGTGGCGCCCATCGCCAACAGCCGCTCGACGGTCGCGTCGAGGTCGTCGACGTGCCAGTGCATCACCACGCCGCCGGGCCCGCTCGCCGCGCCGGCCGGCCCGAACCTGCGGTCGATGATGCCCAGCTCGGCCTGGTAGTCCCCGATGCGGAACTCGGTGTAGGCCGGGCGTCCGTCGGGGCCCGGGCGCATGAAGTACGCCTCGACGCCGAGGAGATCCGCGTACCACCGTGTGGCCGCTGCCACGTCGTCCGCCCAGATGTTGAGTGTGGCAAATCCGCGCAGGCTCATGGGTTGTCCTCTCGTCGATGGCGGTGGTGCCGGGACGGGGTGATGTCGACGGTACGCGTCGTCCCGGGCCGGAACCGACACCGACGGGCGGCATCTTTCGTCAGCTCACGGGTAGTCCCCGCCATTGCCCGTACGAGCGGCGGGGGACAGCGTGGAGAGCTACCCGGCAGTCGAGAACCACGGTCTGATCGGTGATCTGCAGACCGCCGCACTGATCAGCACGGACGGCACTGTCGACTGGTTCTGCGCGCCCCGCTTCGACTCGCCGAGCGTCTTCGGCGCGCTGCTGGACCGCCGCAACGGAGGCCACTTCCAGCTCTCGCCCGACGGTGTCGACTACACGAGCAAACAGCTCTACCTGCCCGGCACGCCAATCCTGATCACCCGCTTCCACACCGCCGACGGTGTCGGTGAGCTGCTGGACTTCATGCCCGTGACGGGAGCGCAGGCCACCGATGAGCACCGGTTGATCCGGCTGGTCCGGATGGTGCGGGGGACCATGCGGTTCCGCGTCCAGTGCCGCCCACGGTTCAACTACGGGCGCGACCCGTTCGAGCTGGAGGTGCACCCCGAGGGTGACCTCTTCCGGAGCCCGACGCTGACCTTCACCCTCGCCGCGTTCAAGGACGTGGAGCGGGCGTTCCACGTGGGGGACTTCCACCGCGACGCCGACGGCGTGTCCGCGCGGTTCACGCTGCACGCGGGCGACATCGGCGGGGTTGCCCTGGAGACGGTCGGCGCCCCGCGCGCGCCCCGCGCGCTCAGCACCGAGCAGGCGTGCGACCTGCTCGCCGAGACCCGTGACCACTGGCGACGGTGGGTGGGCGGTTCCCGCTACAAGGGCCGCTGGCGGGAGGTGGTCGAGCGGTCGGCGATGACCCTCAAGCTGATGACGTACGCGCCGACCGGTGCTCTGGTCGCCGCGCCCACCGCGGGGCTTCCCGAGCAGATCGGCGGGCAGCGGAACTGGGACTACCGCTACACCTGGATCCGGGACGCGTCCTTCTCCGTGCACGCGTTGCTGCGCCTGGGCTTCACCGACGAGGCCCAGAAGTATCTGCTCTGGCTCAATGCGCGCATCCGTGAGGCACGCGACGGCGCCATGCCCCTGCAGATCATGTACCGCATCGACGGCTCACCGGACCTCCCCGAGGAGGTGCTGGGCCACCTGGAGGGATACCGCGGCTCGGCGCCGGTGCGGATCGGCAACGGCGCGGCGGACCAACTCCAACTCGACATCTACGGCGAGGCGCTCGTCTCGTTGGAGCTGGCCGACCGCAACGGCCTGATCGCGCCGTACGACGGGTGGCGCAAGACGGCCGGGTTGATGGACTGGCTCTGTGAGCACTGGAACCAACCCGAGGACGGCATCTGGGAGACCCGGTCCGGTCGGCAGGACTTCACGTACGGCCGGGTGTTGTCCTGGGTCGCGCTGGACCGGGCCATCCGCATCGCGCGACGCCGGGGCCGCCCCGGCGACATCGCCCGCTGGTCCGCCGAGCGTGACGCCATCTACGAGCAGGTCATGACCCGTGGTTTCCACAGTGGGCGACGCGCGTTCGTGCAGCACTACGGTTCGGACATCCTGGACGCCTCGTTGCTGGCGATGCCGGGGCTGAACTTCATCTCGCCCACCGATCCGATGTGGGAGTCGACGCTGCGCGCCATGGACACCGGCCTGGTCTCCGACAGCCTGGTCTACCGCTACGACCCGAGCGCGTCGCCGGACGGTCTCGCCGGCACCGAGGGCACGTTCAACATGTGCACCTTCTGGTACGTGCAGGCGCTCGCGCTGGCCGGCCGAGTCGACGACGCCCGGTTGACGTTCGAGAAGATGCTCACCTACAGCAACCCGCTGGGCCTCTACTCCGAGGAGATCGCGCCGACCGGCGAGCAGATCGGCAACTTCCCGCAGGCGTTCAGCCATCTGTCGCTGATCAGCACGGCGACCCACCTCGACGAACTGCTCGACCAGCAGGGCTGAGCGGTCCCGGTCAGAACAGGGTCAGCGGCTCGACCGGGATCGGCTCGGGCAACGCGGCGAGTCCCGGTACGCGCGCCCGTACCTCGTCGTGGAACCGGCGGGCGAGCGCCGGTGCGTCGGAGTTGTCCGGGGTGTGGATGAACACCGTCGGGGAGCGCCCCTCGTGCAGCCAGGTGACTGTCACGTCGATCCAGCGCTGCCATCCCTCGACGGTGCGCGTCGGGTCGTCGCGACCGAGGTAGCGCACGATCGGCCGGTCGGTGAGCGCGAGCGATCGCAGCGGCACGCGCGGTTTCTTGGTCCAGGCGTCCCGTTCCGCGTCGCTGGTTGGTGGGCTGGCGAAGAAGGCGGTGGTGTCGAAGGGGATCCATTCGGCGTTGGCGGCGGCGAGGGTCGCCCCGAGCAGTCGGGCCGGGTGGGCGTCGGTGAAGAACGCGGGATGGCGGACCTCCACCGCGTACCGGTGGGACTGCGGAAGCTGCTGCAGGAAACGGCCCAGGGTCGGGACGTCGCCGGGCGCGAACGAGCCGGGTAGCTGGATCCAGAGGGCGTGGGCGCGCGGGCCGAGCGGTTCGATCGCGTCCAGGAAGGCGCGCAGCGGTTCGCCGACGTCGGTGAGCCGCCGTTCGTGTGTGATGACCTTGGGGAGCTTCAGGACGAAGCGGAAGCAGGAGCTCGTCTGGGCGGCCCACGAGGCGACGGTGTCCCGGGTCGGGGTCGCGTAGAACGTGGTGTTGCCCTCCACCGCGTCGCACCAGCTGGCGTAGTGCCGCAGGCGCTCCGTGGGCGGCAGCCGGTGGCCCGGCCACGACCGGTGACTCCACATCGCGCACCCCACGTGCAGACGCATGACCCGCCCTTCCCGCCGGTGACCGCGTTCGACCGGAGCCCACGGTATATGGGCCGGCGACGGGGCCCCGGTGTGGCGGGTAGGGTCCGACGCCATGCGCGTGCTGTTCGCCAGTCTTGCGTCAGTCGGTCACACGTATCCGTTGATCCCGCTGGCGATCGCCGCCCGGGACGCCGGGCACGAGGTCCACTTCGCCGCCGGTACGGAGGTGCACGCGCCACTGGCCGCGCACGGCCTGCGGCCGTTCCGCCCCGGCGACGCCTTCTACGAGGTGTACGCCGAGGACCTCGCACCGGAGTTGGCGCGCCTGCGGCCGGACCTGGTGGTGCACGAGTGGGGGTTGCCGGGAGCGGCGGTGGCGGCCCACCGGGCTGGCATCCCGGGTCTGTGGCACGGGTTCGGCCGGATGTTTCCCGAGGGCATCGGTCTGGAGCTGCCCACCAGGAACGCCGAGGTCGTCGGTCGACCGCACCTGGACATCTGGCCGCCGTCGCTGCAGGACAGGGACTTCCTCGCCACCGAACGCCGGATCGAGCTGCGACCGGTCGCCTTCTCGACGCCGGCTCCGCTGCCCGAGCGGGTGAGCCGTCGGACCCCCCGCCCGTTGATCTATCTGACCCTCGGTACCGCGTTCGGCACGCCGGAGCTGCTGCGCACCGCCATCGCCGGTCTGGCGGCGCTGGACGCGCAGGTGGTGGTCGCGGCCGGCCGGGTGCCGGTGGAACAGCTGGGCGAGATTCCCGACCAGGTCAGCGTCCACCGGTGGGTGTCGCAGGCGGAGCTGCTGCCGCTGGTCGACGTGGTGGTGCATCACGGGGGCAGTGGCACCACCCTCGGCGCGCTCGCGGCGGGCGTACCCCAGTTGTTGTTGCCGCAGGGCGCGGACCAGTTCGCCAACGCGGAGGTGCTCGCCGCCGCCGGGCTGGGTCTTCGGCTCCTCCCCGGGGAGGTGGACGCTGCTGCGGTCGCCGAGCAGGTCCACCGGCTGCTGCCCCGGCACGGCACCGTCGGGCAGCGCGACGCGGCCCGCGCGGTCGCCGAGGAGATCGCCGCCATGCCGTCCCCGGCGTCCGTCGCCCGACGCCTACCGGAGTACGCCCGGACGGGTGCGTGATCGGAGACGGAAACGTCAACCCAGCGTTGACGAAGGGGGGTCGTCAACCTATAGTTGACGCATGACGGAACCCAGCGAGATGAGTAACGCGCTGAAGCTCGACGACCTCATTCAGTCGATCAAGAAGCTGCACACCGACGCGCTCGACCAGCTCACCGACGCGGTGCTCGTCGCCGACCACCTCGGTGAGGTCGCCGACCATCTGATCGGGCACTTCGTCGACCAGGCCCGGCGCTCGGGCGCCTCCTGGACCGACATCGGCCGCAGCATGGGGGTCACCAAGCAGGCCGCCCAGAAGCGCTTCGTGCCGAAGGCGACCGACGCGGCCGCGCTCGACCCCAACGCCGGCTTCGGCCGGTTCACCCCGCGCGCCCGCAACGTCGTGATGGCCTCCCAGGAGGAGGCCCGCGCCAGCGGCAACGTCGAGATCGGCCCCGAGCACCTGGTGCTGGGCCTGCTCGCCGAGCCGGACGCGCTGGCCGCCAGGGTGATGGCCGGTCGCGGGGTCACTCCCGAGGCGGTGCGCGAGGCGGTCGCAGCCGTCCTCCCGCCGCGGTCCGAGCAGGTCCCGGACCTCATCCCGTACGACGCACGCGGCAAGAAGGCGTTGGAGCTGACCTTCCGGGAGGCGCTGCGTCTCGGGCACAACTACATCGGCACCGAGCACCTCCTGCTCGCCCTGCTCGAACAGGAGGACGGCGCTGGTGTGCTCACCGACCTCGGCCTGGAGAAGGCAGCGGTCGAGACCGACCTGGTCGCCGCCCTCGCCGCGGCGGTCAACGCCACCAGGGCGGTCAACGACGCCGAACCAGGTGACGACGCCCGATAGCCCGACGCCGCCATCGGTCAGCGGGCCGGGAAGGCCCGCTGACGCGGGTCGGTCAGGAGACGTCGGGGAAGCCGTACCGCAGGGCGTGCTCCGGATCGGTCGGGTCGATCTGGCGTACGCCCGCGTCGGCGAGGCGCTTGTTGACCTCGTCGAGCTGCTCGCGCACCAGCCGCGCCTCCTCCTCGGTGACCCGACCCCGGTGCGGCTTTCCGGCGTGCTCCAGCGTGCCGTAGTCGATCTTCTCGGCGCTCTTGCGGGCCTTGGGAGGGCGGACCCGCTCGGCCGTCTTCAGCAACTGCGCCATCGGCACGTCGGTGGCCATCGCGTCGAACTCGCTGGCCGTCAGCACCACCCGGCGAGGCTCGCCGCCACCGTGCCGGTCGTGGATCTCGACCACCGCCACGTCCAGCGCGGCGTCGTCGATGTTCTCCACCTCGCCCGGGGTGGCGTCCAACTGCACGGGCCCGGCGACCAGGTCCGGGTGCTCCAGCACGACGACGCGGACCACCTCGTCGTCCTGCTGCAGAACCGTGCCGGTGAAGTCGGAGACGTGGATCGTCTTCTTGCCCATGCGCGGAGCTTCTCCTGTCGTAGGCCGGGATGAGGGACCACAAGAAATTACCCGACAGGTGTGCGAAAGCCGCCGCTGGACCTCCTCCGGTGTGTCGCCCCCCGTACTTCCCGGCGGTCGCCGTGACGGCCGGCGTCAGTGGGTGTTCAGGCGGTGCCGACTGGAGCTGCCGGCGGGCAGCTTGTTCAGCCCGGCCCACGACAGGTCGCCGCTGCCGACCGTCCGGGGGTTCCGGTAGCGCGGCTGGGGCGGATTGCCGCCGACGGCCTCCGCCGCCCGCCAGAGTCGCTCGGGGTCCTGCTCGTACTGGTCGTTCGGCTGAATCGGCATGCGTTCACCGTCCCAAAGAAAGGTGTCCAGGTATGGAAATACATATGACGGTCGATTTGTGCTCCTGGTTCCCGTACCCCTTGCCCACTCGGCTCTGACGTATCCTGCGCCCGGCCCCGCCGTCCGGGCGTACGGTGATCCACGACGGGTCGGGTGACCGGGGAGGTGCGCATGCTCGACCGGCGACTTCACCTGCACCTGGCCAGCTGGCTCGGCCAGTGGCCGGCCGGGCCGGGGTTGCACGTGGTCGCCTCGCAGCGGCGGGCCAAACCGGCCTGGGATGGCCGACTGCGCCCCGCGCTCGCCGTGGACACCGGGCGCAGCGCCGTGCTCTCCGTGGCGCCGGACCGCGTGGCGGCGATCCGCGCGCTGGCCCGCCGTACGCCGAACCGCCTGCTCGCCGCGCTGCCGGAGGCCGTCGGCCGGCCCGAGTTCTGCGTACACGACGGCCCCTTCCGGTGGAGCGTGGCCCCCGCGCCGCTGCCCGATGTGGGGGAGTGGACCGAGCCGACAGCTGCCGGGCTGCCGCCCTGGCTGCGGCTCTTCGATCGGCCGGTGCTCGTGGTCCGTGCCCCGGACGGCGCCTACCTGGCCGGTGCCGGGATCAAACGACACGACGCGTACGGGCACGAGTTGGCAGTTGGCACCGTGCCGGCCGCCCAGGGGCGCGGCCTCGCCCGTCGACTGGTGGCCCAGGCGGCACGGCGGGTGCTCGACGAGGGTGCGGTGCCCACCTACCTGCACGAGCGGGACAATCACGCCTCGGCCCGGGTCGCCGAAGCGGCCGGGTTCCCGGACCGGGGCTGGCGCGCGTACGGGGTCTATCCGCGCTGACCCGCGCCCCCCAGCCCAAGCGGCCCGCGATCTTGCGTTTTCTGTTGCGACATAGCGGGCATTGGCCCGCATCTCGACGACCGAAACTGCAAGATCGGCGCGGATGGGTCCGTGGCTGAGTCGGCATTGGGCGCGGACCGTGGATCCCGGGCCGGATCCACGGTCCGCAACCTCCCCCCAGGCCCCGGTTCCGGTGTAACGGCCTCGCCCGGGGGCGAGCCGCTACGTGTCGATCACGCTACGTATCGAGAAGGCTCGGGGCAAGGTTGAAGCTGTCGGTTCGGAGTGTCGAGAAGTGGACTTGACCTGCTTCTTCGCCCGATCGAGCGGGTCGGCGGGTCAGTGACGGAGCGTGCGAATGAGGTCGAGCACCGATCGGGGAACGGATGGCTCAGCCGGCCAGGCCGAGCGCCTCGGCGGCAGCGCGACCGTTGGCGTGGCTCGCTCCGTAGGTGGTGACGAAGGCGCGGACGCCCGCTGGCCGCCACTGCGCCGGCCAGCCCATCTCCACCACTGTCACCGGGTGCTGCGCGGCCAGGTCGGCGATCAGCTCCGGGCCGCCGGGCAGCCGGTGCAGGTGTCGCCCGACCAGCACGATGGGACGGTCGCCGGCCAACCCGCGCAGCGTGGCCGGGTCGGTCTCGGTGGCGATCACCCGGATTTCCGGCACCCCGTCCAGGTGCGGACCGAGGCCCCACGGCACCCGGCCCTCGGCGATCGTCGACTCGGTGTGCAGTTGCACCACCAGTGCCTGGTCCAGGCCGGTGAGCAGGCCGTCCACCCGGATCGCCCGGCGCGCCGCCGCGTACCCCAGGTCGGCGTCCTCGGTGCCCGGCGACCCGCTGGCGGCCCGGGTCCAGGCGGCGAGATCGGCGGCGCGACCGGCGGCCTCCTCGACCCGGGCCATCGCGAGCCGGCCGTCGGCGAGCGCGTCGACGATCTCGGCGGCCACCCGTTCGACCAGCTCGGCGTCGACCCGCGCGCCGATGCAGAGCAGGTCGGCGCCCGCGCTCAGGGCCCGGACCGCGGCCGGCCCGACGCCGCCGGCGGCCACCGCGGCCCCCTTCATCTCCAGCGCGTCGGTGATGACGGTGCCGGTGAAGCCGTACTCGGTGCGCAGCAGGTCGACCAGGACGGCGCGGCTGAAGGTGGCCGGGTCGGCGCCGGTGAGTGCCGGCACCCGGATGTGCGCGGTCATCACGGCGCGAGCGCCGGCGGCGACGACGGCCGCGAACGGCGGTAGGTCCCGCTGGCGGAGCAGGCTCAGCGCGGCGTCCACGGTGGGCAGCTCGTGGTGGGAGTCCTTGACGGTGGCGCCGTGCCCGGGGAAGTGTTTGGCGCAGGCGGCCACGCCGGCGGCCTGCAACCCGGTCACGGCGGCGGCCGAGTGGGCGGCCACCCGCACCGGATCCGCGCCGAAGGACCGGGTGCCGATCACCGGGTTGTCGTCGGCGGTGTTGACGTCGACTGTGGGGGCGAGGTTGACGGTGATGCCGAGCGCGGCCAGTTCGGCGCCGATCGCCTGGTAGACCCGCCGGGTGAGTGCCACGTCGCCGATCGCACCGAGGGCGGCGTTGCCGGGGTACGGGCTGCCGGTGGCGTGCGCCAGCCGGGTCACGTCGCCGCCTTCCTCGTCGATGGCGATCAGCGCGTCCGGCCGACCGGCGCGCAGCGCGGCGGTGCTCGCCGCCACCTGGGCGGGGTCGTGCACGTTGGTCCCGAACAGGGTGTGCCCAGCCAGGCCGTCGGCCAGCAGGTCGACCGCCCAGTCCGGCGGGACCGGTCCCGGGTACGCGGCGAGGAGCGTGCCCAGCGCCAGCCGGCGCAGTCCTGGATCCAACCCCACGTGATCTTCCCCCTTCGGTGTCCCGCGGGTACGAAACGTCGTACCGGTGGTGGTCCTGGCCCTACCGACTTGGCCGAGCGTCCCACCGCCGGGTGGCCGTTACGCTACGGCTACCCGTTCGCAGGTTGGTTTACAGTTAGCAAAGTTTACTAAAACTAGAGGACGTGTCATGAGTGCGACCCGGCTGCCCGGCACCCCCCGCCTGTTGCGGGCGCTCAACGACCGTGCCGCACTGGAGCTGCTCCTTGAGCGCGGCCCGCTGACCCGGGCTCGACTCGGCGAGCTGACCGGGCTGTCGAAGGTCACCGCCTCGCAACTGGTCGAGCGGCTGGAGGAGCGCGGCCTCGTGGCGCGGGTCGGCGAGCAGGCCGGCGGGCGCGGGCCGAACGCCCAGCTCTACGCCGTCCGCCCGGGCAGCGCGCACGTGGTTGGCGTGGACGTCGGGCCGGACCGGGTGGTGGCCGCGTGCGCCGACATCACCGGTGCCGTCATCGGCCGGGTGGAACAGTCGACCCGGGACACCGACGACCCGGTGGGCGTGGTGCACAACGCCGTCGTGCAGGCGGCGAGCAGCGCCCAGGCGCAGCTGAGCAGCGTACGACGCATCGTGCTCGGCACGCCGGGCCTGGTCGACCCCGGCACCGGCGACATCACCTTCGCCTTCAACCTGCCCCGCTGGCACAGCGGCCTGCTCGCCGCGCTGCGGGACGACCTGCACACGCCGGTGGTCTTCGAGAACGACGTCAACCTGGCCGCGGTGGCCGAGGCGCAGTCCGGCGCGGCCCAGGGGCTGGCGGACTTCGTGCTGGTCTGGGTGGGTGCCGGCGTCGGCCTGGCGATCATGCTGGGCGGGCGGTTGCACCACGGCAGCAGCGGTGCGGCCGGCGAGATCGGCTACCTGCCGGTGCCCGGCGCACCCATCCCGCGCGATGTCTCCCGGCGCGCCAAGCCGGCCTTCCAGCAGCTGGTCGGCGCGGACTCGGTGCGCGCGGTGGCCGCCGAGCACGGCTACCCGGACGCCGACGCCGCCGAGGCGGTCCGCGCGGCCGTCGCGGCCGGCGCCGACGGCGGCCCGATGCTCGACGAACTGGCCCGCCGGCTCGCGCTCGGCGTGGCCAGCACCTGCGTGGTGCTGGACCCACCGCTCGTCGTGCTCGCCGGCGAGGTGGGCCAGGCCGGTGGGGCGGCCCTCGCCGACCGGGTGCAGCAGGAGGTCGCCGCGATCACCCTGGTCCAGCCGCGGGTGGTGCCGACCGGGCTGACCGAGGAGCCGATCCTGCACGGCGCGCTGCGCACCGCCCTGGACGCGGTGCGCGACGAGGTGTTCGGCTCCACCGTCGGCTGAGCGCGCTGCGGCGGTCATGTGAAGGAATATTTCACCGCGCCTCGGTGAGTCGCAAGCCCTTGCCGCGTACCGGGCTGTCCCGGTGCGCCGGGCCGCCCATCGCGGGACGGGCGGCCCGGCGCGGCGTCAGATCAGGTCGCGGCGACGGAACACGGCGAACGCCAGCACGGTCAGCCCGCCGGTCAACGCGACCAGCACCAGCAGCGCCGGGCCCCAGGTCAGGGTGTAGAGGCCCGAGCAGTAGCCGGTGCCCGCGGTGGCGGCACAGAGCTGCGGGTCGAAGAACCGTGACTCGCCGCTGAGCCACGCCCCGATGTAGCTGGAGAGCATCAATCGGTCCGGCCGTCGGGCGTCGATGATCTGCAGCACCAGACGGCCGCCCAACTCCCACACCACCGCGTACGCCGCCACCGCCCCCAGCGCCGCCGACGTGTGCCGACCCAGCGTGGCGATCGCGAAGCCGAGCGCGGAGGCCAGCAACACCAGCACCATGCCCCGGCCGTGCACCGCGCCGAGCGAACCCCAGAAGTCACCGTCCAACCGGCCCGGCAACCCGGCGCTCTGCCCGATCACCCAGAAGGCGGCGAGGTAGACCACCGACGCCAACAGGGACAGGGCCAGCACCGAACCCAGCAGGGTGCCCAACTTGGCCGCGAGCACCGTCAACCGGCGCGGTCGCCAGAGCAGGAGATTCACCACGCCGCCCGAGTTCAGATCCGCGCCGATGTAGGAGGCGCCGACCAGGAAGCCGAACAGCACCAGGAACGCGATCAGGAAATAGAGCAGCGACTCGGCCTGCTCGGCGAAGCTGAACACCCCCGGCAGGAAGTCGGCGGCGATCGGCAGCCGTTCCTGCCGGACCGGATCGAGATCCGCGCAGTCGGCGAAGTACTCGCTCGTGTCGGTCGGCGACCTTTCCTGCAGGCGGGCCAGGCACTCCTGGTGCGTGGTCTCCATGCTCCGACGCGCGTCGACGGCCTGCTGCCGCGCCGAGTTCAGTTCACTGGCGGTCGGCTTGTGCGAGCCAGCCAGCGTGGTCGCCGCCGTGACGGCGAACGCGAAGACCAACAGGACGACCATGAGCTGCACGAAGCGGCGCGCGGACAGCCGCTCCAACTCGGCACGAACCAGGTTCACGCGTCCACTCCCCGATCGAGATCGATAACAGCGCCGTCGCGCGGCGGCGACGAGTCGTCGACCTGCCGCGGCACCGACGAAGGCCCGTACGCGCCCGTCAGCTCCAGGAAGACGCTCTCCAGATCCGGCCGCAGCGGCGTCAGCTCGCCCACCCACAGCCCCTGCTCGCCGAGCACCCGGCTGACCACCGTCGGGTCACCCACCCCGCTCACCACCAGCGCCTCGCCGTCGACGACCGCCGTCAGGCCGGCCGCGTGCAGCAGCTCGACGGCCCGCTCCGGCTCGGCCACCCGCACCAGGAACTCATGCCGGTCGTGACCCGCCAGCACCTCGTCCACCCGGCCGGCCGCCACCCGACGTCCCCGCGAAATGATCGTGACGTGGTCGCAGATCAGCTGGATCTCGCCCAGGATGTGACTGGACACCAGCACCGTCACACCGTTGGCCGCCAGCGATCGCATCAGGTCCCGCATCTCCCGGATGCCCGCCGGGTCCAGCCCGTTCGCCGGCTCGTCCAGGATGAGCAACCGCGGGTCCTTCAACAGCGCGGACGCCACCGCCAGGCGCTGCTTCATGCCCAGCGAGTAGCTCTTCACCCGATCATCGCCCCGGTCGTGCAGACCCACCAGATCCAGCACCTGGTCGACCCGCGAGACCGGCACCCCGCCGGCCCGGGCCAACAGCCGCAGGGTGCGGTGACCGGTGAAGTTGCCGAAGAACTGCGGGCTCTCCACGATGGCCCCGACCTGGCCCGCCACCCGGGGCAGCAGCTCCGGCGACGGTTCACCCAACACGGTCATCCGCCCGCTGTCGGCGCGTACCAGCCCGAGCAGGGCGCGCAGGGTGGTGGTCTTGCCCGAGCCGTTGGGGCCCAGGAACCCGTGCACCTGGCCCGCCTCCACCAGCAGGTCGAAGCCGTCCACCGCCACCCGTCGGCCGTTGCGCAGGCTGTGGAAGGTCTTGCGCAGACCCTCGATCTCGATGACCGCGCTCATCCGCGTGGCTCCGTACGTCGACGGGGCATGGGCCGTCCTTCAGACTTGGTGATCAACGACACGGTGCCTCACCCTATGGCCGAGGCGCCGCCCATGGGGGGCGCCTGGGCGCTGCGTGGTTGGATGGTGTGGTGACTGGTGACCTGATCCCCGGCGCTGCCGGTGCCGCGCCTGCCGCCGCTCTCGTGGACCCGGATCTGGTGGTCAGCCTCGACGGCGTCGGCGTACGCCGCTCTGGCACCGCCCTCCTGCAGGACCTGACCTGGCGTGTCGAACTGGACGAGCGGTGGGTGGTGCTCGGCTCCAACGGCGCGGGCAAGACCACACTGCTCAACCTCGCCGCCGGCCGGCTGCACCCCACCACGGGTGTCGCGCACGTGCTCGGCGAGCGGATCGGCCGCACCGACGTCAACGAGCTGCGTACCCGGATCGGGCTCACCACCGCCGCGGTCGCCGAGCGACTGCCCGCCGACGAGCGGGTCAGCGACGTGGTGGTGACCGCCGCCTGGTCGGTGGTCGGCCGCTGGCGGGAGAACTACGACCGCGGCGACGAGGCGCGGGCGCGGTCACTGCTGAGTCAACTCGGCGTCGGCGGCCTCGCCGAGCGCCGCTACGGCACCCTCTCCGAGGGTGAGCGCAAGCGGGTGCAGATCGCCCGGGCCCTGATGACCGACCCGGAGCTGCTGCTGCTCGACGAGCCCGCCGCCGGGCTGGACCTGGGCGGTCGGGAAGACCTGGTCGCGCGGCTGGCCGAGCTGGCGTACGACCCGGACGCCCCGGCGATGGTGCTGGTCACTCACCATGTCGAGGAGATCCCGCCCGGGTTCACCCACGCGCTGCTGCTGCGTGAGGGTGGGGTGGTCGCCCAGGGCCTGCTCGCCGACACGCTGACCGGTGACAACCTGTCCAAGACCTTCGGGCTGCCGCTGGTGGTCGAGCGGTCCGGCGACCGCTTCACGGCCCGCGCCGCCTGAGCGCCGGACCGGCGGAGACGATCGTGCCGCAGACCCGGGTCGCCGTGGTGGGCAGCGCCAACATGGACCTGGTCGCGATGGCACCCGCGCTGCCGCGACCGGGCGAGACCATGCTCGGCACCGACTTCGTGATGGTGCCCGGCGGCAAGGGTGCCAACCAGGCGGTGGCCGCGGTCCGGGCCGGCGCCTCCTGTGCCTTCCTCGGCGCGATCGGCTCGGACGCCTTCGGCGTCACCCTCAAGGCCCGCATCACCGCGGCCGGCGTGGACACCAGTCAGCTGCGCGTGGTCTACGGCGCCTCCGGAGTGGCGCTGGTGATGGTCAACGCCCAGGGGGAGAACGCCATCGTGGTCACCCCGGGCGCCAACGACGCCCTGCTCGGTCTCACCGAGGAGGAGCTGACCACGGTGCGCGCGGCGGACGTCCTCGTCGCCCAACTGGAGATCCCGGTGCAGACCGTGACCGCCGCCGCGGTGGCCGCCCGCGACGCCGGCACCACTGTCATCCTGAACGCCGCACCCGCACGGGACCTCCCGCCCGAGCTGCTCGCCGCGGTGGACCTGCTGGTCGTCAACGAGGGCGAGGCGCAGGCGCTCGCCGGTCGTGGCCGGGAGGAGCCCCGGGCGCTGCTCGACCTGACCCCTCGGGCCGTGCTCACTCTCGGCGATGCGGGCGCCTGGTACGTCGACCGGGACGGCACCGAGGTGCACATGCCGGCGGTACCCGTCGACGTGGTCGACTCCACCGCCGCCGGTGACGCGTTCACCGCCGCGCTGGCCGTCGGCTGGGGCGAGGGGCGGGACGTGGTCGACGCGGTGCGCTGGGCATCGGCGGCCGGTGCCGCGTGCGTCCGCAAGCTCGGCGCGTCGGTGGCGCTACCGCAACGTGCCGAGATCGACGAGCTGTACGCGTCGGTCTGACCGCGTCGCCCGCCCCGCCGCGTCGGTCTGACCGCGTCGGCGCGTCAGGCCCGCTGGCCAGCGCCGGTGCGGAAGGCCCGACGGTACGCCGTCGGTGAGGTCAGCATGGACCGACCGAAGTGGTGGCGGTAGGTGACCGGGGTGTCGAAGCCGACCGCCCGGGCGACCTGCTCGACAGCGAGGTCCGTCTCCTCCAGCATTGCCAGGCTGGCGCGGATCCGCTGGTCGATCAGCCAGCGGATCGGGCTGGTCCCGGTGGCTCGGGTGAAGTGCCGCAGGTAGGTGCGGGACGACATGTGCGCTTGCGCGGCGAGCTGGGCCACGGTCAGTGGTTCGCCGAGGTGGGCCAGCGCCCAGTCGATGCTGCCGGCGATCCGGTCGTCGTCCGGGTCGGTGGGCACCGGAGCCTCGACGAACTGGGCCTGCCCACCGTCGCGGTGCGGCGGGATGACCAGCCGTCGGGCGACCGCGTTGGCGATCGCCGCACCGTGGTCGCCCCAGATCACGTGCAGGCACAGGTCCAGCCCGGCCGCGCTGCCGGCACTGGTGAGCAGGTCGCCGTCGTCGAGGTAGAGCACGTCCGGGTCCACCTCGACCCGTGGGTAACGCCGCGCCAGCAGCTCCGCGTACCGCCAGTGGGTGGTGGCCCGCCGGCCGTCCAGCAGCCCGGCACCCGCCAGCGCGAACGCGCCGGAGCAGATCGACATGATGCGGGCGCCACGACGGTGGGCCTGACGCAGCGCGGTCACCAGTTCGGGGGAGGGGTCGGCGGTCACGTCCGCCACGCCGGGCACGATCACCGTCCGGGCCGCCGCCAGCTCGGCCAGGCCGTACGGCGTGTGCAGGCTCGCGCCGCCGACCACCGGCAGCGGTCCCGGTTGCTCGGCGCAGAGCACCAGGTCGTACCAGTCGACGTCGAACTCGGGCCGGGCCAGCCCGAACACCTCGGTGACGATGCCGGTCTCGAACACCGACATCCCCGGGTACGCGAGCACGGCGACCCGGTGCGCGGCTGCCGGGCGTCGGGGAGTCGGCAGTGGGCGGGAGCCGGTGGTGGTGGCCGGGATCGGCATGGCGGGATGTTAGCGCAGGACGTCGTCCGCGCCACTCGTCGCGGACACCCGTACTGGCGAGGATCGGTGCATGACCTTCACCTTCGCCGTTGCGCCGGCCGAACCGGCCACCGCCGCCGCCCACTTCCGCGCCCGACTCAGCGTCGAGACCGACGTCAGCGACGTGCACGCCGACCTGTCGGCGGGTACGCCTGCCCTGGTGGTGGTCGACTCCCGGGGCGCGGCCGCCTGGACCCAGGGGCACCTGCCGGGCGCGGTGCACCTGCCCACCGCCGAGATCGCGGCCCGGGCGGCGGAGCTGATCCCGCCCGGCTCGGCGGTGGTCACCTACTGCTGGGGTCCGGGCTGCAACGGGGCGACCCGGGCGGCGCTGGAGTTCGCGGTGCTCGGCTACCCGGTCAAGGAGATGCTCGGCGGGTTCGAGTACTGGGTGCGGGAGGGGCTGCCGGTGGTGACGGAGACCGGGCTGACCCGGCGCCCGGTCGACGACCTGACCGCCCCCACCGCGACGATCACCTGCGACTGCTGACCCCCGGCGCGGGCGGTCGAGGGCTCAGCCGGCGGGCTCGTCGGCAAGCTTCTCGCCGCGTCGGCGCAGCATGCCCAGCCCGGGGATGCCGGCCACGGCGAGCTTCAGGTCGCGGGTCACGTCGAGCAGGTCGTGCAGGTCGGGCCCGACCCGGTCCAGGGTGGCCAGTATCGGCAGGATGTCGGCCGTCAGGTGCTCCTTGAGCTTGGGCAGCTCGTCGATCAGGTGGATCGCCGCGGTGATCTCCTCGTGACTGAGCTGCTCGACGAAGCGCTCGGTCATCGGTGCGGCCCGGCGCAGCGCCGGCTCGTACGCCGTCATCAGCTCGGCCGCCGTGGCGGCGGCCTCCGCCGCGGTGCCCACGGTGACGGCGGCCCGGCCGGCCACCCCGTCTGCCTTGGCGATCACGGTGGCGGCGGTCCGGGAGACCCGGTCGGCGTCGGCGACCACGTCGGCGGCGGCGGTGGCCACGGTGGTGGCGGTGTCGATGGCGGTGGTCGCGGCGGCGCTGATGACGGCCACCTCACGGACCGCCGCCTCGGCGTCGGTGAGCACCTGGTCGGTCCGGTCCAGGGTCGTCTCGATGCGGTCGACCACGCCGTTGATCCGGGCCAGCAGAGCTTCCACCCCGTCCAGCACCGCGAACGCGCGGGTGGGCACGGCGGCGAACGAGGCGGCCGAGCCGAGCGCCTGGTCGAGAGCGGAGCGGGTCAGGCCGACCACGGCGGACGGGGTGGGGAGGGGAATCGCCATGGGATCAAGTGTGCGTCGGCCGCACCACAACCGCCCGACGAGATTGCCGGCGGCGGGTGGTCGTCAGTGGTCGCCCTGCTGTTCGACGGCACGCTGCACGGCCCGGTAGATCTGCCCGAACCGTAGCGCGTCCGGGGTGCGCA
This sequence comes from Micromonospora sp. C97, assembly GCF_018070385.1. NCBI lineage: Bacteria > Bacillati > Actinomycetota > Actinomycetes > Micromonosporales > Micromonosporaceae > Micromonospora > Micromonospora sp. C97. Next base: position 275,332 of record NZ_JAGPXU010000004.1, read on the forward strand.
CCAGCAGGTCCTCCCGGCCGTGGTGCTGCACCCACAGCTCGTGCACGTGGCTGCCGCGCTCGTAGGAGCGGTCCAGCCAGCCCAACGGGATCTCCAGGAACGGCAGCAACGCCAGCGCCCCCACCGCGCAGGCGGCGAGGATGATCAGCGCGAGCTGCCAGTTGCCCCGGTCCTGTGCCGACCAGGCCAGTGACAGCACGCAGACCACGGCGACCAGCGGCGGCAGCGAGAGCAGCAGGACCAGGACACCGCGACCCAGCACCCGGCCGCGTACGGCCAGGGTTTTCTGCCCCCGGGCGTGCCAGACGAACGTCACGTCGGACAGGGCGATCACGTGACCGCCGGCCCGGATCGACTCGGAGGTCACCTGCACCGCGTCGTCCCGGTAATAGAGGGTCATCACTAAGCCTAACCACCGACGGGCAACCCTCGCCTCGTCTGTCCCATCCTGAGCGCGCCGGGAACGCGGGGTGGTGCGGTCGTCCTTTGGAGCTGAATCGCCTACGACATCAGGGCGGTGTCCCGCCGGTCGAGAACCCCGGTCGAAGCGGCCTCCCCCGCCTGATTCGTTTGCGACATCAACTCCAAAGGCTCCCGCAGCGGCACCTCTCCCGCGCTGACGACGGGTCGGGGATGGATCGACCATGCGCCCGCTGACGGTCGAAGGCGGACCCCGCTCGATCAGGCACTGTCGGAGATCAGGCGCTCCTAGCGGCGGATGCCGGGGCGGGCGGGTTGGCTGTGCTCGACCGCGCGCTGCACCGCCCGGTAGATCTGCCCGAAGCGCAGCGCGTCACCGGTGCGCAGCAGCCGCACCGGCTGACCTCGCCAGCGGGCCCAGATCTCCAGTTGCCGGCTGCCCCGGGCGTACGAGCGGTCCAGGTGTTCGAAGAGGAAGTCGGCGACCGGCCCCACCGCCAACCCGACTAGGACCGACGCGCCGACGATCGCGATCGTCACTGTGGGTGAGCGGTGCAACCAGACGGCCACGCCGATGCCGAGCACCGCCGCGACAAGTGGGCCGGCGAGCGCGGCGCCGATGGCACCCCGCCCCACCAGCACGCGCCAGGATCGGGTGCCACGGCGATGCCAGATCATGGTGATGTCGGCCAGCGCGTAACTGCGACCGTCGACGCGGACGCCGGTGGAGGTGACCTGCACCGATCTGTCGTCGTAGTACGTGACCATCGTTGAACTCCCGCCCACGGGGCTGACACCACACTACTTACCCAAACGACCCGGGTCGTAAGGTTGGCACGCGACTTCGACGAGGAAGTGAGGGCAGCGTGGGCGAGTTCGTTCGGCTGGAGACCACTGACGGCATCGGCACGATCCGGCTGGAGCGGCCGCCGATGAACGCGCTCAACACGCAGGTGCAGGAGGAGTTGCGCGCCGCCGCCACGGCCGCCACCGCCGACCCCGAGGTCCGCGCCGTCATCGTGTACGGCGGGGAGAAGGTCTTCGCCGCCGGCGCGGACATCAAGCAGATGGCCGAGATGTCCTACGTGGACATGGCCGAGCGGGCCGCGAACCTGTCCAGCGCCCTCGGCGCGATCGCCCGGATCCCCAAGCCGGTGGTCGCCGCGATCACCGGGTACGCCCTCGGTGGCGGTTGTGAGCTGGCGTTGGCCTGTGACTGGCGGGTCGTCGCCGAGGACGCCAAGCTCGGCCAGCCGGAGATCAAGCTGGGCATCATCCCGGGGGCGGGCGGCACCCAGCGGCTGGCCCGCCTGGTCGGCCCGGCCCGCGCCAAGGACCTGATCATGTCGGGGCGGATGGTGGACGCGCAGGAGGCACTGCGGATCGGCCTGGCCGACCGGGTCGTCCCGGCCGCCGAGGTGTACGACACGGCCGTCGCGTTGATCACCCCGTACCTGACCGGGCCGGTGCAGGCGCTGCGCGCCGCGAAGCTGGCTGTCGACGGCGGCCTGGACATGGATCTGAACTCGGGCCTGGCCTGGGAGAGTCAGCTGTTCGCGGCGCTGTTCGCCACCGACGACCGGCGGGAGGGCATGGCGGCCTTCGTCGAGAAGCGCAAGCCGGACTTCACCGGCCGCTGACGATTAGCCGAGAACGGTTCACATTGCTCCTACCGGCCAGTAGCGTGGGGCCTCGGTCACCAGGGACGAAGGGGAGCGGCGAATGACGGAGCGGATCGAGGGTCACGGCGGCGAGTTGGCGCTCGCGGCACTACGCGCGCACGGCGTACGGGAGATGTTCACGCTGTCCGGTGGGCACGTCTTCCCGCTCTACGACGCCGCGTACAAGATCGACTTCCCGATCTACGACGTCCGGCACGAGCAGTCAGCGGTCTTCGCCGCCGAGGCGGTGGCCAAGCTCCAGCGCCGCCCCGGTCTCGCCGTGCTCACCGCCGGGCCCGGTGTCACCAACGGCATCTCCGGCATGACCAGCGCCTTCTTCAACGCCTCACCGGTGCTGGTGCTCGGCGGCCGGGCACCCGCGTTCCGCTGGGGCTCCGGCAGCCTCCAGGAGATGGACCACCTGCCGCTGGTCGCGCCGGTCACCAAGCACGCCGAGACGGTGTTCAGCACCGACGACATCCCGCGCGCGGTGGGCGCGGCGCTGCACGCCGCGCTCACCCCGCACCGCGGCCCGGCCTTCCTCGACTTTCCGCTGGAGACGGTCTTCTCGGTCGCCGACGTCGAACTGCCCAGCGTGACGGGCGTCGACCCGATCGCGCCGGACCCGGAGGAGGTCGGCCGCGCCGCGCTGCTCATCGCCGGGGCGCAGCGGCCGGTCATCATCGCCGGCTCCGACGTGTACGCGGGGGACGCCGTCGCTGCCCTGCGCGAGGCCGCCGAGGCGTTGCAGGTGCCGGTGTTCACCAACGGCATGGGTCGCGGTTCGCTGCCGCCCGAGCACCCGCTCGCCTTCGCCAAGGCCCGCCGGGCCGCGCTCTCCGGCGCCGACGTGGTCGTGGTGGTGGGCACTCCACTGGACTTCCGGCTCAGCTTCGGTGACTTCGGTGACGCCAAGGTGGTGCACATCGTCGACGCCCCCAGCCAGCGGGCGACGCACGTGCAGCCGGCCGTTGCCCCCGCCGGCGACCTGCGCCTGATCCTCTCCGCGCTGGCCGACCACAGCGGCGACCGGGCCGACCACACCGACTGGATCGCCGACCTGCGCGTCGCCGAGGACGCGGCGAAGGCCCGCGACGCCGCCGAGATGGCCGCCGAGACCGACCCGATCCGCCCCGCCCGGATCTACGGCGAGCTGCGTCGGGTGCTGGCCCCGGACGCGATCACCATCGGCGACGGCGGCGACTTCGTGTCGTACGCGGGCCGGTATCTGGAGCCGGCCCAGCCCGGCACCTGGCTGGACCCGGGCCCGTACGGCTGCCTGGGCACCGGCATGGGTTACGCGATGGGGGCGCGGGTCAGTCACCCGGACCGGCAGATCTGCGTGCTGATGGGCGACGGCGCGGCCGGCTTCTCGCTGATGGACGTCGAGTCGTTGGTCCGCCAGAAGCTGCCGGTGGTGATCGTCGTCGGCAACAACGGCATCTGGGGGCTGGAGAAGCACCCGATGCGGGCCATGTACGGCTACGACGTGGCCGCCGACCTCCAGCCGGAGCTGCGCTACGACACGGTGGTCAGCGCGCTCGGCGGAGCGGGGGAGACGGTCGCCAAGGCGGCCGACCTGGGCCCGGCGCTCCAGCGCGCGTTCGACTCCGGAGTGCCGTACCTGGTGAACGTGCTCACCGACCCGACCGACGCGTACCCCCGGTCGTCGAACCTGGCCTGAGTCGGACCCGCCGCCGCCGCCGTCGCTCGCGCGCCGGCGGCGGCGGCGCGTTCACACCTCCGGTCGGTCACCCTCACGCGGCGGATCACCGTCGCGGCGGCGCAGGTCGTCCTCGCGCCGCCGCAGGTCTTCCTCCCAGCGGCGGAAGAGCTCCTGGTCCTGCTGCTGGGCGCGTTCCTCGACGGAGCGCAGAAACTCCGGGTCGTCGTCGGGGGCCACCGGCCGGGGGCGCTGCCGCTGGGCGCCGCCGGTGCCGCCCGGCCAGCCCGCGCGGGCACCGGGGCTGGGCGTGCGGCCGGCGATGAACCAGGCGATCGAGCCGACCAGCGGGAAGAACAAGATGATCAGCACCCACGCGATCCGGGGCAGGGCCCGGATCTGGCCCTCCTCGGCGGAGAGACAGCTGATCAGCGCGCAGACCGCGAGGACGATCTGCACCAGGAAGAGAAGTACGCCAAGCCGGGCCATGCACCCATCATGGCTCACCGGATCCCGTCACCACAGTCCGCGCAGCACCAGCAGCACTCCCAGTAACGCGAGCACCACTGTGCCCGCCGTGACCAGGGGAAGTGTCCGGCCGCCGGTGCGGGCCGGACCGGTGCCGGTGCCGCGGGGCCAGCAGAGCACCAGCAGGGCGCCCCACACCAGCACGGTCCCGCCACCGAGCACCGCGCCGGTCGGGTCGCCGGTCGACGCCAGCCGGACGGCGAGCGCGGTCACCACCGTCACAGTGAGCAGGGTCCGCCGCCAGGCCAGCCGGGTCCGCTCCGGTTGCAGCCCCGGGTCGCGTCCGGTGCTCACCGACCGCCGACCGCCCGCATCAGGACGGCGACCACCAGCAGTAACGCGCCGCCGCCGACGGCGAGGGCCAGGATGGCGGGGAACCGGGACGCGGGCAGTTCCTCACCGAGCCGGATGGCCCGTTCGGTACGCGCCCAGTGGTCCACCGCGCGGATCGCGACCGCCGCGCCGAGCAGCAGCAACGCCACCGCGATCACCTCGCGCAGGTGGCTCATCGGCAGGGTGGGCAGGAACTGGGCGGCGGCCAACCCGCCACCGACCAGCGCCAACCCGGTGCGCAGCCAGGCGAGGAAGGTCCGTTCGTTGGCCAGTGAGAAGCGGTAGTCGGGCGTCTCGCCGACCGAGCCCAGCTCGGCCGGGTCGAACCAGCGCCTGATCACCTCCCACACAGTGGGAGAATATCCGCTTCCCAACCGGCTTAGCCTGGGTCGGTGACTGATCTCGACGTACAGACCCTGCGCGACGCCTACGACAACCAGCTCCGCCCGGAGATCCCCGACCCGGTTCCGGCCGGGGTGACGGTGGAGCGGGACGGGCCGTTGGTCCGGATCATCGGGCTCGACGCCGGTGGCTTCCTCACCTACCGCGACCTGGGCGGGTTGACCGGCGACGCGTTGGACGAGCTGATCTCCCGGCAGGTGCGGCTGTTCCGTGAGCGCGGCCAGTCGGTCGAGTGGAAACTCAACGAACACGACGAACCGGCGGACCTGCCCGACCGCCTGCGCGCCGCCGGCTTCGTGCCGGAGGACCGGGAGACCGTCGTGGTCGGTCCGGTCGCGCCGCTGGCCGCCGCGCTTCCTGTCGTTCCCGAGGGGGTACGCCTGCGTGAGGTGACCGACCGGGAGGACCTGGAGCGGATCGCCGCCATGGAAGAGGAGGTCTGGCAGGCGGACCGCTCACACCTGGTGTGGGGGCTGGCCAAGGAGATCGACGCCGACCCGAACTCGATCACCGTGGTGGTGGCCGAGGCGGACGAGACGGTGGTGAGCGCCGGTTGGGTGCGGTTCCCGACGAACACCGGTTTCGCCACGCTGTGGGGTGGCTCAACACTGCCGCAGTGGCGGCGCAAGGGCATCTACCGGGCGCTGGTCAACTACCGGGCGCGGCTCGCCGAGCAGCGGGGCCGGACGCTCATGCAGGTCGACTGTTCCGAGGACAGCCGACCGATCCTCCAGCGGCTCGGCCTCGTCCCGGTCACCACCACCACCCCGTACGTCTACACTCCGTGATCATGGAGCAGCGGTTGACGGACGAGGAGCGGCTGACCCTCAAGACCGGTGCCTTCGGCGCCGTCTTCCTGGTCTCCAACGCCGATCCCGGTGTCGTGGGGGTGATCCGGGAGAGCATCGCCGCGTCCGGCGCGCTGGCCGACGCCAGTGGGACTGTCAAGGAGGCGCTGACCACCGGCCCGTTGCCGCGACTTCCCCGGGACTCGCAGCTGGAGATCGAGTCGGTGGTGCTGCCGGCGCTGGGGCGGGCGGTGCGGATTCTGCGCGACAAGTCCCCGCAGGACGTGGACGCGTACCGGGCGCTGGTGTTGGCCGCGGCGGATCGGGTGGCCCGGGCGCACGACGGGGTGGCGCCTACCGAGGCGGCGGCCATTGACCAGATCCGGGCCGCGTTGGCCGAGCCAGCCTGATCGCCGGCCGGTCGGTGAGCTGTGTCACCCTGAGTGCTGCGGGGGCGCAACCTACTGGCAGGTAACATTGCGCCGTGGGCAACTGCACAGCCGCCCTCGGTTGACCTGGCGTCGACCGACGCGCGACGCTGCGCCCCAGACCGGGCGAGCGAATCGCAACACCACACAGGAGGGTCGTCGAAGCGCGATGAACATCGTCGTACTCGTCAAGCAGGTGCCTGATTCGGGCGCGGACCGCAACCTGCGCAATGACGACAACACCGTCGACCGCGGTTCGGCGAACAACGTGATCAACGAGATGGACGAGTACGCCATCGAGGAGGCGCTGAAGATCAAGGAGGCGCACGGCGGCGAGGTCACCATCCTGACCATGGGTCCGGACCGGGCGACCGAGTCGATCCGCAAGGCGCTCTCCATGGGCCCGGACAAGGCCGTGCACGTGCTGGACGACGCCCTGCACGGCTCGTGCGCCGTCGCCACCTCGAAGGTGCTCGCCGCCGCGCTCGGTCAGCTCGGCGCCGACCTGGTCATCTGCGGTGCCGAGTCCACCGACGGTCGGGTCCAGGTCATGCCGCACATGATCGCCGAGCGGCTGGGTGTCGCGGCGCTCACCGGTGCCCGCAAGCTCACCGTCGACGGCGCGACGCTGACCGTCGAGCGGCAGACCGAGGAGGGCTACGAGGTGGTCACCGCCTCCACCCCGGCCGTGGTCTCCGTCTGGGACACCATCAACGAGCCGCGCTACCCGTCCTTCAAGGGCATCATGGCCGCCAAGAAGAAGCCGGTGCAGACGCTCTCGCTGGCCGACCTCGGGGTCGCTGCCGACGAGGTGGGCTTCGACGGCGCCACCAGCGCCGTCGTCGAGCACACCAAGCGCCCCCCGCGCTCCGGCGGCGCGAAGATCACTGATGAGGGCGAGGGCGGCGTCAAGCTGGTCGAGTTCCTCGCCACCGAGAAGTTCGTGTGAGAGGGGGGTTCTGACATGTCTGAGGTTCTCGTCGTCGTCGAAGCCACCAAGGAATTCGGCGTCAAGAAGGTCACCCTGGAAATGCTCACCCTCGCGCGTGAGCTGGGCACCCCGAGCGCCGTGGTGCTCGGCGGCGCCGGCGCCGCCGAGGCGCTGAGCGGCAAGCTGGGCGAGTACGGCGCGGAGAAGATCTACGCCGCCGAGGGTGACGAGATCGACGGCTACCTGGTGGCCCCCAAGGCGACGGTGCTGGCCGAGCTGGTCAAGCGGGTGCAACCGGCCGCCGTTCTGCTGGCCTCCGCCCAGGAGGGCAAGGAGATCGCCGCCCGGCTCGCCGTCAAGCTCGACAACGGCATCCTGACCGACGTGGTCGGCCTGGACGCCGACGGCACCGCGACGCAGATCGCCTTCGCCGGCTCCACCATCGTCAAGTCCAAGGTCACCAAGGGCCTGCCGCTGGTCACCGTCCGGCCCAACTCGGTCACCCCCGCCCCGGCGGCGGCCACTCCGGCGATCGAGCAGCTCAGCGTATCGGTCACCGACACCGACAAGCTGGCCACCGTCGTCGAGCGGGTCGCCGAGCAGAAGGGCTCCCGCCCCGAGCTGACCGAGGCTGGCGTGGTCGTCTCCGGCGGCCGGGGCGTCGGCAACGCCGACAACTTCAAGCTGGTCGAGGAGCTTGCCGACCTGCTCGGTGGCGCGGTCGGCGCGTCCCGGGCGGCCGTCGACTCCGGCTTCTACCCGCACCAGTTCCAGGTGGGCCAGACCGGCAAGACGGTCTCCCCGCAGCTCTACATCGCCCTCGGCATCTCCGGCGCCATCCAGCACCGGGCCGGCATGCAGACCTCGAAGACCATCGTCGCTGTCAACAAGGACGGCGAGGCACCGATCTTCGAGCTGGCCGACTTCGGTGTGGTGGGCGACCTGTTCAAGATCGTCCCGCAGGCCGCGGAGGAGATCCGCAAGCGCAAGTAACTCAGCGACAACAGCAGTGGCCGCCCGTGCGAACGGGCGGCCACTGCCGTGTGGGGAGCTGATCGGCGGGCCGGGGAGCTGAGCCGGCCCACCGATCAGCCCGTCAGGGTGCCCCTCAACAGGCTGTCGCCGGAGTGGCGGGTGTTGTTGTCGTACTGCTCGGCGGAGACGTCGACCACCGAGTAGCTCTTGAGGTCGACATTCGGCGGCAGGGGAAGCAACGCATCCGAGCCGCCCCCCAGGGTGCCGACCGAGAACATCTCCATCGTCGTCGGATTGATGAGCCAGACCTCGTAGTACCCCGGGACGCTCGGGAGATTCGCCACATGCAGATGTAGTTGGCCGTCCTGGAGAACCCGCGCGTCACCAGTGGCCGCCGGGGGCGTCGCCCCGTACGCCGCCAGCGGCGCGCTCGCCACCACCGCCTGCGGCGGGGTCGGAGCCGGGTCGTCCGGGCGCAGCACGGAGGCCGTGCCCACCACACCCACCGCCGCGGCGGCGACAGCGGTCACCGCTACCGACGCCCAACGGGACCAGCCGCGGCCCCGGCGGGGCCGGTCGGTCGGAGCCAGGCGGGTGACGGTGGCGGTGCTCGGCTCGGCCGTCGTGCCGTTCGGCTGCTCGGGCAGCACGTGCTGGCGCCGGGAGTCGGGGAGCGACGGCAGTGTCTCCGCCGCTCTGACCTCCGCAACGATGCCCTGCCAGATGTGCTCCGGTGGGTCGGGCAGGTCGCCGAGACCCTGCGTCTCCGCGCCGAGGCCGGCCACCTGCTGAAGCGTCTCCATCTCCCGCCGGCAGTGCGCGCAGCTGCCGAGGTGGGTGCTCTCGCCGTTGTCCGCCTCGCTCTCACCGAGCGCCAGAAAGACCAGCCGGTCGTGGTCCAGGTGCTGCACCGTCCACCTCCCATCTGCGTTTCAAGCTCGCCATACCGCGTCGGATGTGACTCTTCACGGTGCCCAACGGCACACCTGTCATCGCCGCTATCTGCTGGTGTGTCAGGTCGTCGTAGAACGCCAACTCCAGCATGCGCCGTTGGTCGTCCGGAAGTTGGGCCAGCTCATCGGCGATGACCAGCCGGTCCACCACCCGGTCCGGGTCCGGGCCGGTCTGCGCCGGCTCGGGCAGCTGCCGGACCGTCTCCACGACCCGCGTCTCCCGGGCCGAGGCCCGCATCCGGTCGATCACCTTGCGCCGGCCGATGCCGAGCAGCCAGCCGATCAGCGACCCCTTGGCGGGATCGAAGGTGTCCCTTCCCAGCCAGGCGGCGACGAAAGTCGCCTGGGTCACGTCCTCGGCGTCGGCGCGGTTGGCCAGCATGGTGGTGGCCAGGTGCAGCACGGCACGGCCGTAACGGTCGTAGGCCTCGCGCAGCGCCGCCTCGTCGCCAGCACGGAACCGGAGGGCTGTGTCGTCCACCGGGGGGTCTGGATTCTCGGGTGGCGCCGTCATCAGGCGGCTCGCCTTCGATGGGGCATACCCGACTGTAGCCGCCACAGCCCCCGCCCCACTTTCCCGGTCGATGTCATCTCACCTGCTCTTCGTCCCCCGACCCGGAAACGGATGCGGGTGACGCCGGAAAAGAAAAGTTCGTCCGGGGCGCATCCGTCCGTCGCGGAGCCGGCGTAACCCGTTCTGCAAGCCAGGCCTGACGAATCAGCAGTAATCACCAGGAGGCAGACATGCAGCTCTCGTACTTCCGTCGGGTCGCCGCGGGCGGCGCCGTCGCCGCGCTGGCCTTCGCCGGCGTCGGCGCGTTAACCGCCACCCCCGCGTACGCCGCCACGTCGAAGGTCTCCGTCGTGCACGGCATCCCGGACACCCCCGTCGACGTCTACGTCAACGGCGAGAAGACGCTCGACAACTTCAAGCCCGGCGACGTCGCCGGCCCGCTGAACCTGGAGGAGGGCGACTACGACATCGCGCTCACCAAGCCGGGCGAGCCGATCGGCAGCGCGATCCTCAAGGTCGACAACGCCGCGGTGCCGGGCGGGGCGAACATCAGCATCGCCGCGCACCTCGACGCCGCCGGCCAGCCGAAGATCACCCCGTTCGTGAACGACGTCTCGAAGGTCGACGCCGGCAAGGCCCGGCTGATCGTCCGGCACACCGCCGCCGCCCCGGCGGTCGACGTCCGCGCCGGTGGCACCCCGGTCTTCGAGGACCTCACCAACCCGAACGAGGCCAAGGGCGACGTCGACGCGGGCAACGTGAAGGCGGACGTGGTGCTGGCCGGCACCGACACCGTGGCCATCGGCCCGGCCGACCTCAACCTCAAGGAGGGCACCGCCACGATCGTCTACGCGATCGGCTCCGCCGAGGGCAAGACCCTCGACGTGGTGGCGCAGACCATCACCGGTCTGCACTCCTCCCCGGGCGGCGTGCCCAGCGGTGACGGCGGCCAGGCCGGCACCGGCGTGAACACCTGGTGGTACGCGCTGACCGGCGCCGGCGTACTCCTGCTGCTCGGTGGTGGGGTGCGGATGGCCACCGCGCGGACCGGCCGCAAGTGACGGTGCGCAACCGCGGCGCGCTGGCGGCCCTGGCCGCCGGCGTTGCCGCGCTCACCGTCGCCACCCTGGTGGCGTGCGGCTCCCAGCCGGCCGAGGACGTGGGCGCCGACGAGGCGGCCCAGCTCGCCACCGCCACCCCGTCGGCCGCCGGGACCGAGGGCCCTTCGGTCCCGGTGACCACCGGGGAGCTGCCGGCCGGGGCGGAGACCGTCAAGCCGGTCCGGCTGGCCATCCCGGCGATCGACGTCAAGGCCACGATCAACGCGGTGGGCATCAACAAGCGGACCAACGAGTTCGAGGTGCCGCCGAGCGTCGACGAGATCGGCTGGTACCGGTACGGTCCCGGCCTGGAGGCGGACGCCGGCTCGATCGTCATCGCCGGTCACGTGGACAGCGCCCAGCAGGGCAAGGGCGCGTTCTTCCGGCTGCGGGAGCTCGACCAGGGCGACACCCTGACCGCGACCGGCAGCGACGGCAAGGCCCGTGAGTACCGGGTCGTGGCCCGGGAGGAGTACGACAAGACCAAGATTCCGTTGGACCGCTACTTCGCCCGGGACGGCAAGCCGCGGCTGACCCTGATCACCTGCGGTGGGCCGTTCGACGCCAAGGCCCGCAAGTACCGCGACAACATCGTCGTCACCGCGGTGCCCGCCTGAGCGGGTACGCAGGCGACCGGCCGGGGTGGGGATCCCCACCCCGGCCGTTGCGCGGGAGGCCCCTCCGGCCTCCGCGTCCCGACCACACGGCCGTAGGCTGAACGGTGATGGCATACCTGGATCACGCGGCGACGACTCCGATGCTCGACGAGGCACTGGAGGCGTACGTCGCCACCGCCCGCGAGGTCGGCAACGCGTCCTCCCTGCACGCGGCGGGTCGCCGTGCCCGCCGCCGGGTCGAGGAGTCCCGCGAGCGGGTCGCCGCCGTTCTCGGTGCCCGGCCGTCCGAAGTGATCTTCACGGGTGGCGGGACGGAGAGCGACAACCTGGCGGTCAAGGGCATCTTCTGGGCCCGCCGGGACGCCTCCCCGGACCGTCGCCGAGTGGTCTCCAGCGCCGTCGAGCACCACGCCGTGCTGGACGCGGTCGACTGGATGGTCGAGCACGAGGGCGCCGAGGTCGGCCTGCTGCCGGTGGACGACGCCGGGCGACTGCACCCGGAGACCCTGCGCGCCGAGCTGGCCGCGTACGCCGACCGCGTCGCCGTGGTCACCGCCATGTGGGCGAACAACGAGGTGGGCACGGTTCAGCCGGTGACCGAGCTGGCCGCCGTGGCCGCCGAGTACGGTGTGCCGTTCCACACCGACGCCATCCAGGCGGTCGGTCAGGTGCCCGTCGACTTCGCCGCCAGCGGGGTCGCCGCGCTGACCGTCACCGGCCACAAGCTGGGCGGCCCGACCGGCGTGGGTGCTCTCCTGCTCGCCCGGGACGTACCGGCGACGCCGCTGCTGCACGGTGGCGGTCAGGAGCGCGACATCCGTTCCGGCACGCTGGACACGGCCGGCATCGTCGCCTTCGCCGTCGCCGTGGAGGCGGCGGTGAAGGGCCAGCAGGAGTACGCGGCCCGGGTCGCCGCGCTCCGCGACGACCTGATCGAACGGGTCCGCCGGGCGGTGCCCGAGGTGATCTACAACGGCGATCCGGCCGACCGGCTGCCCGGCAACGCGCACTTCTCCTTCCCCGGCTGCGAGGGCGACGCCCTGCTGCTGCTGCTCGACGCGCAGGGCATCGCCTGCTCGACGGGCTCGGCCTGCTCCGCCGGGGTGGCCCAGCCCTCGCACGTGCTGCTCGCGATGGGCGCCGACGACGACCGCGCCCGCTCCTCGCTGCGCTTCACCCTGGGCCACACGAGCACCCAGGCCGACATCGACGCCCTCATCGCGGCCCTCCCGGCGGCGGTCGACCGAGCCCGCCGAGCCGCCGCCCTCCGCACCCCCCGCTAACCCCCCCCCGGCCCTCGCCCTCCCCGCTCCGCCCCTTCGCCCGCGCGATCTTGCACTTTCGGTTGTCGGTTCGCGTCTGATGTGGCATATGTCGCAGCAGAAAGTGCAAGATCGGCGCGGGCGAAGGGGCGGGGGTGACTGCGCGGGCTGGTGGGTGGGGTTTTCGGGGGTGGTGGATAGGGTTGTCGTGGGGGAACGGGTGGGGACGGGAAAGGGAGTGCGTCGGTGAGGGTTCTGGCGGCGATGTCGGGTGGGGTTGACTCGGCCGTGGCGGCGGCGCGGGCGGTGGCGGCCGGGCACGACGTGACCGGCGTGCACCTGGCGCTGGCCCGCAACCCACAGACCTATCGGACCGGGGCGCGCGGCTGCTGCACCCTGGAGGATTCCCGGGACGCCCGACGGGCGGCCGACGTGATCGGTATCCCGTTCTACGTGTGGGACATGGCCGACCGCTTCCACGAGGACGTGGTCGACGACTTCGTCGCCGAGTACGCCGCCGGTCGTACCCCGAACCCCTGCCTGCGCTGCAACGAGAAGATCAAGTTCGCGGCGGTGCTGGACCGGGCGGTGGCCCTGGGCTTCGACGCGGTGGTGACCGGGCACCACGCCCGCCTCGGTGCGGACGGGCTGCTGCGGCGCAGCGTCGACCTGGCCAAGGACCAGTCGTACGTGCTCGCCGTGCTCACCCGCGAGCAGCTCGACCGGTCGATCTTCCCGCTCGGTGACTCGACCAAGGCGCAGGTCCGCGCGGAGGCCGCCGAGCGTGGCCTGGCGGTGGCCGACAAGCCGGACTCGCACGACATCTGCTTCATCGCCGACGGGGACACCCGCGGCTTCCTGGCCGGTCGCCTCGGTGAGGCGCCCGGCGACGTGGTGGACGCCACCACCGGCGCCGTCGTCGGCAGCCACAGCGGCGCGTACGCGTACACGGTGGGGCAGCGTCGCGGGCTGCACCTGGACCGGCCCGCCCCGGACGGCCGACCGCGCTACGTGCTCTCCATCACCCCGAAGACCAACACGGTGACGGTCGGGCCGGCCGAGGCGCTGGAGGTGTCCGACGTGCACGCCGTCCGTCCGGTCTGGACCGGCGGCGCGCGTCCGGACGCGCCGGTCGAGTGCGAGGTGCAGTTGCGCGCGCACGGCGACGTGGTGCCGGCGACCGTCGCCCTCGACGGTGACCGGCTGCACGCCGAGCTGCGCCGACCGGTACGCGGCGTCGCCGCCGGTCAGGCCGTGGTGGCGTACCGGCCGGACCCGGCCGGCGACGTGGTCCTCGGCTCCGCGACCATCACCGGCTGACCGCACGGCCTGGGCGTTCGCGGGATAGCCTTCGCCCGTGACAGATCAGGCGTGGCAATGGCCGGCCGGCGCGGCAACCGGAATTGGTTCGCTGCCCGGCACCGACATCGGCGAGGCTCAGCGGGTGGTCCTCGGTGAGCTTCCCGAGCTGCCCCACCTGCCCGAGTTGCCGGCCCGTGGCCCCGGAGCGGACATGATCGGCCGATCCGCCGGGCTGCTCGTCGAGCTGCCCGTCGAGGTGTACGCGGGGCGGTGGCGGGTCGCCCCACGCCCGGGCCGCGACCTGCGCCGGGCCCGTGACCTGATGGAACGCGACCTGGACCAGCTCGCCGAGCAGGCCGAGGGGTACGCCGGGCCGCTCAAGGTGCAGGCCGCCGGCCCGCTCACGCTGGCCGCCTCCCTGGAGCTGCCGATCGGTGGCCGGCTGTTGCGCGATCCCGGCGCGGTCCGCGACCTCACCGGCTCCCTCGCCGAGGGGCTGCGCGCGCACGTCGCGGCGGTCGCCCGCCGGCTGCCCCAGGCGTCGGTGCTGCTGCAACTGGACGAACCGTCACTGCCGACCGTGCTGGCCGGCCGGGTGCCGACCGAGAGTGGGTTGGGCGCGTACCGGGCGGTCGAGTCGGTGGACGCCGCCGCCCTGCTGCGCACCGTCGTCGAGGCGGTCGGCGTGCCGACGCTGGTGCACAGCTGCGCCCCGGACGTGCCGTTGGAGCTGATCCGCTCGACCGGTGCCGTCGCTGTCGCCCTCGACCTGGACCTGGTCACCGACCTCGACCCGCTGGGCGAGGCACTCGACGCAGGCCTCGGGTTGTTGGCCGGGGCCGCGCCGACCCGGCCGCCGTCGGGCGGTGGCGCGCCGACCTCCGCCCAGATCGCCGACCGGGTACGCCAACTCTGGGACCGCCTCGGTTTTCCCCGTCGGCAACTCGCCGAGCAGGTGGTGGTCACCCCGGCCTGTGGCCTCGCCGGCGCGACCCCGCAGTACGCCCGGGCCGTGCTCGCCGCGTGCCGGGACGCCGGCCGGCGCCTCGCCGAAGCCTGAGGTTTCCTGTCGTACCGGCTGGGCAGGATGACGGTCATGATTGGACAGCTGCGTTCAGTGGTGCTCGACTGCCCGGATCCGCGGGCGTTGGCGACGTTCTACTCCGAGCTGCTCGGCATCCCCTTCGCCGAGGGTGACGCCGAAGACGACTGGGTGGTGCTGGGCGGTCCGCCCGGTCACCAGCCACGTCTCGCCTTCCAGCAGGCGCTCAATTTGCGGCCGCCGGCCTGGCCGGACCCGGAGCGCCCACAGCAGTTCCACCTCGACGTGACGGTGGACGACATCGAGGCCGCCGAGAAGGCGGCGCTGGCGCTCGGGGCCCGACGGCTGCCGGGTGAGGGCGAGGGGTTCCGGGTCTACGCCGACCCGGTCGGCCACCCGTTCTGCCTCTGCTGGGACTGAGCCCGCGGTGGGTTGCGGCGGCCGGGCATGATGGCCGCCGTGATCCACACCTCCGCGCTGCGCGCCTCCGGCTCCCTGTTCGGCCTCGCCTACGGTGACGCGTTGGGCAAGCCGACCGAGTTCCTGACCGTCGCCGAGATCCAGCGCCGGTACGGCCCGGCCGGCCCGCGTGAGCTGTCCGGCGAGCCGGCGCTGGTCACCGACGACACCCAGATGGCGCTGGCGGTGGGTTGGGCGCTGCACGAGACGCCGTCGTTCACGCCGGAGGCGGTGCAGCCACTGCTGCGGCGGCGCTTCCTGACCTGGGCGGTCAGCCCGGACAACAACCGTGCCCCGGGCATGACCTGCCTGCGCGCCTGCGCCGAACTGAGCCGTGGGACGCGCTGGCAGGAGGCGACAGTGGTCGGTTCGAAGGGTTGCGGGGCCAACATGCGGGTCACCCCGGTCGGGTTGCTCGACACGGACCTCGACACGCTCGCCGGGTTGGCCCAGTTGCAGGCGGGGCTGACCCACGGCCACCCGACCGGGCTGGCCGCCAGCGAACTCACCGCGTACGCGGTCTTCGCGCTGCGTACCGGCGTCCCGCTGGCCGAGCTTCCCGGGGTGCTCACCGAGCGGGCGCTGTCGCAGCGCCTGGTCTACCGGGAGCGGTGGCTGGGAGACCTCTGGCAGCGCGCTGGTTCCGACACTCCTGAGGAGTTCATCGCCCAGGGCTGGGACGACTGCCTGGCAGTGCTGCGCCGACTGACCACCGCCCTGGCCGAGCCGGACGACGGCGCCGACCCGTGTCGGGCCACCGGCGAGGGCTGGGTGGCCGAGGAGGCGCTGGCAACCGCGCTGCTCTGCGCCGTACGGCACGCCGACGATCCGGTTTCGGCGCTGGCCCGGGGGGCGACCACCGCCGGCGACTCCGACTCGATCGCCGCCCTCGCCGGCGCCTTCCTGGGCGCGGCCGTCGGCATGAGCGCGTGGCCGCGCAAGTGGGCCGACCGCATCGAGTACGCGGACCAGCTCGCCACCCTGGGCGCAGCCTGGGACTGACCCCACTCGGCCTCGGCCTGGCTTGGTCTGGGCCTCGGCCTGGCCTGGCCTGGGCCTCGGCCTGGTCTGGGCCTCGGCCTGGTCTGGGCCTCGGCCTGGTCTGGGCCTCGGCCTGGCCTGCCTGGTCTCGGCTTGGCCTGGTCCGGGTCTCGGCTTGGCCTGCCTGGCCTCGGTCTGGCCTGCCTGGCCTCGGTCTGGCCTGGTCTGGGTCTCGGTCTGGTCTGCCTGGCGTGGTTCATCGGCTTGATCGACTCGGGGTTCTGAAAACCGGGGCATCCGAGGCCTCGGGACACCGCGACTTTCAGGAACCCGAGTCGATCATGGCCGGCGGCCGCGCCGCAGGGGCGGTCGAGAGGCGTCAGGTGGTGGGCAGGTGGCGCAGGCTGCGCACCTTCCGCCAGAGGTCGGCGTCGCAGCGGCCGGCGTGGTCGGCGAAGGCGGCCGCGTTGAGTCGGATCGGCTCGGTGAGGCTGAGGTAGCTGTCGTGCTCCGCGCCAGGGTCCCAGTCCCGGGTGGGAATCCGGACGTGGTCGTCCCGGTCGCTCTTGTCCTGGCTGGTGATCTTCAGGACGTCGGCGCCCTTGGAGTCCGCGCGCAGCACCAGGCACGGGCGTACCTTCGACCCGCTGCCGTCGGCGTACGGGACGTCGGCCCACCAGATCTCACCGGGCGCGGGGGTGTCGTCGTGCCGGTCGGCGTCGCGGCGGCGGGACGGGGTGGACGGGCGCTCGCCGCCCCGGGGGCGTGGCGGGCTGGGACGACGCCCGCCGGTGCTGGCCCGACCCGGCCGGGCGCCCGGACGTCGGTTGGTCACCCGGTGCCGCCAACTGTTCCACGCCCAGCCGGCGGCCACCGCCAGCAGGATCGCCACCGCCCAGAGCAGTGCCTCGGGCATCCGTACCTCCGCCTCACGGCGACCCGCCGGTCGCACCGTCCGGCGATCCTTGCACGTCGTCGCCCGTGCCGCCCGCCAACCACACCGCGGCTGCCCGATCACCCCGCGCCTCACCTGATCATCTGGTGGTGGGTGGTCGGGCGGTTCGTCGACACCCACCGGGCATCCCGGCTGAGGGCGACGTCGCTCCCGGCGCGGGCGGGCGACGGATTGTCCCACCGGCCCGATACCGTGCCGGAGTAGCGTGATCAGGGAGGTCGCAGGCGTGTCCGAAGGTGGCGGTGTGTCCGAGGAGCAGATCGGTCAGCAGGTCAGCGCGGCGCAGGAGGCAGCGGCCGGGGCCGAGCCGACGCCGCAGGCCCGGGAACGGCATGCCGCCCTCAGCCAGGAGCTGACCGAGCACCAGTACCGCTACTACGTCCTGGACGCGCCGACCATCCCCGACGCCGACTTCGACAGGCAGTTGCGCGAGCTGGAGGCGCTGGAGGCCCAGTTCCCGGCGCTGCGGACGCCCGACTCGCCGACCCAACGGGTGGGCGGCACGTTCTCCACCGACTTCACCCCGGTCACCCACGCCGAACGGATGCTGTCGCTCGACAACGCCTTCGCCGACGAGGAGTTGGCGGCCTGGGCCGAGCGGGTCGAACGGGACGCGGGCGGCCCGGTGCCCTACCTGTGCGAGCTGAAGGTCGACGGGTTGGCGATCAACCTGACCTACGAGAAGGGTCGACTGGTCCGGGCCGCCACCCGCGGCGACGGGCGCACCGGTGAGGACGTCACCGCCAACGTGCGCAGCATCCGGGACGTGCCCAGCCAGCTCACCCCGTCCGCCGAATTCCCGGACGTTCCCGAGCTGGTGGAGGTCCGGGGCGAGATCTACTTCCCGATCGCCGCGTTCGCCGATCTCAACGCGGGTCTGGTGGAACAGGGCAAGGCACCCTTCGCCAACCCGCGCAACGCCGCCGCCGGCAGCCTCCGGCAGAAGGATCCACGGATCACCGCCACCCGGCCACTGCGCCTGGTGGTGCACGGCATCGGCGCCCGCCGGGGCTTCCAGCCCACGGCGCAGTCCGAGTCGTACGCCGCGCTCAAGTCCTGGGGGTTGCCCACCAGCGACCGGTGGCGGGTCGTCCCCGACCTGGCCGGTGTCGCCGAGTTCATCGCCTACTACGCCGAGCACCGGCACGATGTCGAGCACGAGATCGACGGGGTGGTGGTCAAGGTCGACCCGGTCTCCATCCAGGGCCGGCTCGGCTCGACCAGTCGCGCGCCACGGTGGGCGATCGCCTTCAAGTACCCGCCGGAGGAGGTCACCACCAAGCTGCTCGACATCGACGTGAACGTGGGGCGCACCGGCCGGGTCACTCCGTTCGCCGTGCTCGAGCCGGTGCGCGTGGCCGGTTCCACAGTCGCGCTCGCCACCCTGCACAACGCCCGTGAGGTGGAGCGCAAGGGTGTGCTGATCGGCGACACGGTGGTGCTGCGCAAGGCCGGCGACGTGATTCCCGAGGTGCTCGGCCCGGTGGTCGACCTGCGGCCCGTCGACGCCCGGCCGTTCGTCATGCCGACCAGTTGCCCCGCCTGCGGCACCCCGCTCGCGCCGTCGAAGGAGGGCGACGTCGACATCCGCTGCCCCAACACCCGCAGCTGCCCGGCGCAGTTGCGGGAGCGGGTGTTCCACCTCGCCGGCCGGGGCGCGTTCGACATCGAGGTGCTCGGCTACAAGGGTGCGGCGGCCCTCCTCGACGCGGAGATCATCAGCGACGAGGGCGACCTGTTCCAGCTCGACGCCGAGCAGCTGTCCCGGTCGCCGTTCTTCGTCAACAAGGACGGCAGCCTGGGCAGCAACGCCACCAAGCTGTTGGACAATCTCGCGGTCGCCCGGGAACGGGACCTCTGGCGGGTGCTGGTGGCGCTCTCCATCCGGCACGTCGGCCCGACGGCGGCCCAGGCGCTCGCCCGGCACTTCCGTTCCATGGACGCCATCGACGCGGCCTCGGAGGAGGAGTTGTCCTCCGTCGACGGGGTCGGTCCGACCATCGCGGCCAGCATCCGGGAGTGGTTCGCGGTGGACTGGCACCGCGAGGTGGTCCGCAAGTGGGCCGAGGCCGGCGTACGGATGGCCGAGGAGGCGGTCGACGAGGGTCCGCGCCCGCTGGAAGGGCTGACGGTGGTGGTGACCGGCACCCTCGCCGGGTTCTCGCGCGATCAGGCCGCCGAGGCCGTGCAGAGCCGGGGCGGCAAGGTCAGCGGGTCCGTCTCCAAGAAGACGAGCTTCGTGGTGGTGGGGGACAACCCCGGCTCGAAGGCCGACAAGGCCGCCAGCCTCAAGGTGCCGGTGCTCGACGAGGACGGGTTCCGGCTCCTGCTGGACGCGGGCCCGGACGCCGCGCGGGACGTCGCTCAGCTGGGCGGTTGACCCCGCCGACGGCTGGCGACGGCGACTGGCCGCGTATACCAACTTAATTACGACTACGACCGATTCGTGACTGTCATACCGGGAAACTGGGGGCCGAGGGCGTTTCATTGGGTCACGGCGTGCGCACCGGCACGCCAATGGTCGGTCGGGAGGTGTGGTGGAGGTCGCCGACCCACGCAACTCGCTTCCTGCGGGACGGGTCGCACCGTTCGCCGCCTTCGTCGCCAGCATCCTGGCGGTCGCCGCGCTGACCGCCGCCGTTCCACTCGCGACGCTCCCCGACGACCTGCCCCGGCTGCCGGTGGCGTTCTGGACGATGGCCGCGCTCGCCGTGGTCTGCGACGCGCGCCCGTTCGTGCCACCGGGGCGCCGGCAGACGTCGGCGGTGTTCCCGTCCACCTGCTTCACCTTCGCGATCCTGCTCGGCTGGGGTCTCGGCCCGGCGGTGGTGGTGCAGGCGGTGGGGGTGGTCGTCTCGGGTTGGCGGATGCGGCACGCCGCGTGGCGTACGGCGTTCAACGTCGGCCAGTACGCCTGCGCCCTCGCCGCCGCGTACGGGGTGATCCAACTCGGGTCGGGCACGATCTTTTCCGGCGGGCGGTTGCACTGGACCGACGTGGCCGTTGTCGGCGGCGCCGCGCTGGCCTGGTTCGTCGTCAACTACGGGTTGGTCAGCTGGGCGGTGCGGCTGCGTTTCGGCGATCGCTGGTGGCCCACCGTCCGTCAGGGCCTCGGCTTCGAGCTGCTCTCCACCGGCTCGCTGCTGCTGCTCGCCCCGGTGCTGGTCGCCGCGGCGCGGGTCAGTGCCGCGCTGATTCCGCTGGTGCTGGTGCCGCTCTTCGCCGTCTACCGGATGGCGCGGCTGACCAACGAACAGCAGCACCTCGCCGCCGCCGACCCGCTGACCGGGCTGCCCAACCGCAAGGCCCTGCTCGCCGAGGTGGCGGAGCAGGTGCACGTGCACGCCGAGCGGACCGCCCGCGGTGAACCCGACGGGCAGTTGGCGCTGCTGCTGCTCGACCTGGACCGCTTCAAGAACGTCAACGACGCCCTCGGGCACGCCGTGGGTGACCGGCTGCTGGTCGAGGTCAGCGCCCGGCTCACCGACGTGCAGCCCCGGCCGCAGATGATCGCCCGGCTCGGCGGTGACGAGTTCGCCATCGTGATGACCGGGCTGAGCGACGTCGGTCAGGCGCGGGAGTTGGCCGACCGGGTCGTCCAGGCGCTGGCCGAGCCGGTGCCGCTCGACGGACTGCCGTTGGACGTGGGCGGGTCGATCGGGATCGCCCTCTTCCCCGAGCACGGCGAGGACTTCGCCACCCTGATGCGCCACGCCGACGTGGCGATGTACGACGCCAAACACCGCAACGACACGGTGGCCGTGTACGCCCCGGAGTCCGACCACAACTCCGCCGAGCGGCTCGGCCTCCTCGCCGACCTGCGCCGCGTGCTGGAGGTCAGCCCGTCGGCCGAGACGCCGGTCGACACCGAGCCGCCGGTCGCCGAGCCGCCGGTCGCCGAGCCGCCGGTCGCCGAGCCGCCGGTCGACGCCGAGCCGGCTGTCGACGTACCAGTTGTCGCGACGGCGGAGGTGCGCGGCGGTGACGGGGCGGCGCTGCCCAGCGCGGCGGCGACCCGGCCCGCGTCAGCCGCGGACCCGGCGGTCGTCACGGCAACGCGGCACGGTGGTCGGTGGTGGGTACGCCGTCGACGCGCCGACGCCGAGCCGCTGCACTCCGACGAGCTGATCAACCAGATCGCCACCGGTGCCGACCCGATCCGGGGCCGCAACGCCCGGGCCACCGTCGACGGCACCCGTTCGGGCTCGGTCCGGGAGCGGCGCGCCGGGGGTGGGAACGGCCGTCGGTCCCCGAACGGGAGCGCGGTGGGCAGGGGACGTGGCGGGGCGCGCCGGGACGCCGGGCCGGGTACGCCCGGTCAGCCGCTCGAACCGACCGGGTGGGCGCACGCCGACGACGAACCGGCCGACGACGCCGGGGAAATCACCATGTACTACCAGCCGCAGATCGCCATCGCGACAGGTGAGGTGGTCGGGGTCGAGGCCCTGCTGCGGTGGCGACACCCCCGACGGGGCATGGTCGACCCGGAGGAACTCATCCGGGTCGCCGAGCAGAGCGCCGTGATGCGACTGCTGACCCGTCGGGTCGTCGACGACGTGGTGGAGCAGCTCGCCAAGTGGTCGGCGGCCGGCATCGGCCTGCGTGCGGCGCTGAACGTGAGCGTGCGCGACCTGCACACCGGCGAGATCGCCGATCAGATCGCCGACCGGCTGGCCCGCTACGGGGTGCCGGCCGAGCGGTTGCAGGTCGAGATCACCGAGGGCGCGTTGATGGCCGACCCGCGCCGGGTGCTGGCCACCATCTCCCAGCTGCACCGGATCGGGGTGGCCATCTCGCTGGACGACTTCGGCACCGGCTACTCCTCGCTGCAGCATCTGCGCCGCCTGCCGCTGTCCGAGGTGAAGGTGGACCGGTCGTTCGTCCTCGGCATGGCCGACGACGCCGACGACGCGGCGATCGTCCGGTCGATGATCGAGCTGGCCGGCGCGCTGGGGTTGCGGGTGGTCGCCGAGGGTGTCGAGGACGAGCGGACCTGGCGGATGCTGCACACCGCCGGCTGCGACGCCGCCCAGGGCTGGTTCTACGCCCGGCCGATGCCGGCCGAGGAGTTGGTCATCTGGCTGGCCCGGTACCGGCCGGTCCGCCCGACCGGCGGGCACCCGCAGCCCGACGTCGCCCGCCGCCCCACCCGCTGACCCGGCACGAGGTCGGGGGAGGGGGAGTCGGGGACGCGGCACCGGAGCGGAACAATAGACTCGCTGCGGTCACCGCGTGTCACGCTCCACCTGTCGCGCGGCCGGCACACCGCCCGACCAGCAGGAATTCAGAAGGGGGCACGGATGGCCGCCATCTCCCGCGAGGAGGTCGCGCACCTGGCGCGCCTGTCGCGGCTCGCCGTCACCGAGGAGGAGCTGGACATGTTCGCCGGCCAGCTCGACGTGATCCTCCAGGCGGTCGCCCAGGTCGGCGAGGTCGCCGCCGCGGACATCCCGCCGACCTCGCACTCGGTGCCGCTGACCAACATCTTCCGCGAGGACGTCGTCACGCCGTGTCTGACCCCGGAGGAAGCGCTGTCGGGCGCGCCCGACGCCGAGGACCAGCGGTTCCGCGTACCGCGGATCCTGAGCGAGGACGTGGCCTCATGAGCGAGCGGCAGCGAGCGAATAGTCGGTGCAGCGCCGTGGTGCCTCATGGCGTCGCGGAGCGGAGCGGAGTGACGGCATGAGCGAGATGACCGGCATGAGCGACTTCACCAGAATGACCGCGACGGAGATCGCGAGCCTGGTCGCCGGGGGCGAGACCTCCGCTGTCGAGGTGACCCAGGCGCACCTGGACCGGATCGCCGCGGTCGACGACCGGGTGCACGCCTTCCTGCACGTGGACACCGAGGGTGCGCTCGCCGCGGCCCGCGCGGTGGACGAGCGTCGGGCCGCCGGCGAGGTGTTGGGCCCGCTCGCGGGTGTGCCGGTCGCGGTCAAGGACGTGCTCGCCACCCGGGGCGTGCCGACCACCGTGGGGTCGAAGATCCTGGAGGGCTGGCGCCCGCCGTACGACGCGACGATCGTGCAGCGGCTGCGCGAGGCCGGCACGGTGATGCTCGGCAAGACCAACATGGACGAGTTCGCGATGGGTTCCTCCACCGAGTACTCGGCGTACGGCCCGACGCACAACCCGTGGGACCTGAGCCGGATCCCGGGTGGCTCGGGTGGTGGTAGCGCCGCCGCGCTGGCCGCGTACGAGGCGCCGCTGGCGATCGGCTCGGACACCGGCGGCTCGATCCGTCAGCCCGGCGCGGTCACCGGCACGGTGGGTGCCAAGCCCACCTACGGCGGCACCTCCCGCTACGGGTTGGTGGCCTTCTCGTCGTCGCTGGACACCCCCGGCCCGTGTGCCCGCAACGTGCTCGACGCGGCCCTGCTGCACCAGGTGATCGGTGGGCACGACCCGATGGACTCGACGTCGATCCCGCAGCCCGTGCCGGACGTGGTGGCGGCGGCGAGGCTCGGCGCGACCGGTGACCTGACCGGTGTGCGGCTCGGCATCGTGAGCGAGTTCGTCGGCGAGGGCGCCGAGCCGGGTGTGATGGCGGCGTTCCGCGAGTCGGTGGACGCGCTGACCAAGATGGGCGCCGATGTCGTCGAGGTGTCCTGCCCGACGTTCGCGTACGCGCTGCCGGCGTACTACCTGATCGCCCCGAGCGAGTGCTCCTCCAACCTGGCCCGGTTCGACGGTGTCCGGTTCGGCCTGCGGGTCGGCGACGACGGCAACCGGTCGCTGGAGGAGGTCATGTCGCTGACCCGGGAGGCCGGCTTCGGCCCGGAGGTCAAGCGCCGCATCATGATCGGCACGTACGCGCTGTCGTCGGGTTACTACGACGCGTACTACGGGCAGGCGCAGAAGGTCCGGACGCTGATCACCCGGGACTTCAACGCCGCGTTCGAGCGGGTCGACGCGCTGATCTCGCCGACCACCCCGTCGGTGGCGTTCCCGATGGGCGCGCGGACCGCCGACCCGTACCAGATGTACCTGGCCGACCTGTACACCATCCCGACGAACCTGTACGGCGGGCCGGGCATCTCGGTGCCGTGCGGGCTCTCCGAGGGGCTGCCGGTCGGTTTGCAGGTGATGGCCCCGACGATGGCCGACGACCGGATGTACCGGGTCGCCGCCGCGTTGGAGTCCGCCGTCGGCACGTTCACCCCGCCGGCCCTCTGACCCGCCGGTACGGGGGCGGGTCGCCCGCCGTCGTACCGGAAGTCGTCACGCGCCCGGTGCGGTCACCACGACCGCGCCGGGCGCGGCTGTCGTCGCGGCGACACGACGATCTCCGATCAGGGGATGGACCGCGTTCAGTGGCACTGGTCGAATAAGCTCCGAGTCTGTTGGATCGACGAACTCTGGTCCGCTGGCGGCCGCGAGCGGCTCCGATCAAGACCTGGATGTGCGATGGGGACGCTTCGCCCGGTCATGGCCCTGACGATGGTTGTCGCGATGCTGCTGGGTGCCGCGCAACCAGCCACCGCCGCCGACACCGTCACCATCACCTCGGGCAAGCCCCGGTCGGTCATGTACCTCGGGCAGGTGTACGCGATCCACACCGTGGAGGCGACCGGCGGCACCGGGCCGTACGCGCTGTCGGTGGTGTCGGGCAGCCTGCCGCCGGGGATGTTGGTGGTGGGCACGGCGCTGGGGGGCGCGCCGACCACGCCGGGCACCTTCCCGTTCCGGCTGCGGATGACCGACAAGAACGGTCTCTTCGGCGAGCAGGCGGCGACGATCGAGGTACGCCAACAGAAGGTCGTCATCACCTCGGGCAAGCCCCGGTCACCCATGTACATCGGGCAGGTGTACGCGATCCACACCGTGGAGGCGACCGGCGGCACCGGGCCGTACGCGCTGTCGGTGGTGTCGGGCAGCCTGCCGCCGGGCATGCTGGTGGTGGGCACGTCGCTCGGGGGCGCGCCGACCACGCCGGGCACCTACCCGTTCACGCTGCGGATGACCGACAAGAACAAGCTCTTCGACGAGCAGGCCGCCACCATCGTCGTCGCCACGGCCGCTGCCACCTTCACCTCCGGCGACCCGCCCGCCGGCACCGTGGGGCGGTCCTACTCCTTCCGGTTCACCGCCGACGGTGATTCGGACATCGCGTTCGCCCTGGCCGCTGGGGCCCTGCCGGGCGGTCTCACCCTCGACAAGTTGGGTCGGCTGAGCGGCGTTCCCGGCAGCGCCGGCACGTTCACCTTCACGGTCCAGGCGACGGGTCGCAGCACCAGTGCCACGAGGGACGTGTCACTGGTCGTCGCCCCGGCGTCCCCGGGCACCCCCACGGCGACCCCGACCGGCCCGACGGCCACCCCGACCCCGACGGCATCGACCGATCCGGCCGCCTCGCCATCGGAGAGCGACCCGGCGACGTCCCAGCCGTCGCCCGCGCCGTCGAGGTCGAAGGGTGGCTGGTTGCCGCTCACCGGAGCGGGCTCGCCCCTCGTGCTGCTGCTGATGGGCGTCCTGGCGTTCTCCGTCGGTGGCATTCTGCTCGTGCTGGCCTACCAGCGTCGGCGCTTCACCACACCCGAGTGACGCCCGGCAGCGGGGTGGCCGGACCAGCCGATTAGGCTGGAACGGTTCTGTCCGGATCGCTCCTGGAGCTCAGATGACGACGACACTGCCCGCGTACGACGAGGTCGTTGCGCGCTTCGAACCGGTGATCGGCCTGGAGACCCATGTCGAGCTGGGCACGAACACCAAGATGTTCTGTGGGTGCCCGACCGACTTCGGTGGCGAGCCCAACACCCGGGTCTGCCCGGTTTGCCTGGGGCTGCCCGGCTCGCTGCCGGTGGCCAACAAGGCGGCCATCGAGGCGATCATCCGGATCGGTCTCGCGCTGAACTGCTCGATCGCCGAGTGGTGCCGGTTCGCCCGGAAGAACTACTTCTACCCGGACATGCCGAAGAACTTCCAGATCAGCCAGTACGACGAGCCGATCTGTGTCGACGGTTACCTGGACGTCGAGGTGGGCGGCGAGACGGTGCGGATCGAGATCGAGCGGGTGCACCTCGAGGAGGACACCGGCAAGACGCTGCACGTCGGCGGTGCCACCGGCCGCATCCACGGCGCGACGGAGTCGCTTGTCGACTACAACCGGGCCGGCATCCCGCTCGTCGAGATCGTCACCAAGCCGATCACCGGCACCGGTGCGCTCGCCCCCGAGGTGGCCAAGGCGTACGTCGCCGAGCTGCGCGACGTGATCCGCACCCTCGGCGTCTCCGACGTGCGGATGGAGGAGGGTTCGCTGCGCTGTGACGTGAACACCTCGCTGAACCTGCCGGGCGCGGAGTGGGGCACCCGTACCGAGACGAAGAACGTCAACTCGCTGCGGTCGGTGGAGCGGGCGGTCCGCTCGGAGATGCTGCGACAGGCGTCGGTGCTGGACGCGGGCGGCCGGATCACCCAGGAGACGCGCCACTTCCACGAGGACACCGGTGACACCACCCCGGGTCGCTCGAAGGAGACGGCGACCGACTACCGGTACTTCCCGGAGCCGGATCTGGTGCCGATCGCACCGGACCCGGCCTGGGTGGCCGAGCTGAAGGCCGCCCTGCCGGAGCTGCCCCGGGTGCACCGGCGTCGGCTCCAGGAGCAGTGGGGCCTGTCGGACCTGGACATGCAGTCGGTGTTGAACGCCGGCGCCGTCGAGCTGATCGAGGCCACCGTGGCCGCCGGCACCACCCCGGCGGCGGCCCGCAAGTGGTGGCTGGGTGAGCTGTCGCGTCGGGCCAACGAGAGCGGCGTGGAGCTGGCCGAGATCGGTGCCACCCCCGCCCAGGTCGCCGAGCTGCAGGGGCTGGTCGACGCCGGCAAGCTCAACGACAAGATGGCCCGCACGGTGTTGGAGGGCGTGGTCGACGGTGAGGGCTCGCCCACCGAGATCATGACCAGCCGGGGCCTGGAAGTCGTCTCGGACACCGGCGCGCTCACCGCCGCCGTGGACGAGGCGATCGCCGCTAACCCCGCCATCGCCGACAAGATCCGCAGTGGCAAGGTCGCGGCGGTCGGCGCGCTGGTCGGCGCGGTCATGAAGACCACCCGCGGGCAGGCCGACGCGAAGACCCTGCGGGAGCTGATCCTGGAGCGCCTCGGCGTCCAGGGCTGAGACCCACCCGGAGAAGGCCGCCGCCGCGACCCGGCGGCGGCCTTCCGCCACACCCTGTCGACCACGCGGCCACCCCGCACCCCTCGCGAGGGCGTCAACGGCGACGCCTGGATGGAGCCACCGTGACCCAGCACGACCTCGATGTCCTCGACGAGATCCAGCGGCGGGTGCTCTGGCTCGCCACCCGGATCGTGGACGCCGCCAACCATGACCGGGCCACCGGCGACGGTGTGAAGGTCGGCGGCCACCAGGCGTCCAGCGCCTCCCTGGTCACGGCGATGACCGCGCTGTGGTTCGCGCACCTGGACGCCGAGGACCGGGTCGCGGTGAAGCCGCACGCCTCCCCGGTGTTCCACGCCATCCAGTACCTGCTCGGCAACCTGGACCGCTCCTACCTGCCCCGACTGCGGGCCCGGGGCGGCCTCCAGTCGTACCCGTCGCGCACCAAGGACCCGGACGACGTGGACTTCTCCACCGGTTCCGTCGGCCTGGGCGCGGCGGCGCCGCTGTTCGCCGCCGCGACCCGCCGCTACGTCGACGCGCACTTCGGCGCCCGGCCGCACTCCCGGTTCGTGGCCCTGATCGGCGACGCCGAGTTGGACGAGGGCAACATCTGGGAGGCGGTCGCCGACCCGGCCACCACCGGGCTGGGCAACGTCATGTGGCTCGTCGACTTCAACCGGCAGTCGCTGGACCGGGTCGTCCCCGGCATCCGGATCAACCAGTGGCGGGGCCAGTTCGAGGCGGCCGGCTGGCACGTGGTCGAGGTCAAGTACGGCCGCCGGCTCGCCGAGGCGTACGCCCGCCCGGGTGGGGAGGCGTTGCGGGACTGGATCGACGCGATGCCCAACGAGCAGTACCAGTCGCTGTTCGGGCTGACCGGGCCGGCGCTGCGCAAGCAGTTCCTGGACGGCGCCCCGGCCGGGATCGCCGACCTGATCGAGAGCGTCAGCGACGAGGACCTCGGCCCGCTCGTCACCGACCTGGGCGGGCACGACCTGCAGGCGATGCTGGACGCGTACGCCCAGTGCGACGCGGTCACCGACCGGCCCAGCGTCGTCTTCGCGTACACGGTGAAGGGTTGGGGGTTGCCCATCGCCGGCAACCCGCGCAACCACTCGGCGCTGCTCAGCACCGAGCAGGTCGACGCGTTGCGCGTCGCGCAGGGGCTGACCTCCGAGACGGAGTGGGACCGCCTCGACCCGGCCTCACCGGCCGGGATCCAGGCCGGCGCCCGCCGGGAGGCGCTGTCCCGCGCGCCCCGCGAGCGCGCGCTGGGGGTCACCGTCCCGGAGAGCACGGGAGTACGCGCAACCAAGCCGATCTCCACCCAGGAGGTCTTCGGTCGGGTGCTGGTGGACCTGGCCCGGGACCGGGAGGTGGGTCGCTACCTGGTGACCACCGCCCCGGACGTGGCCACCTCCACCAACCTGGCCGGGTTCATCAACAAGACCGGGGTGTTCGCCCCCACCGAGCAGCGCTCCTGGACCGAGGACCGGATGCTGCGCTGGACGGAGAGCCCCGCCGGCAGCACATCGAGCTGGGCATCTCGGAGATGAACCTGTTCCTGCTGCTCGGCCAGCTCGGGCTCTCCTGGGACCTGTCCGGGCAGCCGCTGCTGCCGGTGGGCACCGTCTACGACCCGTTCGTGCTGCGCGGCCTCGACGCGTTCCTCTACGGCACCTACTCCGGATCCCGGTTCGTGGTGGCCGGCACCCCGTCGGGCATCACCCTCGCCCCCGAGGGCGGTGCCCACCAGTCCACCATCACCGCGTCGGTCGGCCTGGAACTGCCCGGTGTGACCTTCGTCGAGCCGGCGTACGCGGCCACCCTCGACTGGCTGCTCTGCGACGCGCTCGGGCAGATCGCCGGTGGGTCGGCCCCGGCCGCGACCGCCGCGCCCGCCGAGGACGGCGCGTACTACTTCCGGTTGAGCACCCGACCGTTGGACCAGGCGCCGTTCGAGGCGGCCCGGGCGCGGCTCGGCGACGCGGTGCTGCGCCGGCAGGTCGTCGCCGGGGCGTACCGGCTGGTCGACGCGCACCAGGCGTACCCGCACCTGGTCGACGCCCCGGTGGTGCAACTGGCCGCCTCCGGCGCGGTGCTGCCCGAGGTGCTGGCCGCCGCCGCGGAGCTGGCCGACGAGGGCATCGCCGCGCACGTGGTGGACGTGACCTCGCTGGACCGGCTCTACCGGGCCTGGCAGCGCACCCTGCGACAGGGCGTACGGACGGCCACGGTGCCCAGCGTGCCGGGCGCGCTGCGCTCCGCGTTCGCCGATCGGGTGCCGGTGGTGACAGTGCACGACGCCGCGTCGCACGCGATGGCCTGGCTCGGCTCGGCCGTTGGCGCACCGGCGGTGCCGCTCGGCGTGGACGAGTTCGGCCAGTCCGGCAGCGTCGCCGACCTGTACGAGCTGCACGACCTGCTGCCCGGCAGCATCGTCAACGCCGCGCTGGCCGCGATCGCCCTGCGCTGACCCGTCCGCGCCGGCCGGCGTGGGCTCAGCCGGTCGGGGTGGGCGTGGGTGTGGGTGCCTGTGTGGCGGGCACACCCCCGCTCGGGGTGGGCGTCGGCGTGGCGGAGACACCGGCGTTCGGGTTCTCCACCAGGCGTCGTTCCAGGTTGACCTGGGCCTGGCCGGTGCCGCCGACGGTGATCGTGTCGTACGCCTGGAGCATCTTCTGCTGGTCGAAGTAGAGCACGCTCATCGACAGCGGGGTGGGTTTCTCGCCCTCCAGGCCGCGCAGCCCGGCACCGCCGGTGGAGCCCTCCACCATCAGCGTGGTGGGCTGCTGCCCGGGTGTTTCCGGCAGTTTGGACACCTGCCGGGCGTGGGTGTGCCCGGCCAGCACCAGCGGGCAGGTGCCGGCGAGCGGCCCGGCCGACGCCGGGTCGTGCACGAGAGCGATGTTGACCGGTCGCGGTGAGTTGCGGATCGTCACGGCGAGCTGGTTGCCGGCCCCGATCACCTGGTCGGCCACCTGCTGGGTCAGTCCGCTGCCGGCCGGGGAGGTGTTCTTGTCCGGGGTGAAACGCGGGTCGCCGATGCCGGCGATGGTCAGCCCGGCGACGGTCGTGGTGGTGTTGTTCAGGACTATCGCGTTCGGCTGGCGGGCCACCGCGGCGGCGGTCTTGCCGGAGTCGTGGTTGCCCCGGATGAAGACGTACGGCTTCTTCAGCACGCCGATCGAGCCGACGAAGGAGGCCTCCGGTTCGCTGCCCCAGTCGGTGATGTCCCCGGTGTCGATCACCACGTCGATGCCGAACTGCTCCACGACCGTCCGGATCAGCTGCCAGCCGGTCGGGTTGAGGTGCATGTCGGAGACGTGCAGCACCCGCGTGGTGCCGGGGGTCGGCTCCAACAGCGGCAGCGCCGAGACGGTGGTGTAGAGCTGGCTGACGTTGCCGACGAGGCGCTGCAACTGCTCCGCGTACTTCGTGTAGTCGTTGGCGATCCGGCGGGCGTCACCGACGATGGCCGGCGCGTTCACCAGCAGCCCCTCGTAGCGTGGCTCCTCGATGGCCTGCGGCCGGAGGGTCGCCGCCGCCGTGCCGAGGCTGCTGGCGGTGACCAGCAGCGCCAGCCCACCCGCCCAGGCGGTGCGCCGGACGTTGCGGAAGATCAGCCCGGCCAGGATCAACGTGACCAGCACCGACGCGCCGAGGGTACGCAGGCCGAGGCGCATCACCCCGGAGCGGACGTCCTCCACGGCGCTCTGGCTGGCCCGGCTAATGCTGGCCGGGTCGTCGATCAGCGCCTCGGTGCGCCCCTGGTCGAGCGCGCCCAGCCGAACGGTGAGGTGGGTCGGCCCGCTGTGGCTGTCGAGCAGCAGCGCGCCCAGCGGCGGGATGTCGACGGTGGTGCCGCCGTCGCGGGCGGGGGAGATGCTGAGGTTGGCCCGGAACGGGCCGATGTCGGTGCTCACCTGACCACCGGCCAGCACCCCGAGAACCGCCCCGGCCAGGGCCACGGCGAGGACGGCGACGACCAGCCCTAGGCGGCGCAGCGGGCCGGCGGCACCGGCCCACCAACCCGGGCGCGTCCGATCGTCGCCGGTCACCGGGTCGTCCCGGTCATCGGCGTCGTCGTGCCGCTCGTCGCGTTGCCCGTCCATGCTGAAAGTCTGGCCTGCCCGTCGGAAGATCTTGGTAAACCTGAACGGATGGTGACGGAATCAGCTGCGCCCGCCGTCGCCGCCCGCGAAGACCACCCGCAGCAGCCGGTCGTCGTCGCCCGCCGGGTCGCCCCGCCCGTCGTGGTTGGAGGTGCTCACCCAGAGTGACCCGTCCGGTGCCGCTGCCACCGCGCGCAGCCGGCCGTAGCGGTTGGTGAGCAGCTCACTGGGCTGACCGAGCAGCGTCCCGGTGTCGGTCAGCTCCATCACCCAGAGGCGCTTGCCGCGCAGGCAGCCGGTGACCAGCAACTGCTCGGTGGCGGCCAGCCCGGAGCAGGACGCGTCCGAGGTCGGCCACTGCGCGATCGGGTCGGTGAACCGCTTGTCGCCGGCCTTACCCTCGACCTCGGGCCAGCCGTAGTTGCCGCCCTTGGTGATCTGGTTGACCTCGTCCCAGGTGTTCTGGCCGAACTCGACGGCGTACATCCGCTTCGCGGCGTCCCAGGTGAAACCCTGCACGTTGCGGTGCCCCATCGACCAGACCGGGGAGTTGGGGTACGGGTTGCCGGCGGCGGGCTTGCCGTCCGCTGTGACCCGGAGGATCTTGCCGCCGAGGCTCTTCACGTCCTGCGAGAGCGGGCGCTGACCGGCGTCACCCGTGCTGACGTAGAGCTGCTTGTCCGGGCCGAAGCCCAGCCCACCGCCGTTGTGCACGTTGGCCTTGGGAATGCCGGTGAGGATCGGGGTGGGCTGCCCGCCGAGTTGCAGCCGGGCGACCCGGTTGTCCCGTTCGGCGGTGTAGTAGACGAACACCGTCCGGTCCCGGGCGTAGTCGGGGGAGACGGCGATGCCGAGCAGGCCACCCTCGCCCGCCGCCGCCACGTCGGGGATGGTCTGCACCGGTCGGACCCGCAGCCCGTCCGGTCCGGACTCGGGCCCGACCTGGAGGATCCGGCCGTTGTCCCGTTCGGTGACCAGCGCGCCGCCGTCCGGGAGGAAGGCGATGGCCCACGGCACCCGCAGGCCCTTGGCGAGCACTGTCGCCACCGCCTGCTGACCGCTGCCGCCGGGGTTCGCCGACGCGGACGGGGTCGGCAGGTTGGGCGGTTCGCCGGCCGGGTCGGGCTCCGGCTCACCGAAGCTGCAACCGGCGGCGAACAGCAACGCCGCGCAGGACGCCGCGAGGGCCACCCGGAGGCGGCGGATGCGAGGGTACGGGGGACGGGCGCTCACCCGGCCCAGGGTAGCCCGCCGCGCGGCCCGACCGGGCCCGTCGAGATCCAACGGGTACCGATGGTCTCCGGTGGACCGGCCTCAGCGGGCCCGTACGGCCAGCAGCGCGGTGTCGTCCTCGCGGTGCCGGATCGAGGCGAGCAGCAGGTCGCAGAGGTCGCCGAGGGGCAGCGTGTGAGTGCCGGCCAGGCGGCTCATCAGCTCGGCCAACCCGTCGTCGATGGACCGGTCCCGCCGTTCGATCAGCCCGTCGGTGTAGAGCAGCAGGGTGTCACCGGTGGCCAGGCTGGTCGAGTGGCTGCTCCGCCGCGTCGGGCGGGCCAGGCCGAGCAGCGGCTCCGGCGTCGCGGCCAGGACCTCGACCGCCCCGCCGACGCGGACCACCAGGGCCGGCGGATGCCCGGCGTTGGACCAGGTCACCTCGTGCGCACCGGCGCGCTGCGGACAGATCCGCACCAGCGTCGCGGTGGCGGCGATCGGCAGCCGAAGGCCACGGATGGCGCCGTCCAGGTCGCTCATCAGGGACCCGACCGCGTCCGGCCGGCCGAAGGCGTTGCCCCGCACCAGGTTGCGCAGCTGGCCCATGGTCGCCGCGGCCTCGATGTCGTGCCCGGCCACGTCCCCGATCGCCGCGATCACGTCGCCGTCGGGCTGCACGAAGGCGTCGTACCAGTCGCCGCCGACCTCCACCCGGTCGGCCGCCGGCTGGTATCGGGCCGCCAGCTCCAGCTCCGCCACCACCGGCAGCCGGGGCAGCATGCTGTGTTGCAGCACCTCGGCGACGTGCCGCTGCTCGCCGTACATCGAGCTGTTACCGACGGCCTGGCCGGCCCGGCGGCCGATGTCCACCGCGGTCAGCAGGTCCCGGTCGTCGAACTGCTGACGGTGCCCGTCGTTCACGAGAGTGATCGCCCCCAGCACCGTGCCGCCGACGCCCCGCACCGGCACGCTCAGGTAGGAGGCGATGCCCAACCGGCCGGCGATGGAGACCATTTCCGGGTGGATGGTGCCCCGCTCCACGTCGGTCAGGGACGCCACGCTGCCGAGCCGAGGCTGGCCGGTGCGCAGCACCGCCCGGACTATCGAATCGGGGCCCAGCCCGGTGCGCAGCAGCTCACCGAAGCGGTCGACGTCCGCGGCGCGGGCCGGGTCCCGGTGCACCGAGACCACCTCACGGGGCAGGCCGGTCGGCCCGATCAGGGTGAGCAGGCACCAGTCGGCGAGCAGCGGCACCATGGTGGCGGCGAGCCGGCGCAGGGCGACGCCCACGTCCAGGGTGCCGGCCAACGTCTCGCTCACCCCGGCCAGCAACTCCAGCCGTTCGTGCGCCTGCACGACCCGCCGCCGCGCCTCCTGCGCGCCGTCGAGTGCGATCCGCAGGCGCAGCTCCGACGAGCAGGCGGCGGCCAGGTCGGCCAGGGTCCGCAGTTGGGCGGCGGTCCAGGCGCGCGGTTTGCTGTCGATGGCGCAGAGCGAGCCGAGCACCCGGCCGGATAGGTCGGTCAGCGGCATCCCGGCGTAGGCGACCACGCCGAGGTCGTCGATGGCCAGGTTGTTCCGGACGCGCGGGTAGAGCCGGGCGTCCGGCAGCACCATCGGCACCTCGATGTCCACCACGTGCTGACAGAACGAGTGACTCAGCGGAGTCTGCCGGCGCTGCGACCAGGGCTCGGGCAGACCGACCGCGCCGGGGAAGAACTGCCGGTCGGCGGAGACCAGCGAGACCAGCGCCACCGGCACGTCCAACAGGTCGCTGACCAACCGGGCGAACCGGTCGAACGCTTCGTCCGGAGCGGCGTCCAGCCCGGTGTCGGCGAGCGCGCGCAACCGCGCTGGGTCGCCGAGCGCCGAGGGGGGCGCGATCGGTCGCCGGGGGGAGGCGGGGGAGCCGTCGGTCATCGTGCACCTGTCTGCCGGGCGGAGGAGGACGGCCCTCCGACCCTTCCTTATACCTCGCGAAGGCCCGGCTCGAACCTCGCTGTGCTGAGTCTCGCCCGCCGTGACCCCGCGCGGCCACCCCGCGGACGCCGGTTCACCGCCGTGCCCGCACCGTCCGCGCCGCCGGGGACTATCGTCGGCTGACGTGAAGGTATGGATTCCGCACCAGGCCGGCCTGAACCTCCTGGGCGAGCTGCCCCCGGACGTGACGGTGGAGGTCTTCGAGCACACCGACCGGATGCCGTCCGAGGCGGCCGGCGTTCGCTTCTGGGTGCCGCCGTTCCTGGGTGGCTCGGACGGGACGACGGTGCTGGGTGAGCTGCCCGACCTGGCGGTGGTGCAACTGCTCTCCGCCGGGGCGGACGCCTGGGCCGGCCGGACCCCGCCGACTGTCACGCTCTGCGACGCCCGGGGCGTGCACGACCCCGCCACCGCCGAGTGGGTCGTCACCGCGATCCTCGCCCAGCTGCGGGCGTTTCCGGCGTTCGTCCGCGCGCAGGCCGAGCGGCGTTGGGCGTACGCGGAGCACACCCCTACCGACGAGCTGACCGGCAAACGGGTGCTCATCGTTGGCGCCGGCTCGATCGGCACCGCGGTGCGCGACCGGCTCGCCCCCTTCGACGTGAGCTTCACCCTGGTCGCCAGGACGGCCCGGCCGGAGCAGGGGGTGCACGCCGTCGAGGAGCTGCCCCGGCTGCTGCCCGACGCGGACGTGGTGGTGGTGCTGGTGCCGCTCACCGACCAGACCCGTGGCCTGATCGACAAGGCGTTCCTGGCCGCGATGCCGGACGGGTCGCTGTTGGTCAACGCCGCCCGCGGGCCGGTGGCGCACACCGATGCGCTCGTCGCCGAGCTGGGCACCGGTCGGATCTCGGCGGCGCTGGACGTCACCGACCCGGAGCCGCTGCCCGCCGACTCCCCGCTCTGGACCATGCCGAACGTGCTGCTCACTCCGCACGTGGGCGGGTCGGTGCGGGGGTTGCTACCGCGTGCCTACCGACTGGTGGGCGATCAGGTGCGCCGCTTCGCCGCCGGGCAACCGCTGATCAACACAGTGGTCGACGGCTACTGACCGGGCGCGTCCGCCGGGGCACCCGGCAGCGGCTGGCCGGTTGCCGCGACCAGCCGGGGCAGGTCCGCCCCCCGGACGGCCGGCAGGGTGACCTGCTGGCCGTCGTCGAGCCGGGCCACCGTCCGCGCCCCCGCTGGTCGGTGGCCAGCTCCAGGACCTGCTCCCAGCCGATCCGGCGTTGCCCGACCAACGCCCGCAGGCGCAGCTCCCGCGCGTCGGCGTCGGTGCCGGCCCGCCAGGCCCAGACCGCGACGGCGAGCGGGACGAGCAGCACCGGCAGCAGGTAGGCCCGGGCGTTGGCCAGCGGCAGGGCGCCGACGAAGGCGATGATCGCGGCCACCAGGATGGCTTGGTTGTACCGGAAACGGACCGTGTCGGGCTTACTCACCCTCCGATGATCCCACTTCCTGCCGTTTCGGCTCGCGGCGGGCGGTGCCACCGGCCGGGAGTACGCCGTACAGTGACACCGGTCGTTGTTTTCCCTGAGTAACCGGCAAGTAACCACTTCGGCTGTCCATCGTTGTCAATCGTGGGTAGCGGACTCGCAACGTCCGGTGCCCCGCACCGCCGCACCGCCCCCGTGCCCCCTCACGAAGGCGTCCGCCGTGCTCCTCGCGTACCCGTTCCGCGTTCTCGTCCCCCGTCGTGCGGCACCCGAGGCCGCCACGTCCGTGGCGGTGGCGCTGCTCCTCCTCGCCGGTGCCGCCGGCCTGGTCCCGACCTCGGTGGTGATCGCGTTGGGCGCCGGCGCCGGCGCCACACTCGCCGGGCTGCGACTGTCCCGGCTGGCCAGCCGGCGTGGCACCGACCCGCCACCGCGCGCGGCGGGCGTGCTGCTCGACGCGGCGGTGGTGGCGGCCGGTCTCACCGCCGTCGTGCTGCCCCTGGCGGACATCGGGCACACCCGCGCCGTGCTGATCGGGTCGCTGGTCGTGGCGGCCCTCTCGGCGAGCGGTCTGTACCGGCTCCCCGGGCGCTCGCGGCCGACGGCCGCGGTCCGGTTGCGCGGGCTGGTCGAGTCGACCGGCCCGGCCGTCGGTATGGCCCTCGCCGGCTGGCTGCTGCTGCCGTGGGACGGTCTGTCGGTCCCGGTTCGGCTGGGTTGCGCGTTGACGCTCGGCGGGTTGGGGATGGCCGCGTTGAACGTGTTCGCGGGGCCGTGGCGGCGCTCGGGTGCGGCGATCTGTCGAGGCGGCGTCCTGCTCACCCTCTGCGGGTTGGTGCTGCTGGCCGTGTCGCCGTCCGCACCGGCCGGGCGGGTGGCCCTGCTGGCCGTACCCCCGTTGGTGTTCGGGATGTTGCTGGTCGCGGTCGGTGCCGCCGGTGCGACGGACGACGCGCAGCCGGCGGAGCCGGTCGCCGCGGCCTGGCCTCGGTCGGTGCTCCCGGCGGCGGTGCTGCTGCTGGCGACGGGTCTGCATCTGGCCGCCGGCCGCGCGCCGGACCGGACCAGCGTGCTGTTGGCCCTGGCGGCGGTGCCGCCCCTGGTGCTGCGCGAGCTGCTGCGCGCCGGTGACGCGGCCACGTCCGTTCGGCGGGCCGCCCATCGCCGGCCGGCCGGTCGGTCGCTGCGGCACCGCCGCTCGGGTCCGGCACGCGGGCCGGGCACGCCGGAGCCGCCGCCGGAACGCGGCCCCGACGCCCCGGCGGTCGCGGCCCCCGGAACCGGCGCGGACTCGATCTGGTCGCCTGAGCACAGCCCCGCGTGGTCGGGGCTCGACCGGCGACAGTTCGCGGCCGCGAGCAGCACCCCCGGTGACCGGGCCGCCCTGCTGGACGCCCTGGCCGCGATCGGCGACGTGCCGGTGCCGGCCGGCGCGCTGCTCCTGGTCGACCTGCACGGCACCGAGGGGATCGGCCCGACCGCCCGGGAGGACGTGCTCGCCGAGGCGGTGCACCGGGCTCGCGCGGTCATCGCCCCCGGCGATCTGGTCACCGGGTGCGCGGGTACCGGCTTCGCGGTGGTCACCGCCGCCGGCCCGGTGCTGGCGTACGCGCTGGGCACCCGACTGCTGAGCGCACTCAGTCCGCCCTACCAGCTGGCCGGCGCGATGCTGCGGGTGCAGACGAGCATCGGCCTGGCCGAGGTGAGCGGGGTGGGGCCGGCGGACGTGCTCCGGCAGGCCGAACTGGCCCGGCGACGGGCCGTGCAACTGGGCCGGGACCGGGTGGAGTGGTACGACGCGTTCCTTGAGGAACAACTGGTCCGCCGGCTCGACCTGGAGCGCGAGCTGCCCGGTGCGGTGGCGCGCGGCGAACTGGATCTCGTCTACCAGCCGGTGGTCGACCTGGCCGACGGGCAGCCGGTGGGCGCGGAGGCGCTGCTGCGGTGGCGCAGCCCGGTGCTCGGCACGGTGCTGCCGGCCGAGCTGCTGCCGGTCGCCGAGGACCTTGACCTGGTCGGCGAGTTGGAGTGGTGGGTGCTGGATCGGGCCTGCCGGCGGTTGTCCGACTGGTCGGTGGGCGCCCGGGAGCTGTGGATGGCGGTCAACGTGACGACCCGGGAGCTGACCACTCCCGACTTCGTGCAGCGGCTCGCGGCCGTGCTGGCCGCGCACGGGGTGCCGCCGGAGCGGCTGGTGGTGGAGGTGAGCGAGCCGAGGGTGGCCGGTGACCTGTCGACAGTGGTGGCCCGGTTGGCCGGGCTCCGGTCGCTGGGCGTGCGCACCGCGTTGGACGATTTCCGGGCCGAGCACGCCTCCCTGGCGCAGCTTCGCCGACTGCCGATCGACCTGCTCAAGGTGGGCCCGGAGCTGGTGGGCGCACGGCCGGACGGGCAACCACCGCTGATCGACGTGGTGGTCAACGTGGGCGAGCGGCTGGGCGTCGAGATCGTCGCCGAGGAGTTGGAGTCGTCGACCCAGGTCGAGGGGGCACGCCGGGGCGGTTGCCGGTACGGGCAGGGGTTCGCGCTGGCCCGCCCGGCGACGGCGGAACGGGTCGAGGCGTACTTCGAGGAGTTTCCGTCAGCATCGCGCTGAACCGGTTCATCTGGCTCGGGGTGGTGCGGTGCTGCCACGCGGAGTGAGGTGGGGCGTCTCGTCCTGCACCCGGCCGGCCGGCTGCCCGGCGACGACGGCGAGCAGCTGCCGGGCGGCGTGGGCCCCGTACGCCGGGATGTCCCGGCCCAGCGCGGTCAGCGGCGGGTGCACCAGGCGGCACAGCGGTGAGTCGTCCCAGGCCACGATGGACAGGTCGCCGGGCACGGTCAGGCCCATCTCCTGGGCGACGGAGAGCCCGGCGACGGCCATCACGTCGTTGTCGTAGATGACCGCAGTGGGCCGGTGGGCGGAGCTGAGCAGCCGGCGGGTGGCCCGCCCGCCCTCCTCGCCGGTGTAGTCGGACCACACGGTGACCGCGTCGTCCAGGTTGAGCCGCTGGCGGACCGCCGCGAAGGCGTCGGTGCGGATCTCGGTGTGCCGCAGGTCGGGCAGGCCGGCGACCCGGGCGATCCGACGGTGCCCGAGCGCGACCAGGTACTCCACCGTCTCGGTCAGCGCGGCGGCGTCGTCGGACCAGACACTCGCCAGCTCGCCGGTGCCGCCGGGGCCGCCGATCACCACCGCCGGCAGGTGCAGCTGTTCGAGTGCGGGGATGCGACGGTCGTCGGTGCGCAGGTCG
Organism: Micromonospora sp. C97; assembly: GCF_018070385.1. Taxonomy (NCBI): domain Bacteria; kingdom Bacillati; phylum Actinomycetota; class Actinomycetes; order Micromonosporales; family Micromonosporaceae; genus Micromonospora; species Micromonospora sp. C97. Next base: position 314,745 of record NZ_JAGPXU010000004.1, read on the forward strand.
CAGACGAGCACCCCGTCCACCCGTCGTTCGCCCCACCAACGGCGGTAGACCGCGATCTCGGCGTCGTGGTCGGCCACCACCTGCAGGGTCAGCGCGTACGAGCGGGCGGAGAGTTCGGCTTCGACGCCGCTGATCAGCGCCATGAAGAACGGCTCGACGCCGAGTGTCCGGGCCGGTCGGCACAGGGCCAGGCCGATCGCGCCGGCGGTGGCGGCCGAGAGGGCGCGGGCCGCGCTGCTCCGGCTGAACCCGATCTCCGTGGCGATGGCCAGGATGCGCTGCCGGGTGGCCTCGGAGACGCCGGGCTGCCCGTTCAGCGCGTACGACACGGCACCCTTGGACACCCCGGCGCGTTGGGCGACGTCGGCAATGGTCGGCCGCTTCACCGGCGTGCTCCTTTGCTGCTGCGAGAGTGCTGCCGCGACGTGCTGCCGCGACGTGCTGCCGCGGGCGTCAACGGCCGTTGACACGTGCGGGGCCGAAACGTACGGTTGCCTAGCTTATCCGGTTCAGTAAACGTCTTTCGATGCGGAAGGTGCGGTGAGGTCTTGCGCCGACAGGCACTCTACGACGGTTGGACAGTGCGAGCGGCCCCCGGAGCACAGGTGCCCGAGGAGGTCGCAGACCGGTCCGTGCCGGCGACCGTGCCGGGCTGCGTGCACACCGACCTGCTCGCCGCCGGGCTGATCGAAGACCCCTACCTCGACGACAACGAGCGGACGCTGGCCTGGATCGGGCGCACCGACTGGGTCTACCGGTCCACGATCGTCCACCGGGCGGGCGACGACGACCGCGTCGACCTGGTCTGCGCCGGCCTGGACACCGTCGCCACGCTCACCCTCAACGGCGTCGAGGTCGGCCGCACCGCGAACATGCACCGCGGCTACCGGTTCGACGTCCGACCGCTGCTGCGCGACGGTGACAACGACCTGGTCGTCACGTTCGACTCCGCGTACCGCTATGCCGAGGCACACCAGGAACGGCTCGGCGAACGCCCGAACGCCTACCCGGAGCCGTTCCACTTCATCCGCAAGATGGCCTGCAACTTCGGCTGGGACTGGGGGCCGACACTGGTCACCGCCGGCATCTGGCAGGAGATCAGCCTGCACGCCTGGTCGACCGCCCGGCTGGCCACCGTCCGTCCCCTCGTCACCATGGACGGTCGCGACGGCCGCGTCGAGGTGCACGTCGAGGTCGAGCGGGTCGCGGACGTCCCGCTGACCGTCCGCGCCGCCGTGGCCGGCGCACACGCGGAGGTGGTCGTCCCGGCCGGGCAGCGCACGGCCGTGCTGACCCTCACCGTTCGCGAGCCCGCGCTGTGGTGGCCCCGGGGGTACGGCGAGCAGGCGCTTCACCCGATCGATGTGACACTGCACGCGCCGGACGGCGACCTGCTGGACAGTTGGTCGCACCGGATCGGCTTCCGCTCGGTCCGCCTGGACACCACACCCGACGAGCACGGCACCCCGTTCTCGTTGTCGGTGAACGACGTCCCGGTCTTCGTGCGCGGGGTCAACTGGATCCCGGACGATGCGTTCCCCACCCGGATCACCCGGGCCCGGCTCGCCGAGCGGTTCGACCAGGCGGTCGCCGCCAACGTCAACCTGCTGCGGGTCTGGGGCGGCGGCCGGTACGAGTCCGCCGACTTCTACGACCTCGCCGACGAGCGCGGCCTCCTCGTCCAGCAGGATTTCCTGTTCGCCTGCGCCGCGTACCCGGAGGAGGAACCGTTCGGCAGCGAGGTGGCCGCCGAGGCCGCCGAGCAGGTGACCCGGCTCGCGCCGTACCCGTCGCTGGTGCTCTGGACCGGCAACAACGAGAACATCTGGGGCTGGCACGACTGGGACTGGCAGCAGGACCTCGCCGGGCGCACCTGGGGGCGTGGCTACTACCTCGACGTGCTGCCCCGGATCGTCGGCGAGCTGGACCCGACCCGCCCGTACTGGCCGGGCAGCCCCTGGTCGGGCACCGAGGCGATCCACCCCAACGACCCGGCGCACGGCACCACCCACATCTGGGACGTGTGGAACACCGACGACTACACCAGGTACCGGGAGTACGTGCCGCGCTTCGTCGCCGAGTTCGGCTACCAGGCCCCACCGGCGTACGCCACGCTGCGCCGGGCGCTGAGCGACGAACCCCTGGCGCACGACTCACCGGGCATGGCGCACCACCAGAAGGCAGCCGACGGTGACGCCAAACTCCAGCGGGGCCTCGACGCGCACCTGCCCGCCCCGGCGGACTTCGACGACTGGCACTACCTGACGCAGCTCAACCAGGCCCGAGCCATCCAGCTCGGCGTGGAGCACTTCCGCTCCCACCGGGACGTCTGCGCCGGCACCATCGTCTGGCAGCTCAACGACTGCTGGCCGGTCACCTCCTGGTCGGCCGTCGACGGCGACGGCCGTCGCAAACCCCTGTGGTACGCGCTGCGACACGCGTACGCCGACCGGCTCCTCACCGTGCAGCCCCGGGACGGCGGCCTGGCAGTGGTCGCCGTCAACGAAACCGCCGAGGCCTGGACGGCATCCGCCGCGGTCACCCGGTGCACGCTCACCGGGGAGCCGAGGGCGAAGACCTCGGTCGACCTCGACGTCCCGGCGTACTCCTCGGTGGCGCTGGCGCTGCCGGCGGAGCTGGCGCGGCCGGACGAGGGCCGTCGGGAGTTGCTGGTCGCGGAGGCCGGTGGCACCGCGGAGCGCGCGCTGTGGTTCTTCGCCGAGGACCGGGACGTGGACTGGCCGGCGGCGGCCTGGGACGCGACGGTCGAGCCGATCGGCGGCGGGCAGCGGGTCCGGGTGACCGCCCGCACGGTGCTGCGCGACCTGACCCTCTTCCCGGACCGGCTGGACAGCACCGCCAGCGTGGACAAGGCCCTGGTCACCCTGCTGCCGGGCGAGTCGGCCACCTTCACCGTGCGCGCCGGGGCCCTGCTGGACGACCGGGCGCTGACCACCCAACCAGTGCTGCGCTGCGTCAACGACATCGGACGGACTGCCTGACGCCGACGACGCGGAGGGACGCTCGTCACCGCACACCGAACGATTGAAGACTTCTTCAAGTGCTAAAGTCTTCGCATCGATCGGGAGAGGTGCTCATGTCGGTCCCGCTGTACCAGGCGAAGGCGGAACTCTTCCGCACCCTCGGGCATCCGGTGCGCATCCGGGTCCTCGAACTGCTCCAGGACGGCCCGAAGCCGGTCCGTGACCTGCTCGCCGTGATCGAGGTCGAGGCCTCCAACCTCTCCCAACAACTCGCCGTCCTGCGCCGCGCCGGGATGGTCACCTCACACCGCGACGGTCCCCTCGTCGTGTACGCGCTCAGCACCCCGGACGTGGCCGACCTGCTGGCCGCCGGGCGCCGGATCCTCGGCGCGGTCCTCACCGACCGGGACGGCCTCCTCGGGGAGCTACGCGCCACCGGCGCGGACCGGTGAGCCGCGTCATCCCGGTTGCCCGAGCGCGGCTCCTCGGGCTGCTGCCCGACCGGGCCGACTGGGCGGCGGTCCACCGCTCACCGCGCCGGGACCTGCTGGCCGGCCTCACCGTGGCGGTGGTGGCACTGCCGCTGGCCCTGGCGTTCGGCGTCACCTCCGGGCTGGGCGCCCAGGCCGGGTTGATCACCGCCGTGGTCGCCGGCGCGGTGGCCGCCGTCTTCGGCGGCTCCAACCTCCAGGTCTCCGGGCCGACCGGGGCGATGACAGTGGTGCTGGTGCCGGTGGTGCAGCAGTTCGGAGCCACCGGCGTGCTGATGGTCGGGGCGATGGCCGGCCTGGTGCTGATCGCGCTCGCCGTGGCCCGTCTGGGCCGCTACGTCCGCTACCTGCCCACCCCCGTGCTGGAGGGTTTCACCGCCGGCATCGCCGTGGTCATCGCGCTGCAGCAGGTTCCTGCCGCACTCGGCGTCAGCGACGCGCACGGGGAGAAGGTCTGGGCCGTCGCCTTCGACGCGGTCGCCCGGTTCGTCGTCCATCCGCGGCCGGCCGCGCTCGCGGTGGCCCTCGCCGTCGCGGCGCTGATGCTGCTCGGAGCGCGGTGGCGACCCGGCCTGCCGTTCTCCCTGCTCGGCGTGGGGGCCGCCACCGTCCTCGCCGAGGTCCTCCCGGTCGACCTGGCCCGGATCGGCGCGCTGCCGCAGGGCCTCCCAGCGCCTTCGCTCGGCTTCCTCGACCTCGCCGCGCTCGGTGTGCTGCTGCCCAGCGCCCTCGCCGTCGCCGCGCTCGCCGCCCTGGAGAGCCTGCTCTCCGCCACCGTCGCTGACGGCATGACCGTCGGTGAGCGGCATGACCCGGACCGTGAACTGTTCGGTCAGGGGCTGGCCAACCTCGCCGCCCCCGTCTTCGGCGGCATTCCCGCGACCGCCGCCATCGCCCGGACAGCGGTCAACGTCCGCGCCGGGGCGGCCTCGAAGTTGGCGGCCCTCACCCACGCCGTCGCCCTCGCGGCGATCGTGCTGGCCGCCGCGCCGCTGGTCGGCCGGATCCCGCTCGCCGCCCTGGCCGGGGTGCTGCTCGCCACCACCGTCCGCATGGTGGAGGCCGGCTCGCTGTGGGCGCTGGCCCGGGCCACCCGGGGCGACGCGGTCGTGCTGGTGCTCACCTTCGCCGTCACCGTGATCTGGGACCTCGTCACCGCCGTCGCGGTCGGCGTCGGCGTCGCCGTGGTGCTCGCCCTGCGCGCGGTCGCCCGCAGCGCCCGGCTGGAACAGGTGCCCCTCGACCCGGGGGAACACAGCGCCGAGGAGCACGCGCTGCTCAGCGAACACATCGTCGCGTACCGGCTGGACGGGCCGCTCTTCTTCGCCGCCGCCCACACCTTCCTGCTCGAACTCTCGGAGGTCACCGACGTCCGCGTCGTCATCCTGCGAATGTCCCGGGTGACCACGATGGACGCCACCGGCGCGCACGTCCTCGGCGACGCGATCCGGCGGCTACGCGGACGCGGGATCACCGTCCTGCTCTCCGGCATCACCCCCGCCCACGACCAGGTCCTCGCCACCCTCGGAGTCGCTGACGACCTGCGCCGCGAGGAACTGCTCTTCCCGGACACCCCTGCCGCCATCCGGTACGCCCGCGCGGTCGCGCTTTCCGCTGGGGGCCGACCGAAGGTCGTAGCCGGTGGTGACAGCGCCGCCGTCAACGGCGAAGTCCGACGTCGAACCAGCGGTATCCCGGAAAGCCAATGATTACCGACATGTCCGAGACGCGGCGGTGACGGCGTTCGTGTTGGCCAGCGAGCGGACGATGTTCCAGGTGACCCAACTGGTGTCCTACCCTCTGTCCCAGATGCCGGTGGCGGCGGTGGCGGTGGCGTAGTCGGCGAAGTCGCGGGGCGGCCGGCCCAGGGCGCGCTGAACCCCGTCGTCCAGATGGGCGTTGCGCCCGTCCAGCACGGTCGTGAACAGGTACAGCAGCAGCTCCACGACCCCGGAAGGCGTGCCCTCCGCGGTGAGCGCCTCGGCATAGTCGTCGGGAGACACCTGAACGAATTCGATCCGCCGGCCCGTCGCTGTGGAAATCCCGGCGATCGCCTCGGCGAAGGTGAGCAGCCGGGGGCCGGTCAGCTCGTAGATCTGCCCCGCGTGCCCGTCCTCGGTCAGGGCGGCCACAGCCACCTCGGCGATGTCGTCGGCGTCCACGAACGGCTCGGGCACGTTCCCGACCGGGAGGACGATCTCGCCGCCCAGCACCGGCTCCAGCAGATAGTCCTCGCTGAAATTCTGGCTGAACCAACTGGATCGCAGGATCGTCCACTCGACCCCGGCGGACTGGATGAGCCTTTCGCTGGCTTGTGCTTCCTTTTCACCCCGGCCGGACAGCAGCACCAGCCGGGAGACCCCGGACGCCACCGCCAGTTCAGTGAACGCGCCGACCGTCTCGGGTGCGCCCGGCACCGCCAGGTCCGGGTAGTAGGACACAAACACCGTTCCGACGCCCTGCAGCACCGGCGTCCAGGTCGCCTGGTCAGCCCAGTCGAAGGGCTGCGCAGCGGAGCGGGAACCCGCCCGAACGGGCACTGCGCTCTCCTGGAGCCGCTTCACGATGCGGCGGCCAGTCTTGCCGGTCCCGCCGAGTACCAGGATCGTGTTCCGCTCTTGTTCGTTCGTCATAGCGATAATTGAAACGCAGCGGTGTGAGACTGTGGATAGCCAAGGCGCGCGATTCTGTGTGTAATCGTCTACATGGACGCAGTCGTCAGTCTCCTCGACGGACCCAGAGCCCGGGGAGCGTTCCTCCTCCGCTCGGTCCTGACCCCGCCCTGGTCGATACGGATCGAAGACCAGGCGCCGCTCACCCTGGTGGCCATGGTCCAGGGGGACGCCTGGGTCGTTCCCGACGAGGGTGCGTCCGTACAGCTCAGTCCAGGCGACCTGGCGATCATTCGTGGCCCCGACCCGTACGCCGTCGCCGACGAGCCGGCCACGGCGCCGCAGGTCGTCATTCACCCAGGCCAGATCTGCACCACCCCCGACGGGCAGGAACTGCCCGGGATGATGGAGCTGGGCGTACGCACCTGGGGCAACAACCCGGACGGCCCGACAACGCTGCTCACCGGCACCTACACGATGCGGGGCGAGGTCAGTCAGCGGCTCCTGAGCGCACTGCCGCCGCTACTGGTCGTCCCGGGCGACTCCTGGGACTCCCCGTTGGTACCGCTACTGGCCACCGAGATCGTCAAGGACGATCCCGGCCAGGAAGCGGTCCTCGACCGGCTGCTCGACCTGCTGCTCATCGCCGCGCTACGTGAATGGTTCGCGCGACCGGCGGCCAATGCCCCCGGCTGGTACAAAGCGCACAGCGATCCCATCGTTGGCCGGGCCCTGCAAATGCTCCACAACAAGCCGGCCCAACCCTGGACCGTCGCGTCGCTGGCAGCCGAGACCGGGGTCTCCCGGGCGGCGCTGGCCCGCCGATTCACCGCGCTCGTCGGCGAATCGCCCATGTCCTACCTCACCGAGTGGCGGCTGGCCCTGGCAGCCGACCTGCTCCGCGAGCCCGGCGCCACCGTCGGCGCCGTCGCCCGCCACGTCGGCTACGGCAGCTCCTTCGCCCTGAGCACGGCCTTCAAACGCATCCGCGGCGTCAGCCCACGGGAACACCGCCGGGCTGCCCGGACGTAGCGGGGCATCGGCACCGAGGCGGCGGCGCCCGACGACACGGCCGCGAGCTACACGGATAGAGGGCCGAGCGTGAGCGACTGCAACCCCGCCCTGTCATCGAGCACACCGGTCAGGACAGGATTACCGCGTCGTGGCCCGGCGGTGACAGCGCCGCTGTCAACGGCGAAGTCCGACGTCGAACCAGCGGTATCGCGGGGAGCCAATGATCACTGAACATGTCCGGGACGCGGCGGCGACGGCGTTCGTCTTCGCCTTTTTCGCCACCAGCTGGTTCGGTTGGGCGCAGGAGGCGCCCCCGAAGCGGTGGCGGCGGGTGCTCATCGCCGGGTCGGTTCTTTCCCTGCTCACGGCGGCCGCCGGGGCTCTGTTCGCCTGGCGTCACTGGTCGGACGGTACGGCATTCGACGCCGACACCAGCCCAACCTTCGGCATCGTCGTCGGCATCGAGTTCGGCGTCGCTGCGGTCGGTGCCGGGCTGCTCGCTCTGCTGCGGCGTAATGAGCTGGTCGCCCCATGGATCGCCCTCGTCGTGGGCGTGCACCTCTTCCCGGTTGCGGCGTTGATCGACTACCCGTTGATTCATCTGGTCGCCGCGCTCGTCACCGTGGTGGCGGTCGCGGCGGTGCCGGTGGCCCGGGCTCGCGCCGTGGCGGTGAGCGCGGTCGTCGGCCTCGGCACCGGTGGGGTGCTCCTGGTCGCCGCGGTGTCCTCGCTGCTCATCGCCCTGTTGGGCTACTGAGGCAGGTCGCCGTCCGCTCTGTGCCTGGCGCACTTTCCGGTCGGACGATGAACTGTCCCGCGAGGACATTGCTGTCGCCTTCCGGATAACAGGGCCCCTGTCGGCCGGGCGGGGCCGGTTCAATGGCGGGCATGCAGGGGATCAGCGGCACCGCGGCGGCGAAGGCACTCATCCTGGCGGCTGTCCCCGTCGGTGCCGTCGGCTTCTTCGTCACCGACAGGTGGGCGATCGGCGCGATCGTCGTGAACCTCGTTCTGCTCGGCGCTGGCGGTGGTCTCTGGTGGAAGGACCGCTGGACGCGGCTGTGGTCACGCCTGTTCCCGATCGGCTACTTCCGCGGGCCCGAGGCCGAGGAGGATCCGGACGATGGCGGCACCGGCGACGACTTCGGGGACCCGGGGTCGACGGTCGTCGCGTCGCGTCGGGTTCGTCGGCATCAGCTGACGTTGTCGACGACGAGCCGGGTTCGCCGCTCCGTGCTGCGGCGTTCCCTCACCAGCGAGCAGGCCGGTCGTGCCAAGGACCTGACGATGGTGGCGAACACCCTGAGCCAGATCCAGGGCGGGCTCCAGTCGGCACAGCGAAAGGCCAGGCGGGAGCAGCTGTGGTGGCTGGTCGCAGGGCTGGCGGCGTCCATTCCGGTCGGCGTCGCCATCAACCTCGCCACCGGGTGACCGGTGTAGCCCGAATGACCGGCTCCACCACGGCGCGAGCGGTGGTCACGGAGGGACTTGAACGTCCCCCGGGACCACCGCTCGTCAGTAGCAGTAGGCGGTCAGGCGCGGGCTGCGGCGAGCACCTGGCCGACCAGGGCGCCGGAGGTGCCCGAGCGCTCGTACTCGGGCCGGTTCAGGCTGCCACCCATCAGTGGCGCCGGGTTGCGGTGCACGGCCGGGCTGTCCGAGCTGACCAGGGCCGCGAAGTGGTACTCGTCGGCGCCGGTCGCCTCGACGATCCGGGCGATGTTGCGTGGGGTGATGCCACCGCCCGGCATGACGACGATCCGGCCGGCGGCCCGGCGCACCAGGTCGGCGATGAGCGGAGCGCCCTCCAGCACGCTGACCTCCTGGCCGGAGGTGAGCACCCGGTGGACGCCCAGCTCGATCAGCTGCTCCAGCGCCGCGTGCGGGTCGCGGGTCATGTCGAACGCCCGGTGGAAGGTGATGCTGGCGTCACCGGCGGCGGCGATCAGCCGGCGGGTGGTCGGCACGTCGACGTCACCCTCGGCGGTCAGCGCGCCGATCACGATGCCGTGCGCGCCGGCCGCCACCGCGGCCCGGACGTCCCGCTCCATCGCCTCGATCTCGAACGGCGAGTAGATGAAGTCGCCGGCCCGGGGGCGGACGATCACGTGTACCCGGATCCGGTTGACGGCGCGCAGTGTCGTCTCGATGGTGCCCAGGCTGGGGGTCAGCCCGCCGTCGAAGAGCGCGGAGCACAGCTCCACCCGGTCGGCGCCGGCCTCCTCAGCGGCGACCGCCCCCTCGACGCTGTCGATGCAGATCTCGAATGTGCTCATGATTCTTCCTTTTCCGTGCGTGGCGGTGCCGCTTCGGTCCGAGACGGTGCGGTGGTCCAGTCGATGACGGCCGTGACGGCGCCGACCGGTGCGCCGCCGCCGAGCACCGGCACCTGGCGCAGCGCGTCGGCCCCGGCCACCGGTACGCCAACGGCGTCGAGGGCGGCGAGGGCGATCGCGGTGGTGGCGCGGGGTGATCCGTCGACCACCTTCACCGCGACGGCGTGACCGTCCGGTGCGGCCACCCCGAGCACACCCTCGGCTCCGCCCTTGGCGAGGACGCCGGGCAGCGCCCGCATCAGGTCGGTGTTGGGGTGGCCGTGCCAGCCGCCGACGTACTCCGGGTGTTGGCGCATGGCCTGCGCGACCAGTGCCTCGTCACTGCCGGTGGGCGCGGTGACCAGGGCCTGGAAGGTGCGGGCCAGGCCGGTCAGCGGCAGCCCGAACAGCGGTGCGCCGCAGCCGTCGACAGCGTGGTGCGCGATCGGCGTGCCAGCGAGCCGGGCGACGGCGGCGGCGGTCTCCCGCTGGATCGGGTGGTCCGGGTCGAGGTAGTCGTGGGTGCTCCAGGACCGTGCGACGGCGGCGACGAGCATCGCGGCGTGCTTGCCGGAGCAGTTCATCCGGATCCGCTCGCGCTGCCCGCCGGCGCGGATCAGCCGGTCCCGGGTTGGTTCGTCCTCCGGCCAGTCCTGCGGGCAGCCGAGCGCGTCCTCGGTCAGGCCGGCCCCGGCCAGCATCGCCCGGACCACCTCGACGTGCCGGTCGTCGCCGGTGTGGCTGCCGGCGGCGAGCGCCAGCGCCGGGCCGGTCAGCTCGTCGCCCGCCGCGACCCGGCAGGCCAGCGCCTGCACCGGCTTGAGGGTGGAGCGGGGGAGGACCGGCTCGTCGGGTACGCCGGCGGCGAGGGCGACTGTCCCGTCCGGGGCGAGCACGACGACGCTGCCGTAGTGCCGGCTCTCGACGAAGCCGTTGCGCACGACCCGGGCCAGTTCGGCGTAGCGGAAGATGGTCACCGGGGAGTGTTCCCTTCGAGAAGTGGCGGGGGCAGCTCAGCGGTCCGCCGTCCGCGTCGGCCGCCGAAGCGGCCGTTGCGGGCCTGGAGTACGCGGGCGAACTTCGACAGCGAGGCATTGACCACGAGGTAGATCAGCGCCACCACCAGGAACGTCTGGATCAGCAAATGGGTGTACGAGGCGAGCACCTGTCCGCTGTAGAGCAGCTCGGTGTAGCTGACCACGAAGCCGAGCGAGGTGTCCTTGAGCAGCCCGACCAGCTGGCTGACCAGGGACGGGGCGAGCTGGAGCAACGCCTGTGGCAGGACGACCAGCGCCATCACCTGCCCGCGGCGTAGCCCGACCGCGAGGCCGGCCTCGGTCTGTCCCCGGTCCAGCGCCAGGATGCCGGACCGGAAGATCTCGGCGAACGCCGCCGAGTTGGATACCACCAGCGGCACCACGAGCTTCCAGAACAGCGGGAAGTTCAGGCCGTACTGCGGCAGCGCGAACAGCGTCACGTAGATCAGCAGCAGGGTGGGTACGGTCCGGAAGATCTCCACGTACGCCCCGGCCAGCCAGCGCAGCGGTCGGTGCGTCGACAGCCGGCCGAGCGCCAGGATCAGCCCGAGCGCGGCGCTGAGCACCGCGGTCGCGGCGGCGGCGCGCAGCGTAGCCCACAGGCCGTTGAGCAGGTACCGCCAGATCGGCCAGGTGGTGAACGGCTCCCACCGGTCGGCGGCCAGTTCGCCGTGGCTGGCGAACTGGTAGACGGCCGCGGCCAGGGCGCCGGCCAGCCCGACGGCGCCCAGCACGGTGGCGATCCGGATCCGCCGTTGGGCGCGGGGGCCGGGTTCGTCGAAGAGGATCTGTTGGGTCTTGTTCATCGGACGATCGCCAGCCTTCGTTCGAGCAGGCCGGTGACCTGACCGATGATCAGCGCCAGCAGCATGTAGGCGAGGCCGGCGCCGGTGAAGACGGCGATCGGTTGGGCCTCGACCAGGTTCACGTTGTTGGCCGCCTGGGTCAGCTCGACCACGCCGACGGCGGCGGCCAGCGAGGTGTTCATCAGCAGCGCGATGCAGATGTTGCCGATCGGCTGGATCACCGCCCGGAGTCCCTGCGGCAGGATGACGTGCCGCAGGGACTGGCCGAAGGTGAGCCCGATGGCACGGGCCGCCTCGGCCTGGCCCACACCGACGGTGTTGATCCCGGCGCGGATCGCCTCGGCCAGGTACGCCCCCTCGTACACCGCGATGACGATCGCGGCGGAGGTGAACAGCGGGAACGTGATGCCGATGGTCGGCAGCGCGAACACGAAGAGCACCAGCAGCGCCAGCAGCGGCAGGTTCTGGAACACCTCGACGTACGCGGTGCCGATGGCGCGCAGCAGCGGCACGGGGGCGATCCGCAGGGTGGCCACGACGATGCCCAGCAGCATCGCGCCGACGGTGGTCACGACGGTCAGTTCGACCGTCGTGACCAAGCCGTGGCCCAGCTGGCTCAGGTGGGCGGTGAGGGCTTCCATCGGTACGAGAGACTGCTCAGGAGCCGTCGACGGAACCGAGGGCCGGCGGGGTGGGTGCCCCGCCCTCGACCACCGAGCCGAGGGTGCCCTCCCAGACCTTCGCCCACGTGCCGTCGGCCTGGATCTTCTTCAGCCAGTTGTTGACGAACTCCTTGAACTGCGTGTCCTCCCGGTTGAGGCCGATGCCGTACGCCTCGGTGGTGAAGGGCTCGCCCACCACCTTCATCCCCGGGTTGGCCTTGGCACCCGATGCGAGCAGCGTGAAGTCCTGCACGTACGCGTCGCCGCGCTTCTGCAGCAGGGCCTGCAGCGCCTGCGGGTCGGTGCCGAAGGCGATCTGCTTCGAGCCGGGCGCGGCGGAGGGCAGCGCGGTGACGGCGGGGGTGTTCGCCCCGACGATCACGGTCTTGCCGGCGAGGTCCTTGACGCTCTTGATGGAGGTGTCGTCCTTGCGAACCCCGACGGCGAGGCCGGAGGTGAGGTACGGCCCGGCGAAGGCGACCTGGGTGGCCCGTTGCGGGGTGATCGTGTACGTCTGGAAGACGGCGTCGACCGACTTGGCCTGAAGCATGGCCTCGCGGGTCTGGGTGCCGATGGTCGTCGTCTTCACCTCGGGCTTGCCGATGATGTACTTCGCCAGCAGCTTCGCCATGTCGGCGTCGAAGCCCTCGATGGTGCCGCTGACCGGGTTCTGCTGGGCGAGCAGCGGCGCATCCAGGGAACCGCCGATGTTCAGGTAGCCGCGCTTGCGGATCGCGTCCATTGTCGAGCCGGCCGGGATGTCCGCGTCGCTGGCGACCGGAGCGGCGTCGTACACCGACTGGGCGACCACGCCGTCGCCACCGAGGCCGGCGTCGCCGGGCAGCTTCGGGGCGCTGCTGTCGCCGTCACCGCCGCAGCCGGTGGCGACGAGGGCCACCGCCATGGCGGTCGCGGTGAGGGCGAGCGAGCGCCGCCGGGTGAAGCTCTTCTTGAGGATTGACATGACACCCTCCCGTTGGGGGCTAGTGCTGGAGGATCTTGGAAAGGAAGTCGCGGGCCCGCTCGGTGCGCGGAGCTGCGAAGAATTCGTCGGGGGCGCCGGATTCGACGATGCGGCCGTCGTCCATGAAGACGACCCGGTCGGCGGCGCGACGGGCGAAGCCCATCTCGTGGGTGACCACGATCATGGTCATCCCCTCCTTGGCGAGGGAGACCATCACGTCGAGCACCTCGTTGACCATCTCCGGGTCCAGGGCCGAGGTCGGCTCGTCGAAGAGCAGCACCTTCGGTTGCATGGCCAGCGCCCGGGCGATCGCGGCCCGCTGCTGCTGCCCACCGGAGAGTTGGGCCGGGTGGTGGTTCGCCTTGTCGGCGATCCCGACGCGTTCCAGCAGGGCCATGGCCTGCTGCCGCGCCTCGGGACGGGCGATCCTGCGGACCCGGGTGGGGCCGAGGGTGACGTTGTCCAGCACCGTCTTGTGCCCGAAGAGGTTGAAGGACTGGAAGACCATGCCGACGTCGGCGCGCAACCGGGCCAGCGCCCGACCCTCGGCCGGCAGCGGTTCACCGTCGATCTCGATGCTGCCCTGCCCGGCCGTCTCCAGCCGGTTGAGGCAGCGGCACAGGGTCGACTTGCCGGAGCCGGACGGCCCCACCACGACGACCACCTCGCCGGCGGCCACCGTGAGGTCGATGTCCTTGAGCACGTGCAGCGGGCCGAACCACTTGTGCAGGCCGCGTACCGACACCATCGGTCGGTCCGCACCCGTCGTCCCCGGTGCCACCAGACGGCCCCACTTTCTTCGACTACCGAATCAAGTCGGCTTCATATCGAACCAACAGCGCCATCTAAAGGTAGCCAGGAAACTAAGTCAACCAGTTGCTTGAACAAACTGTGGATGCTAAGAACCTGACGTGACGATTGACGACGCGCCACGCGAAGCCCTCCGGGGCGGCCCTCGGGAGCTGCTGCGCTGGGTGGCCACCGGAGCGGCAGTCAGTCGTGCCGACCTGTCCCGGCTCTCCGGGCTGTCTCCGTCGACGGTCTCCCAGCGGGTCGAGGCATTGATCAACCAGGGGTTGTTGGAGGAGACCGGCGCCGGGCGGTCCCGAGGCGGACGCCGGCCGCGCCAGCTCGCCGTGCCCACCGGCGGCGCCGTGGTCGGCGCCATCGACCTCGGCGCGCACCACGCGCGCGTCGGCACGCTGGACCTCTCCGGGCGGGTGGTCCAGGCACGCACCCTGCCGGTCCGCATCGAGGAGGGCCCGGAGCAGGTGCTCGGTTCGCTGCTGGCCGAGGTCGCGGCGTTGGCCGCCTGGCCCGGTGACCCGACGTCCGCCGGTCCCGTGTCGTCAGCCTCGACGGCGGACGGCGACCCGGGCGCGCTGCGAGGTCTCGGCATCGGCATTCCCGGCCCGGTGCAGCACGCCACCGGCCGGATCGTCAGCCCGTCCCGGATGCCCGGCTGGAACGGCTTCGACGTCGCCGCGTTCTGCGCCGGCCGGGTCGACGTGCCGATCATCGTGGACAACGACGCCAATCTGATGGCGCTCGGCGCGCACCGCACCGCACACTCCGAACTGGACCATGCCGTCTACATCAAGGCCGGCACCGGGATCGGCTCCGGTGTCATCTCCAGTGGACGGCTGCACCGGGGCGCGCAGGGGTCGGCCGGCGACATCAGCCACTGCCGGGTGGTGGCCGATCCCGCGCCGCTGTGCAGCTGCGGCAACGCCGGTTGCCTGGAGGCCGTGGCCAGCGGCGCGGCCCTGGTCACCGCGCTACGCGAGCAGGGCGTGACGGTCTCCGACCTGACCGGTGTGATCCGCCTGATCGACGACGGCGACCGGCACGCGACAGCGCTCGCCCGGCAGGCCGGCAGGGCCATCGGCGAGATCCTGGCCGTCGTGGTCAACTTCTTCAACCCGCAGGTGGTCGCCATCGGCGGTCGACTCGCCGACTGCGAACCGCTGCTGGCCAGCATGCGAGCCACCCTCTACGAGCGGTGCCTGCCGTTGGCCACCCAGACCCTGCTCATCGAGCGGGTCGCCACCAGCCAGGACGTCGGCATCACCGGCGCCGCCCACCTGGTGATCGACCACGTCGTGGCGGCCAACTGACCTCGCTCGTCCGCCACCGCACCGCGGGCTGTCGACGCCGATCGTCCTGACGTTTTCCTTACTCCTGGTCACCTAGCCTTCCAGCGTTCCTCACCTGACCGTGATCGACTCTGGAGGTTCTCACCGTGCGGATCAGCGGACGGATGCTCGTACCGATCTCGTTGGCGATGGTGCTGGCGACCGCCGCGTGTGGCCTGTCGGCGCGGGCTTCCGGGCAGGCCGAAGTCCCACGTTCCGGCCCGGCTGCCGGCAGCGCGGAGCAGAATCCCGTCTCCAGCCCGACCCCGGAGATCCCGACCGACGAGGAGATTCCCACCAGAGCCGCCGGCACCTTCACCAGGGCCGCCGGCACCGGTCGCGTGATCGGCACCGGCAAGAAGCGGGTGCGCTACAGCGTCTCGGTGGAGAAGGGCATCGCCTGGGGTGACATCCCCGCCTGGAAACCGGACCGGTTCGCCGAGAGCATCGAGCAGGTGTTGGCGGCACCGAACGGGTGGGCCACCTCGGCGCAGCACCCGGTCACCAACAAAGCCGTGAACCTGAGCCGGGCATCGTGGTCCTTCCAGCGGGTCGGCACCTCGAAGGCCGACGTCGACGTGCGGCTCGCGACACCCCGGACGGTGGACCGACTCTGCGGCGCCAGCGGCGTCGACACCGAGGGGGTCTACTCCTGCAAGTACGGCAAGACGATCATGATCAATCTGCGGCGCTGGCTCCAGGGTTCGCCGGGGTACCCGGTCACCATCGAGGAGTACCACGCGGGCGTGATCAATCACGAGTTCGGCCACTTCCTGGGCTTCGCCCACATGAAGTGCGGCGCTCTGGGCGAGCCGGGCCCGGTCATGATGACCCAGACCATCGACCTGGGCGGGTGCCTGCCCAACGTCAGTCCGTTCGTCGGCGACGGCCGGTTCGTCAGCGGACCGTGGGCGCCGTCCTGACCTGGTGATTCCTGACTGACCCCAGCCATGATCGACTTGGGATCCTTGAACACGCGGTATCCGCGTCCACGCGTTACCCCGATATCACTGATCCCGTGTCGGTCATGCCAGTCAGGCAGTGCTCCAAGATCCGATCAGGTCGTGGTCAGGTCCTGCAGACCCTTGAGCATCTCGGCGAAGTCGGCGGTCTCCGCTGGCGGCGGCGACTCGATGGTCACCGCCTTGTCGTAGTCGGTGTAGTCGATCACCATGTCGCCCATCGCGCCCATCGCCAGGCCGGCCCGGCGCGGCCGGTACTGCTCGTCGACCCACAGGTCGATCGTCAGCTCCTTGACGCCCTGCGCGGCCAGCGCCTGCTCGGTGACGTCCCGACGCGCGGCGTCGATCTGAGCGAGGTAGGTCGCCACCGGAGTGGTGACGGTGTAGTGCACAGTTGGCACCCCGCTCACCGTCTCCTGCCCCACGACCGTCGTGCCCTCGATAGCGAGCAGCGTCTTGACCTGCTTGACCGGGTCGGCGTTCTCGAACTGCTTCGTGAAGCCCGTGCCCGTCAGCTCGCCCAGACCCGACAGGTCCATCTTCATCCAGCGCTTCCCACCCGTACGCGCGCGGCCCTCCTCCGGAATCTCGGTGAAGACCACGGCACCGATCATCCGGACGGTGGTCGTGGTTCCCTTCGCGTCGGTCATCGTCATGTCGGCCTTGAGCGGGTCACCCAGGTCCAGGACACCCCGCATCGAGATCTTCTCGCCGCCCATCGTGCCCGTCATCGTCACGGTCACCGAGTCGGTCTTGTTGGTGGTGTCGACGGCCTTCTGCAGGGACCCCTTGAGATCACTGGCCAGCAGTTGCAGGACGGTGGGCTGCTTCGGCGCCTCGGACTCGCCAGACGTCACGCCGCAGGCGGAGATCGCGAACGCGCTGAGCGCCGAGACCGCCACCAGCATGGGCTTCTTCCAAACTGACACGTACCGACCTTCCCCCGTAGGAATCTGGGGCGATCCCCAGTAGACCGTCGACACGCTAGCCCACCCCGTCTATTCGAGGCACCGCCTTTGTCGACCGACCACCGTCGCCGCGGTGGTGGACGAGGCCGACCTGCCGTCGCTGTGGCTGGACCGGCAGTGGCGACTGCCGGAGGCGGTTGGCCGCACCGACGCGTGCACCGCCACGACGACGACGGCGTACGCCTCCTCGACGATGGTCCCGACCCGCGCGACGCCCCGATGGACTGAGGGTTGTCGGGCTGGCGGTCGGTTACTCCGGGACGCGGCGGTAGGCGCCGTCGCTGGCCGAGGTGGCCATCGAGGCGTACGCGCGCAGCGCCGCCGACACCGGGCGCTGCCGGTCGGTCGGGGTGTACGGCCTGTCGCGCTTCTCCTCGGCCACCCGGCGTGCCTCCAACTCGTCCTCCGGCACGTTGAGGGAGATCGACCGGCTCGGGATGTCGATGACGATCTCGTCGCCGTCGCGGACCAGGGCGATCATCCCGCCGGAGGCCGCCTCGGGGGAGACGTGCCCGATGGAGAGCCCGGAGGTGCCACCGGAGAAACGGCCGTCGGTGAGCAGCGCGCAGGAGCGACCCAGGCCGCGTCCCTTGAGGAACGAGGTGGGGTAGAGCATCTCCTGCATGCCGGGGCCACCCTTGGGCCCCTCGTACCGGATCACCACCACGTCCCCGGCGACCACCTGCTTGGCGAGGATCGCTGTCACCGCGTCGTCCTGCGACTCGTAGACCTTCGCCGGGCCCCGGAAGGTCAGGCAGTCGTCCGGCACGCCGGCGGTCTTCACCACGCTGCCCTCGGGCGCCAGGTTGCCGTGCAGGATCGCCAGCCCGCCGTCGGCGGAGTACGCGTGCTCGCGGTCCCGGATGCAGCCGCCCGCGGCGTCGGTGTCCAGCGACGACCAGCGGTTGGTGGTGGAGAACGGCTCGACGGTACGCACCCCGCCCGGGGCGGCGTGGAACAGCTCGACAGCGGTCGGGGTGGGGGAGCCGCCGCGCACGTCCCAGTCGGTCAGCCACTGCGCCAGCGAGGGGGAGTGCACGGCGTGCACGTCCCGGTTGAGCTGCCCGGCCCGGTCGAGTTCGCCGAGGATCGCCGGGATGCCGCCGGCCCGGTGCACGTCCTCCATGTGGTACTGCGGGGAGTTGGGCGCGACCTTGGCCAGGCACGGCACCCGTCGGGAGATCGCGTCGATGTCGGCGACGCCGAAGTCCAGCTCCGCCTCGCGGGCGGCGGCGAGCAGGTGCAGCACCGTGTTGGTGGAGCCGCCCATCGCCACGTCCAGGGCGACCGCGTTCTCGAAGGCGGCCTTGGAGGCGACAGTGCGCGGCAGCACCGACTCGTCGTCGCCGTCGTACCACCGCTTGGCGATCTCCACGACGGTCCGGCCGGCCTCGACGAAGAGTGACCGGCGGGCGGCGTGGGTGGCCAGCGTCGAACCGTTGCCCGGCAGCGCGAGCCCGATCGCCTCGGTGAGGCAGTTCATCGAGTTGGCGGTGAACATGCCGGAGCAGGAGCCGCAGGTCGGGCAGGCGGAGCGTTCGATCTCACCGAGCTGCTCGTCGGTGACCGCCTCGTTCGAGGAGGCGATCATCGCGTCGATCAGGTCGATCTTGCTGTGCACGACACCCTCGATCGCCATCGTCTTGCCGGCCTCCATCGGGCCACCGGAGACGAAGACGGTCGGGATGTTGAGCCGCAACGCGGCCAGCAGCATCCCGGGGGTGATCTTGTCGCAGTTGGAGATGCAGACCAGGGCGTCCGCGCAGTGCGCGTTGACCATGTACTCGACCGCGTCGGCGATCAGCTCGCGGCTGGGCAGCGAGTAGAGCATGCCGCCGTGGCCCATCGCGATGCCGTCGTCGACAGCGATGGTGTTGAACTCCCGGCCCACCCCGCCGGCCTCGGCGACCGCGTCGGCGACCAGGCCCCCCATGTCCTTGAGGTGTACGTGACCAGGCACGAACTGGGTGAAACTGTTGGCGATGGCGACGATCGGCTTGCCGAAATCGTCGTCGGTCATCCCGGTGGCCCGCCAGAGGGCCCGGGCGCCGGCCATCGTCCGACCGTGTGTGGAAGTCCTCGACCGCAGCTCAGGCATGTATACCAGCATGACACCGCCGGCGCGCGGCCCCACCCGGGTATCTGCCGTGTCCCAACAGATGCACACTCAGCCCCCCACGACGTGCGCCCATCCGGCACTCTTGGAGGCGTGCATTTTCCACCGGGCATGGCCGCTGTCGCGGCGCTCAGCGGGCTCGTCGCCGCGGTGGCCGTCGTGCTGCTGACCGTCGTCGCCCGGCGGCGGACGGGGCCGCGTCGACCGGCGCACGTGCTGCTCGCGGCAGCCGCCGGCGGTGCCCTGATCAGCCTCCTGGCCGGGGTGGTCGCCGCGCTCAGCGCGAACGACCACTGGGCCCACGAGCAGGGGCAGCGCACGGGTTGGGCGACGCTGGTGGCGATCGGCACGGCGGTGAGCGGGCTGGCCTTCGCCGCCGGTCTGCTCCGACTGCCCGGGGTGGCCGCCACCGCGGCGGGAACGGCCCGGCTCGCCCTGGACGGGTTGGTCATTGCGGCGGCGCTGTGGTTCGTCGGTTGGGTGCTCTTCTCCGAGCCCACCCGGTTGCTCGGTGCCGCCACCCCGATGGCCTGCCCGGCGATCCTGGTGGCCACGGTGAGCGCGGCGCTCGGCGCCGGCCTCGCCGTGATCGTCGTTTTCCGGGCCGCCGCCCCACGGCGACGGCTCGCCGCGCTGTGCGCCGGTATCACCGCGGTGAGCTGCGGCGGGCTGGGGCTCAGCGCCGGGCTCTGCCAGGCCGGGCCGACCATGGCGCTGACCGGCGCGTCGCTGCTCGCCGCCGGCCTGCTGACCGTCGCGCTCGCCCTGTACCGGGCGGACCGGCCGGGGCAGGTCGACCTGGACCTGGTCGGTCGCGACGGCGAGTACGCCATCGCCCCGATGCTGGCGATGGCCGCCTCGGCGATGTACCACCTCGCCCAGGACGGCCGGTTCACCGCGGCCGGCATCGTGGCCGGCAGCGTCGAGGGTTTCGCCCTGGTGGCGCGGCAGTACCTCACCCTTCGCGACGTCCGAGGGTACGCGGGCCGCCTGGCCGAGCGGGAGGCGCACTTCCGGGAGTTGGCGCACACCGATCCGCTGACGTCGTTGGCCAACCGGCGCGGGCTGCTGCGGGCGCTGCACCACAACGCCGCGGACCGCAACCCGTGCGTGCTGCTCGGCCTCGACCTGGACGGCTTCAAGAACGTCAACGACATGCGGGGCCACGACGTGGGCGACGCCGTGCTGGCCGAGGTGGGCCGGCGGCTGCGCGGCAACCTGCGCCCCGGTGACGTGGCCGCCCGGCTGGGTGGCGACGAGTTCGCCGTGCTCATGCAGGGCCGGTCGGTCGAGGCGGACCGGGTCGCCGAGCGGCTCCTCGGGGTGCTCAACCGGCCGTACGACCAGCCGGAGGGGCCGGTCTTCCTGTCGGTGAGCATCGGGGTGGCCGACTGGGCCGACGAGCCGGACGTGGAGTTGCTGCTGCGGCACGCCGACCTGGCGTTGCGCTACGCCAAGCAGCGGGGCAAGAACCGGATCGAGCGGTACGACGCCGCGTACGACAAGCTGCTGCGCCGGCGGACGACGGTGGAGCACGAGCTGCGCGGGGCCATCGAGCGCGACGAGCTGCGGTTGGCCTTCCAGCCGGTGGCGTCGCTGCCGTCGGTGCGGCCGGTCGGCGCCGAGGCGTTGCTCCGCTGGCACCACAGTGAGCTGGGCAACGTCCGTCCGGACGAGTTCATCCCGCTCGCCGAGGAGTGCGGCATGATCGCTCCGCTCGGCGCCTGGGTGCTGCACCAGGCCTGCTACCAGCTCTCCCGGTGGCTGGCGGACGGGCACGACGTCTGGGTGTCGGTCAACGTCTCCCCCCGCGAGCTGCACGCCCCGGAGTACGTGGTCCAGGTCGCCGAGGCGTTGCGCGCCCACCACGTGCCGCCGCAGCGGCTGGTGCTGGAGGTCACCGAGCACGCGGTCGCCACCGACCTGGACGAGCTGATCCGGCGGCTGACCGCGCTGCGGTTGACCGGTGTCCGGATCGCGCTGGACGACTTCGGGGCCGGTTACTCGTCGCTGGGGCAGCTGCGGCGGCTGCCGATCGACATCCTCAAGATCGACCACAGTCTGGTCGCCGAGCACGAACCGGTCCGCCCGGTCGACCAAGACGGCCCGGCCTTCGCCCCGATGGTCGACATCGTCATGCGACTGGGCCATCAGCTGGGGCTGGAGGTGATCGCCGAGGGGGTGACCACCCCGACCGAGCTGGCCGCCGTGGTGGCCGCCGGCTGCCGGTTCGGCCAGGGCGCGCTCTTCGGCTGGGGGGTGCCGGCCGAGCACCTGGAGGCGATGCTGGAGGCGGCCACGTCCCCGGGTGCGCGTCCCACCGCGGTGCCGGCGCCACGTCCCGCTCCGGGCGGGTCCGGGCAGCTCAACCCGTCTGCCGATGGCGCGTCGCCGGCCGACGCGCCGACCTCCGTTAACCAACATGTGGGATCAGTTGACTCATCGCGTGAGATGCGTCAGGCTTAGCCGCATGTCGTCGTACCGGTCGCTGCGAGTACTTACCTGAGCGCACTCTCCCTCACCGAGAGTGCGCTGGCCCCGTGCATCTGCACGAGGGCCGTTTTTATTGCCATCGGAACCTGGCGAAGCGGGCCGCGCCCGCGTCGCATCGCTTGACTAGCCACCAGCCACTCCAGCCGAAGGCCAGAACCGCCATGACGAGACCCACGCCCGAGACCCTCGCCCACACCGCCCGCCGGGCCCGCGCGGCCGCCGACCCGACCCTCGACGTCGACCAGGCCGGCACGCGCACGGCCACCCCGGCCACCCCGGCGGTACGGCCCGCCGCCGCGACCCAGGTTTCCGGGGCCGGCTCGCTCGTGCGGTCCCTTGAGGCGCTCGACGTCGACGTCGTCTTCGGCATTCCGGGCGGCGCGATCCTGCCGGCGTACGACCCGCTCTACGACTCGACGGTCCGGCACATCCTGGTGCGGCACGAGCAGGGCGCGGGGCACGCGGCGACCGGTTACGCGCAGGCCACCGGCAAGGTCGGCGTCTGCATCGCCACCTCCGGCCCGGGTGCGACGAACCTGGTCACCCCGATCGCCGACGCGTACATGGACTCGGTGGCGATGGTCGCGATCACCGGTCAGGTGGCCCGCCCGTCGATCGGCACCGACGCCTTCCAGGAGGCGGACATCCAGGGCATCACCCTGCCGATCACCAAGCACAACTTCCTCGTGCAGAACGCCGAGGAGATCCCCCGGGTGCTGGCCGAGGCGTTCCACCTGGCCAGCAGCGGGCGACCCGGCCCGGTCCTGGTCGACATCCCCAAGGACGTGCTCCAGGCGCCGACCACCTTCTCCTGGCCGCCCACGCTGGACCTGCCCGGCTACCGGCCGACCCTGCACCCGCACGGCAAGCAGATCCGGGAGGCGGCGCGGCTGATGGCTGGCGCCCGACGGCCGGTGCTCTATGTCGGCGGCGGCGTGCTCAAGGCCGGTGCCACCGACGGGCTGCATCGGCTGGCCGAGCTGACCGGCATCCCGGTCGTCACCACGTTGATGGCGCTCGGGGCGTTCCCCGACTCGCATCAGCAGCACCTGGGGATGCCCGGCATGCACGGCACCGTCGCCGCGGTCTACGGCCTGCAGAAGGCGGATCTGATCGTCGCGCTGGGCGCGCGTTTCGACGATCGCGTCACCGGCAAGCTGGACTCGTTCGCCCCGGACGCGGCTGTGGTCCACGCGGACATCGACCCGGCGGAGATCGGCAAGAACCGGCACGTGGACGTGCCGATCGTCGGCGACGCCAAGCACGTCATCGACGAGTTGATCGTCGCGGTCAGCGCCGAGCGGTCGGGGGGGCGTACCGCCGACCTCGGTGACTGGTGGACGCAGCTGAACGACCTGCGCGACCGTTACCCGCTGGGCTACGACGAGCCGTCCGACGGCACGCTGTCCCCGCAGTACGTGATCAAGCGACTGGGCGAGATCGTCGGCCCGGACGCGATCTTCGTGGCCGGGGTGGGTCAGCACCAGATGTGGGCGTCGCAGTTCATCTCGTACGAGAAGCCGCACACCTGGTTGAACTCCGGCGGTCTCGGCACGATGGGTTATGCGGTGCCGGCGGCGATGGGCGCCAAGGTCGGCAAGCCGGACACGGTGGTCTGGGCGGTGGACGGTGACGGCTGCTTCCAGATGACCAACCAGGAGTTGGCCACCTGTGCGCTGGAGGGCATCCCGGTCAAGATCGCCGTGATCAACAACGGCAATCTGGGGATGGTCCGGCAGTGGCAGACGCTCTTCTACAACGAGCGTTACTCCAACACCGAGCTCGGCACCCACAAGCACCGCATCCCCGACTTCGTCAAGCTCGCCGAGGCGCTGGGCTGCGTCGGGCTGCGCTGCGAGAACGCCGCTGACGTGGACAAGACCATCGCCGCCGCCATGGAGATCAACGACGCGCCCGTGGTGATCGACTTTGTGGTCGGCAAGGACGCGATGGTCTGGCCGATGGTCGCCGCCGGCACCAGCAATGACGAGATCATGTTCGCCCGTGGCGTCCGCCCGGTCTTCGACGAGGATGACATCTGATCATGACTATGCATACGCTTTCGGTGCTGGTGGAGAACAAGCCCGGCGTGCTCGCCCGGGTCTCCGGCCTGTTCTCCCGGCGTGGGTTCAACATCGACAGTCTCGCCGTCGGCGAGACCGAGAACCCGGACGTCTCCCGGATCACCATCGTGGTCAACGCGGAGTCGTCCCCGCTGGAGCAGGTCACCAAGCAGCTGAACAAGCTGGTCAACGTGCTCAAGATCGTTGAGCTGGATCCGCAGGTCTCGGTTGCCCGGGAGTTGCTGCTGGTAAAGGTTCGCGCCGACCGGGCCGCGCGCTCGCAGGTGCTGGAGACCGTCAACCTGTTCCGGGCCCGGGTGGTCGACGTCGCACCGGACACGCTGACCATCGAGGCCACCGGCACCCCGGACAAGCTCGACGCGCTCCTGCGCGACCTCGAGTCCTTCGGCATCAAGGAAATGGTCCAGTCCGGGCTGGTGGCCATCGGGCGCGGCTCGCGTTCGATCACCGCCGGTCCCGCGCTGCGGGCCGCCTGACCGGCCGCCGGTCGGCCCCGGCGGGCCGCCCCGGAAATTCATCCGCACAGACCACGACGGGCCGCCCCGGCCGTCGTACGAAAGGGAAGTTCTCATGAGCGTTGAGGTGTACTACGACGACGATGCCGACCTCGGCCTGATCCAGGCCAAGAAGGTCGCGGTCATCGGTTACGGCAGCCAGGGCCACGCCCACGCGCTCTCGCTGCGTGACTCCGGCGTCGACGTGGTGATCGGTCTGCCGGAGGGCTCGAAGAGCCGTCCCAAGGCTGAGGAGCAGGGCCTGCGGGTCGTCACGCCGGCGCAGGCCGCCGCCGAGGCCGACGTGATCATGGTGCTCGCACCGGACACCGCCCAGCGCGGGATCTACGCGGAGTCGATCGCCCCGCACCTCACCCCCGGCAAGGCGATCTTCTTCGGCCACGGCTTCAACATCCGGTACGGCCTGATCAAGCCGCCGGCCGAGGTGGACGTGGCGATGGTCGCACCCAAGGGCCCCGGCCACCTGGTCCGCCGCCAGTACAGCGACGGCAAGGGCGTGCCCTGTCTCGTCGCCGTCGAGCAGGACGCCAGCGGCAACGCGCTCGCGCTCGCGCTCGCCTACGCCAAGGGGATCGGCGGCACCCGGGCCGGCGCGATCAAGACCACCTTCACCGAGGAGACCGAGACCGACCTCTTCGGCGAGCAGGCGGTGCTCTGCGGCGGTGCCTCGGCGCTGGTGCAGACCGGCTTCGAGGTGCTCACCGAGGCCGGCTACGCCCCGGAGGTCGCCTACTTCGAGTGCCTGCACGAGCTGAAGCTGATCGTCGACCTCATGTACGAGGGCGGCATCGCGAAGATGCGCTACAGCATCTCCGACACCGCCGAGTACGGCGACCTGTCGCGTGGCTCGCGCATCATCGACTCCCGGGTCAAGGACGAGATGCGCAAGATCCTGGGTGAGATCCAGTCCGGCGAGTTCGCCCGCGAGTGGGTCGCCGAGGACGAGGCCGGCCGGCCCAACTTCACCAAGTGGCAGGCCGAGGGTGCGGCGCACCCGATCGAGGAGACCGGCAAGAAGCTGCGCGGCATGATGAGCTGGGTCGACCGCCCGATCACCGAGACCGCCTGACCGTCCGGCCCGGCCGGACGACGATCCACCGGCAGCCCCTGGGCTGGCGCTCTCCCCAGCGCCGCCCCGGGGCTGCTCGGCATGCTGCCGCCCGTCGATGCGTCGGGCGGCGGTGTTCGTGGGCCACCGCTCGCCCACGGTGACCGGGTGACCGACACCACCGGGGTCCGGCGCGGCCTGGGCGACCGTGTCGACGCGGTGAACGGCCGATGTCCGTCGCCCGACCGGGCGTGTGAGGGCACTCACCCCGAAGACCGGAACACGCCGACCAGCGAGGCCCCTACGATCGCCTGTAGGTGCAGCAGCCGGCACCTGACGGCCACGGCACGGATCAGCGCAGGGCGCAGTGCGGCGCCCGGCCGCCCGGGCCGATCGCAAACACGACCTCTACGAGGACCGATGAATCCTGTCGTACTGATCGCCGAAGAACTCGCCCCCGCCGCCATCGAGGTGCTCGCCCACGACTTCGACGTCCGTCACGTCGACGGCACCGACCGTCCGGCCCTGCTCTCGGCGCTCTCCGAGGCCGACGCCGTCATCGTGCGCAGCGCGACCCAGATCGACGCCGAGGCCATCGCCGCCGCGCCGCGCCTCAAGGTGGTCGCCCGCGCGGGCGTCGGTCTGGACAACGTCGAGGTGCCGGCCGCCACCGCCCGGGGCGTCATGGTCGTCAACGCGCCCACCTCGAACATCGTCTCCGCCGCCGAGCAGGCCGTCGCGCTGCTGCTCGCCGTGGCGCGTAACACCGCGAGCGCCAGCGCCGCGCTCAAGGCGGGGGAGTGGAAGCGGTCCAAGTACACGGGCGTCGAGGTGCAGGGCAAGACCGTCGGCGTGGTCGGGCTCGGCCGCATCGGCGTGCTCTTCGCCCAGCGCATCGCCGCGTTCGGCACCCGGCTGATCGCGTACGACCCGTACATTCAGCCGGCCCGCGCGGCGCAGCTCGGCGTTCGTCTGGTGGGGCTGGAGGAGCTGCTGCGGGAGAGCGACTTCATCTCCATTCACCTGCCGAAGACGCCGGAGACGGTGGGCCTGATCGGTGAGAAGGAGCTGGCGATCGTCAAGCCCGGCGTCCGCATCGTCAACGCCGCCCGTGGTGGGCTGGTCGACGAGCAGGCGCTCGCGGACGCGATCGCCGAGGGTCGGGTCGCCGGCGCCGGTGTCGACGTGTACAGCAAGGAGCCGTGCACCTCGTCGCCGCTGTTCGCCTTCGACAACGTGGTGGCCACCCCGCACCTGGGCGCCTCCACCCACGAGGCGCAGGACAAGGCCGGTCTCGCGGTGGCCAAGAGCGTGAAGCTGGCGTTGCAGGGCGAGTTCGTCCCGGACGCGGTCAACGTGCAGGCCGGCGGGGTGGTCGCCGAGGACGTTCGGCCGCTGCTGCCGCTGGCGGAGAAGCTCGGCCGGGCGTTCACCGCTGTCGCCGGCGGGGTCGCCGCCAGCGTCACTGTCGAGGTTCGCGGTGAGATCGTCAGCCACGAGGTGTCGGTGCTCAAGCTCGCCGCCACGAAGGGTCTGTTCAGCTCCGTGGTCGAGGAGCAGGTCACCTACGTCAACGCCCCGCACCTGGCCGCCGAGCGTGGCGTCGAGGTCACCCTGGCCGCCCTGGCCGAGACGGCCGATCAGCCGACCCTGGTCACGGTGCGCGGCGCGCTGCCGGACGGCCGGACGGTGAGTGTCTCCGGCACCGTCACCCAGTCCGGCGCTCGCGACGTGCTGAAGCTGACCGAGGTGGACGGCTTCGACGTGGAGATCGGCGCGGAGGGCATCCTGCTCTTCCTGCGCTACGCCGACCGCCCCGGTGTGGTCGGCACCGTCGGTACCCTGCTCGGCGAGTCGGGCATCAACATCGCGGCCATGCAGGTGGCGCGTCGGGAGGCGGGCGGCGAGACGCTGATGACGCTCACCGTCGACCAGGCGCTCGGCGCCGACCTGCTCACCTCGGCCGCCGAGTCGATCGGTGCCACCGCGGCCAGCGCCGCCGACCTGCGCGACGAGTAACAGCCGACAAGCACTGTGGGGGGCCTGGCGATTCGCCGGGCCCCTCGTCATTTCCCGTCTACTGCCGCTGGTCGGGTCAGCCGGGCAGTCGTGCCGGGGGCGGGTAGACCGAGCCGTCCTGCGGGTCGAAGAGCATCAGCCCGTGTTCGCCGGCCAACCGCTCGATGTCCAGGAGCACCTGGTCCGCGCAGGTCGGGTGCAGGTTCAACTCGACGTGGTCGTGGGCCGCGTGCAGCGGCGCCACCGCCCAGGGGCTGTCCGGGCCGGGGTGACGGTCCGGATAGGACGCCGTGATCGCCCGGTAGAAGCTGACCACCCGTGGGTCGGGGTAGCGGTCCACGTGCCGTCCCTGTCGGCAACCGTCGACCGCTGTCCGCACGTCCTCGGGCGTCGCCCCGTCCTCCAGGGCCCACACGCTCAGATCGAAACTCACGGCGGACAGCGTGCCATCCGCCGTTCACCATGTCGAAATTGCCTCGCCGCCGGTCAACCACCGATTGTCGCAGTCTCCGGTGCCGACGGTCCGGTGTGGAGACTCTTGCGTCGAGTTGCGTCGATTCGCTAGCGTACGCACTGCGGTCACTGGCCGAGTTCGAGGCGCCGGCCCGTCTTCGGGTGGCGCGGTCGACGTCCGGCCCGACCGGTCCGCACCCCTCGGTTGTGCGAGCCACGCGCACTCGTCGCTGACCGGCCCCCATGGTCGTTGCCGAGACCGTGGGGGCCGATCGCGTGCCCGACCAGCTCAGCGACGGTGGGCGAAGAGCGCGCGATAGTCGGAGTTTCCCCGGAACCAGGCCAGGCCGGTGGGGCCGGCGGCGTAGAGCGCCGTGGCGTAGGCATCGGCGACCGCCAGGTCGGGGCCCACGACGGTGGCGGCGGCGAGGTTCTCGGCCGGTTCGCCGGTGTGCGGGTCCACCACGTGCCCCTGCCGTCCGGTCACGCCGGAGGTGCCGATGGCGCCAGCGGTCATCTCCAGCACCAGCGGCGCGCGCTCGGGTGCGGTCGGGTGGTGCACGGCGACCCGCCAGGGCCCTCCGTGCGGCGCGCGGCCCCGGACGACGAGGTCGGCGCCGGCGAGGACGGCGTAGTCGTGGATGCCGGCGGCGCGCAGCCGCTCCGCGGCGCGTTCCACCGCCCAACCGCCGAGCAGGCCGCCCGGGTCGAAGCCGCCGGGCACCGCCCAGGCGTCGAACCACCCGTCGGTGGCGGCGCGCATCGCGGCGCAGCGGTCCACCAGGTCGGCCAGCGGCGGGTACGACTCGGGGCTGATCTCGCCCCGACGCAGCCGGGACACCAGGCTCTCCGGTCGGTTGGGGCCGTAGGTGAGGTCGATGGCGCGCAGTTCGGCGACGCTGTCCCGCAGCGCCTCGCCCACGCCCCGGCGGCCGAGCCACTCGGGCGCGTTGAGCAGCAGGGTGTACTCGGCGGTCGCGGTGCGGACGGTGTGCTGCACCGCGATCCGGCCCTCGGTGGCGCCGGCCGGGTCGATCCGGTGCCGGCGGCTGCCGAGTCGGAGGTCCGGCCGGCGGTGGCGGAACGCGGACGGGTCCGGCCAGCGGGTCCGTGGCTGTTCGTCGATGCGCATCGCATCTGCCCCCTCGCACGTGGTGCCGCATCATCGCGACCCCGTTGGTCAGCGGGCCCCCGCGACCCACTGAGCACTACCGTACGCAGCGGAGATGATCGCTCCATGAGTCTCAGCTGAGAGGGTGCTGTGCATTCCCGCGTCCCAAATCATGGACGCTGCGTACCGGGAGGCGGGACGGCGACGTACCGTTGCGCAGACGGAACCGTTGAGCAGAGGAGTGCGGTCGTGGCGCGGATCGCGGTGGTGGCCGGGGACGGCATCGGGCCTGAGGTGGTCGCGCAGGCCCGCAAGGTTCTCGACGCGGTGCTGCCCGACGTGCAGGCCACCGAATACGACCTCGGTGCCGCCCGCTGGCACCGTACCGGTGAGGTGCTGCCCGACTCGGTGCTGGCCGAGTTGGCCGGGCACGACGCGATCCTGCTCGGCGCGGTCGGTGACCCGACGGTCCCGCCGGGGGTGCTGGAGCGGGGGCTGCTGCTCAAGCTCCGTTTCGCCTTCGACCAGTACGTCAACCTGCGCCCGTCCCGGCTCTGGCCCGGGGTCACCGGTCCGCTGGGCAACGTGAAGCCGGGCGAGGTCGACCTCGTGGTGGTGCGCGAGGGCACCGAGGGGCTCTACGCCGGTGCCGGTGGCTCCCTGCACCGGGACACTCCGGCCGAAATCGCCACCGAGGAGAGCCTGAACACCCGCCACGGCGTGGAGCGGGTGATCCGCGACGCGTTCGCCCGCGCCGGCCGCCGGGAGCGGCGCAAGGTCACCCTCGTGCACAAGACCAACGTGCTCACCCACGCCGGGTCGCTCTGGGCGCGCACGTTCGACGCCGTCGCCGCCGAGCACCCGGATGTCGCCACCGAATACCAGCACGTCGACGCGGCGGCCATGTTCCTCGTCACCCAGCCGCAGCGCTACGACGTGGTGGTCACCGACAACCTCTTCGGCGACATCCTCACCGACATCGCCGCGGCCGTCACCGGCGGCATCGGGCTGGCCGCCAGCGGCTGCATCAACCCCGAGGGGGCGTACCCCTCGATGTTCGAGCCGGTGCACGGCTCGGCGCCGGACATCGCCGGTCAGGGCATCGCCGACCCGGTCGCCGCCGTGCTCTCCGCCGCGTTGCTGCTGGATCAGCTCGGGCACGCCGAGTCCGCCGCCCGGGTCAACGCGGCGGTCGCCGCCGAGCTGGCCAACCGGGTTCCGGGCGTACCGCTGCGTACCGAAGAGGTCGGCGACCGGCTCGCGGCCCACGCCGTAGCCTGACCGTCCCGGCCCGCCCGGCGACCGGCCCGGCGCCGGTCCGCCCGGTGCCGTCCGTCCGGCCCGACCGGCGCTACCCGCTGAACGACCGTTCGGGGTAGATTTCTGGCACAACCATCTCGGTGTGCGGTCCCGCATGCCGTTGTTCCGCAGGGAGGTCAGCGCGATGAGCGGTGGTGACAAGCTCGACTTCGAGATCCGTCCGAATGCCGCGCCGGTATCCGCCGCCGATCGGGCCGCCCTCCTGGTCAACCCCGGGTTCGGCCGGGTCTTCACCGACCACATGGTCACCGTCCGCTACGCCGACGGCAAGGGCTGGTACGACGCCCGGGTGGAGGCGCGGGGCCCGATCCCGATGGACCCGGCCAGCGCGGTGCTGCACTACGCGCAGGAGATCTTCGAAGGGCTCAAGGCGTACCGCACGGCCGACGGTGGCGTGACGATGTTCCGGCCGGACGCCAACGCTGCCCGTTTCGCCACCTCCGCGCAGCGGATGGCGATGCCGGTGCTGCCGCCGGAGGTGTTCGTCGACTCGTTGCACAAGCTGATCGAGATCGACCGTGAGTGGATCCCCACCGGCGAGGACGGCAGCCTCTACCTGCGGCCGTTCATGTTCGCCAGCGAGGTCTTCCTCGGCGTCCGCCCGGCCAACGAGTACCTCTACATGGTGATCGCCTCACCGGTCGGTGCGTACTTCAGCGGTGGCGTGAAGCCGGTCACCGTCTGGGTCTCTCCGGACTACACCCGGGCCGCGCCCGGTGGCACCGGCGCGGCCAAGTGCGGCGGCAACTATGCCGCGTCGTTGGCGGCGCAGGCGGAGGCCATCGAGGCCGGCTGCGACCAGGTCGTCTTCCTGGACGCGGTGGAGCGCCGGTTCGTCGACGAACTGGGCGGCATGAACGTCTTCTTCGTCTACGACGACGGCACTGTGGTCACCCCACCGTTGACCGGCACGATCCTGCCGGGCATCACCCGCGACGCCGTCCTCGCGCTGGCCGGTGCGGCCGGGCACCGGGTCGAGGAGCGGCCGGTCAGCTTCGCCGACTGGCAGGCCGACGCCGCCAGCGGTCGCCTACGGGAGGTGTTCGCCTGCGGCACCGCTGCGGTCATCACCCCGATCGGTGGGGTCCGCTTCCCGGACGGTGAGTTCCTGATCGGTGGTGGCGAGCCCGGCCAGGTCACCATGGCCCTGCGCCAGCAGCTGGTCGACATCCAGCGGGGCACGGCGGCCGACCCGTACGGCTGGGTGCAGCGGGTCTTCTGACCTCCGTCGCTGTGGCCGGCCCGCCCACCCGGACGGGCCGGCGCAGTCAGCCGTGCCCGACGCCGCCCGGCGCGTCGTCGTCGGCCCAGGCCTGGGCGGGTTCGTCGAGCAGGTGGTCGCGCAGCGCGGCGAGCTGCTCGTCGGTCACCCCGGCGTGGCGCAGGTACGCCTCGACCGAGCCGTGCCCCTCGCGCAGCTCGTTGAGGAAGATCTGCATGGCCTCGGCGGGTGAGCTCAGGAACGGTGCCGGCACGTCAACACCGTCCGGGGTGACGGAGGCCAGCCAGGCGCTGTAGCGGGCCGACGCCGCGCTGCTCAACGCGTAGTCCGCGCTGATGTCCGCGTCGTCGACGCCGAGCACGGCCAGGGTCAACGCGCAGACGATCCCGGTGCGGTCCTTGCCGGCGACGCAGTGCACCACCACCGGGGCGTTGGCGGAGTCGGCGATCAACCCGACCGCCTCGGCCAGCCCGGCGGTGCCGGTCTGGGCCAGGTCGGCGTACCGGTCCGCGAGGTAGCGCGCCAGGCTCGCGCCCTCCTCGTGCGGCGTGCCCGCCCAGTCGGCATGCTCCGGGTGGATGTGCCGGTAGGTCAGGCCCTGGTACGCCGGCACCCGACCGTCCCGCTCCACCTCGGTGGGGCGGCGCAGGTCGATGACGGTGCGGATTCCGATCGCGGCGAACGCGTCCTGGTCCTGCTCGGTGAGGCGGTGCAGCGAGTCGGAGCGGTAGAGCCGGCCCCGGCGCACGGTCCGGTCGTCGTGGCCGACGTAGCCACCGACGTCGCGGAAGTTGAAGGTGGCGGGGAGCGAGAGCTGGGGGTCGTCCTCGGTGGTGTCCACTGTCACACGGTAACGGCCGGTGGGACATCGCCCCACCGGCCGTCGGGTCGGACAGTCACCGGGCCGTGCCGGGCGGCAGCGCGCCGTACGTCTCGTCGTAGTAGCCACCCAGCTGGTCCCGGTAGCTCGGGTCGCTGTGGCTGCTCTCGTCGTACTCCGGGGCGGCCTTGATCTGGTCCCGGGTCCGGTCGACGGAGACGGTGCGCTGGTCGTGGTAGACCTGGTTGACGGTGCCGGCCGGAAGCATCACCTTCTTGCCGAAGATCCACGGCCCGGTGTCCACTACCAGGTAGCTGCCGCCCACCTCGTGACTGGCGCTGTCGATTTTGCCGATTCCACCGTCGGTGGCCTCGACCTTGTAGCCGACCAGGTCGACGTCGGCCACGCCGGCCTGGTCGCGGTAGCGCCAGGGGTCGAACGTGCCGGCCGGCGCGCCGCCGGGCACCGTGCCCTGGTCACCCCCGCGTAGCGGGTCCGGCCCGGCGTGGGTGGCGTGCGGATCGATCCTGTCCATGCCGTTCGCTCCTGACTGTCACCGAGCAACTCATGTCTCCGTCGGAGCTACCCGGCCGTCGGGGGCCGGAAACGGCGTACCAGCTCAGGCCAGCGCGGCCTCGGCGTCCAGGGTGACCGCAGCGGCGTGCACCACGGCGGCGATCCGCAGGGCCTCGTGCACCTGTTCCGGGGTGAAGCCCTTGTCGCGCAGCGTCTTCTCGTGCGAGCGCACGCACACGTCGCAGTCGTTGATGGTCGACACGGCGAGGCACCAGAGCTTGAAGTCGCCCTTGTCCACCCCCGGCCGCGCGACGATCTGCATCCGCAGTCGGGCCGGCATCGAGGCGTACCGCTCGTCGTCGAGGAGGTGCTTGGCCCGGTAGTAGATGTTGGTCATCGCCATGATCGCCGCGGCGCCCTTGGCGGCCTCGACCCCCTCCGGCCCGAGGTGTCCGAGCGCCTCGGCCGCGATCTCCCGCAGCACCACCGGGTTGCGGGCGGCCACCGCAGAGGCCAGCGCGGTGCCCCAGGTCTGCGTCGGGGTCAACGTCGACGCGCCGAGGGTGGAGCCCAGGTTGAGCCTGATGTCCGTGGCGTACGCCGGCAGGGCCGCGGTGAGCGCGTCCAGGCCCATGGTCACACCCCGGCGATCTCCGTCGGGCTGATGGAGGTCTCGTCCATCGGCCCGACGAAGACCAGACGCCACTTGCCCTCGTGGGACGCGTGGTTGATCGTCTTGGACGCGTTGGTGGCGCCCAGCGATACGCAGGCGGTGAGTCCGTGCTCAGGTAAGCGGTCACTGACGGTGAGCACGGGTCCTCCTTGCAACTGGCACGTGGCCAGCTCCAGATGCTTCCGCACCGCTGTTCCTGCCGGTGGGCGCCCTGGTGGCGTGTGAAGCCGATCACGGGCGATGGCTCGAGCTGAACGAACGCTCAGTAATCGTCTCGCCATGTGGATTGTTCCTCCCAAAACCATGGGCGGGGTGGCAGAGTAGCCATCGTGACACGCACCGTCCTGATTATTGCGACCTAGCGCGCCGGCTCTCCCCTCTGCCGAGCGCGCAGACCTCCCGCATCCGCGGGAGGTCTTTTTGTTGCTCCGAGAAAGGATCCTGATGACGTTCCAGGTCTTCGACACCACGTTGCGCGACGGCGCCCAGCGCGAGGGGCTCACCTACTCGGTGGTCGACAAGCTGGCCGTGGCCCGGCTGCTCGACGAGTTCGGCGTCGGCTTCATCGAGGGCGGCTGGCCGGGCGCGGTACCCAAGGACACCGAGTTCTTCCGGCGCGCCCGCACCGAACTGGATCTGCGGCACGCCGTGCTCGTCGCGTTCGGCGCCACCCGCAAGGCCGGCGTCTCCGTCGCCGACGACCCCCAGGTGCGCGCCCTGCTGGACGCGCAGACGACGGCGGTGGCCCTGGTCGCCAAGGCCGACACCCGGCACGTCGAGCGCGCGCTGCGGACCACCGGCGCGGAGAACCTGGCGATGATCCACGACACCGTCGACC
The DNA here is from genome assembly GCF_018070385.1 of Micromonospora sp. C97. Taxonomy (NCBI): domain Bacteria; kingdom Bacillati; phylum Actinomycetota; class Actinomycetes; order Micromonosporales; family Micromonosporaceae; genus Micromonospora; species Micromonospora sp. C97. The sequence continues at coordinate 348,923 of NZ_JAGPXU010000004.1, forward strand.
ACCTCGTCCGCGAGGGCCGCCGGGTCTTCGTCGACGGCGAACACTTCTTCGACGGCTACCGGCACGACCCCGCGTACGGTGCGGCGGTGGTGCAGACCGCGCTCGCCGCCGGCGCCGAGCGGATGGTGCTCTGCGACACCAACGGCGGCATGCTGCCGTCCCAGGTGACCGCCGTGATCCGCGACCTGACCGACCGGCTGGGAATCGACCCCGCGCTGTTCGGCATACACGCCCAGAACGACACCGCCTGCGCCGTGGCCAACACGATCGCCGCCGTGGAGGCGGGCGTCCGCCACGTGCAGGGCACCGCCAACGGGTACGGCGAACGCCCGGGCAACGCCGACATCTTCGCGGTCGTCGCGAACCTCGAACTCAAGCTGGGCATGCCCGTCCTACCGGAGGGCTGCCTGGCACAGATGGTGCGGGTCTCGCACGCCATCGCCGAGATCGCCAACATCGCCCCCGACACCCACCAGGCGTACGCCGGGGCCGCCGCCTTCGCCCACAAGGCGGGGCTGCACGCGAGCGCGATCAAGGTCGACCCGTTGCTCTACAACCACGTGGACCCGTCGGTGGTGGGCAACGACATGCGGATCCTGGTCACCGAGATGGCCGGTCGGGCCAGCGTCGAGCTGAAGAGCCGTGAGCTGGGCCTGGACCTGGCCAGCAGCCCGGACGCCCTGACCCGGGTCACCAAGCGGGTCAAGGAGTTGGAAGCGGGTGGTTGGTCCTTCGAGGCGGCCGACGCGTCCTTCGAGTTGCTGGTCCGCTCCGAGCTGCCCGAGGGAAGCCCGGCCCGACCGTTCACCCTGGAGTCGTACCGGGTGTTGGTCGAGCACCGCGAGGATGGCGGGGTGGTCTCCGAGGCCACCGTCAAGATCCGGGTTCGCGGTGAGCGGGTGATCGCCACCGCCGAGGGCAACGGCCCGGTCAACGCCCTCGACGAGGCGCTGCGGGTGGGGCTGACCCGGCACTACCCGCAGCTGCGCGACTTCGAGTTGGCCGACTACAAGGTGCGCATCCTGGAGGGCAGCCACGGCACGGGCGCGGTGACCCGGGTGCTGCTGGAGACCTCCGACAGCAGCGGCCGGGACTGGACCACGGTAGGCGTCCACCCGAACGTCGTCGAGGCCAGCTGGCACGCCCTGGTCGACGCCC